>NZ_JBEZDN010000001.1:0-357095 GCF_040648315.1 Pseudonocardia sp. NPDC049154
GCCACCGAGCGCGCTCGGTGGCGGGCCGGGCCGCCCACCCCACCTCTCCCCCCACGTGCGGGTGGAGTGGGCTCCCCCTCGTGACGCTTCGATCTCGCCGGATGTGACAGCCGGGCGCGATTCGGCCTCTTCTCGTGATCGGAAGCGTTTCGCCCGGTCCGGCGCCGTTCGGAGGTACCGACGGACCTTCGGCCCTAGGCCCCGGTTCCGGCCCCGGAACACGGTCGGACCACCAGGATCGGAGGCCCCGTGGAGAAGCTGGCGATCGTCGTCCGGGACGACGGATACGACAGGATGCTCACGCCCCTGACCTTCGCGTACCTGTACGCGAAGAAGGGTGCGCAGGTCGACATGCTCTTCGTCCTCTGGGCGGTGCGTGCCCTCACCAAGGACGGCGCCGCCGCACTGCGGGTCGACGGCCGGCACGCCGCCGACGAGGACGTGCTCAGACGCACGCTGAGCGAGGCCGGCGAACCGACCGACATCCTCGACTGGCTCACCTTCCTGGTCAGCACGGGGAAGGTGAACCTGTACGGCTGCCGCCTCGCCGCCGCGACCTTCGGCGTCGACGCCGCCGACCTCATCCCCGAGGCCACCGGGATCGTCGACGCCACGTGGTTCCTGGAGGAGAAGGCGCTCGCCGCGGACCACTGCCAGTACTTCTGAGAGGCGGAGCCACGCCCGCCACGAACCGCCGGATCTCGCCGAGCCGGTCCGGACCGTCGGCAGGGCTCACGACGGGTGGCGTGGGTCGTGATCGTCACGTCCTCACCGCATGCGGCCCAGCCAGCGGCCGGGATCGACCTCCAACGCGGCACGGTCCCACTTCCCGAGCTCGGCCGCCGCCTCGTAGGTGCTCTGCAGGAACTCCCGCACCACCCGGTCCGGGTCGTCGGCGGCGCGCACGGCCTCGTAGGGCAGCACGAACTGCTGGAACTCGGGGCTGAAGACCGCGCCCTCCGCCTTGACGGGGTAGCCGGAGAACCCGTCGGGCTCGGGGTAGGCGTAGGCGTAGAAGGCGCCCTCCTCGCCACCGCCGGGCCAGAACCCGCAGCTGGACAGCTCGTGGGAGTAGCCCTCGACCATCACCCAGTCCCCGCAGTTCGGCGCCCCACCCGGATGCGGCGGGGCCGGGCGCCCGGAGAACCGGGTGCAGGCCAGGTCCATCGCGCCCCAGAAGAAGTGGACGGGGCTGACCTTGCCCACGAACCGTGACCGGAACTCGCCGATCAGGCGGTTCGCCTGCAGCAACTGTCGCCAGAACAGGCCCGCAGCCTCGCCGTCGTAGGACGCGTGGACGTGGTCGTCGGGGAACGGGACGGCCGGGTCCACCTCGTTCGGCACGGGGCGGATCGGCGCCTCGACACCCAGCCGGCGCAGCACGGCCATCGTCTCGGCGTAGAAGTCGGCGACGGACATCGGACGCAGCGCGAGCCCACCCGTCCCGCCGTCGCTGCTGCGGACCTCGAGCCGATGAGCCACGAAGTCGAACTCGATCTCGAACGCACCCGCGCCGTAGGGGACCGTCGACGTGGTCAGCCCGCGCGGGCTGACGTACAGCGTCACCTGCCACCAGTGGTTGACCAGCGGCGCGTGCGCCATCCGGATCTTGCCGACGATCTGGGTCCACATGTGGAGGGTGTCCCGCGTGTCCGTCCAGTCCGCGACCCGCAGGACGGGCCAGGCAGGCCCCGCGCTCCTCTGCTCCGCACCCACAGTGTGCGCTCCTTCCGTCGGCGTCGGGTCCCGCCGGGTGGACTCGCGTCCCCAGCATGGAGGGCGGCCACGGGGCCGGCCACCCCCGAGGCGCCCCGCGTTCCCGGCCGGACAAGTACCTGGAGCCCGTCGCCACGACCACCCGCTGACTCCGGGGCACGCTCTGCGGGTCGTCCGCGACCGGCTACGGAGTCGGCGGCGTGGTCCGTTGCTTGGCCACGGTGAGGAGGACGGAGGAGTCCTCGAGGGCCTCCAGGGTGTGCCGGACCGCCGGCACCGCGATCAGGTCACCACGCCGCCCCTCCCACGACGTGCTACCGGCGCAGAGCCGCACCCGACCGTGCAGGACGTGCACCGTCGCCTCGCCGGGACTTTCGTGCTCCGCGAGGGCGGATCCCGCCGTGAGCGCCACGACGGTCTGCCGCAGCACGTGCTCGTGCCCGCCGTACACCGTCTGCGCACTACGACCGGCCGAACCGGTGGCCGCGCTCTTCAGCTGTTCCCGCGCCACCGCATCGAGGCTGATCTTGTTCGTCATCGCGTCTCCCCTGTCAGCCCACGGCGCTCACGGCGAAGCCGACGGTGGCGACGGCCAGCAGGACGCCTGACGTTCCGCCGGCGAGCGTGCGCGTGCGCCCTCCGTCGCGAGCAGAGGCGATGGTCCCCGGAGCAGGGACCATCGACCGAAGTCCGCCCGGCCCGGAAGCTGCGAAGGTCGCCGTCATGGGTTCGTCTGCACGGAGGTACCGGTGAGCCACGACGTCGGCGACGGGGCCGAGCGGACGTCGGCACGGATCGGTGTCCGGCCGACGACGGGTCTTGGGTGATCGCCGTGGGGGTGGAGCTGCGGGAGATCACCGACGACAACCGGAAGGCCGTGCGCGCACTCCGCGTCCGGCGCGACCAGAAGCGGTTCGTCGCCTCCGTGGCCGAGTCGCTCGAGGACGCGGCCGCGGAGCCGGAGGCCCGTCCCTGGGCCCGGGCCGTGTATCTCGACGACGAACCGGTCGGCTTCGTGATGCTGTCGTGGAACGCGCCGGACCGTCAGCCGGACGAGCGCTACTTCCTGTGGCGGCTGCTCGTCGACCGGCGCCACCAGGGGCGCGGCATCGGCAGGGAGGTGCTCACCACGATCGCGGACCTGGTGCGGGCGGAGGGCGGCGACGTGCTGCTGACCAGCTACGAGCCGGGCCCGGGCGACCCGGGGCCGTTCTACCGGCGGTTCGGCTTCGAGCCGACCGGTGAGATCGACTCCGACGGCGAGATCGTCCTGCGACTCCGCCTGCGCCCTCAGGGAGGTGCGAACCCGCAGGTCAGAGGTCGTAGTAGAGCATGAACTCCCAGGGATGCGGCCGCTGGCGGATCTGGTCGAGCTCCTTGGTCCGCTTGTAGTCGAGCCAGGTCTCGATCAGGTCCTCGGTGAAGACGCCGCCGTCGAGCAGGAAGTCGTGGTCCTCCTCCAGGGCCTCCAGGACGGCCTCGAGCGACGTCGGCACCTGGCGGATCGCCGTCATCTCCTCCGGCGCGAGCTCGTAGAGGTCCTTGTCGATCGGCTCCGGCGGCTCGATCTTGTTCCGGATCCCGTCGAGGCCCGCCTGCAGCATGGCGGAGAAGGCGAGGTAGGGATTCGCGGTGGGATCCGGAGAGCGATACTCCAGCCGCTTCGCCTTGGCGCTCTGCACGTACATCGGGATGCGGACGCACGCCGAGCGGTTGCGCTGCGAGTACACGAGGTTGATCGGGGCCTCGAAGCCCGGGACCAGGCGGCGGTAGCTGTTGGTCGTCGGCGCGCAGAACGCCAGCAACGCGGGAGAATGCTGGAGCAGCCCGCCGATGTAGTACCGGCCCAGGTCGCTGAGCCCGGCATACCCGGACTCGCTGTAGAAGACGTTCTGCCCGTTCTTCCACAGCGACTGGTGGACGTGCATGCCCGAGCCGTTGTCCGCGAACACCGGCTTGGGCATGAAGGTGGCGGTCTTGCCCGCCCGCCAGGCGACGTTCTTGACGACGTACTTGTAGTTCATGACGTTGTCCGCCATGTGCAGCAGGGACGAGAAGCGCATGTCCATCTCGGCCTGGCCGGCCGTGCCGACCTCGTGGTGCTGGACCTCGACGGGAATGCCCAGGTCGATGAGGGTCAGGGCCATCTCGCTGCGCAGGTCCTGGTGCTGGTCCATCGGAGGCACCGGGAAGTAGCCCTCCTTGTATCGGGGACGGTAGCCGCGGCTCCCCGGCTGCCCGGACGCCCAGACGCCCTCCACGGACTCCACGTGGTAGTAGCCCTCGTGCTGGTTCTGATCGAAACGCGCCCCGTCGAAGATGTAGAACTCCAGTTCGGGGCCCCAGTAGGAGACGTCGGCGAAGTCGGTCGCCTGCAGGTGCGCCTCCGCCTTCTGGGCGATATGACGCGGATCCCGCGAATAGCTCATCCGCGTGATCGGGTCGGCGACGAAACAGTGGATCTGGAGCGTCGGCACGTCGCGGAACGGGTCCATCACCGCCGTCGTCGGATCCGGCATCAGCAGCATGTCGGATTCGTGGATCTCCTGGAAGCCGCGGATCGAGGAGCCGTCGAAGCCGTAGCCCGTCTCCATGCCTTCCTCGGTCAGCTCGTCCACGGGGACGGAGAAGTGCTGCATCAGCCCGGGGAGGTCGCAGAAGCGGAGATCCACCATCCGGGCGCCACTGTCCTGTGCGAGAGCAAGGACATCGTCAGGGGTGTCAGGCATTTCCGACTCCTCGTTGAATCTCGCCGTGCCGTGAGAACCGGTCCGAGGTCGGTGGCCCGCTTCGCGGGTGAGCGGGCGCGGCCCGGACCGACGTCGACGCGTGCAGAACGCGGCCTGCGACCACGGCTGCCGAGGCGCGCACGTCTCCCGCACGCTGCTGGTCGCGGCTCGACGACGGTCCGACGCCGTGGCGGACGCCCAAGGTACCGGCGGGGCGTCGCCGAGCGCCAGGACGAGGACTCCACCCTCCTCGAGCGGGGCTCTCTCGCTGATCGCAGAGGTCGGGTGACGGCGCGGGCCGGTCAGCCGGCCGCACGGGTGAGCGTCACGTGCGTGACGCCGCTGGGCGAGGAGGTGGCCTCGATGGCGTAGTCCTTCTCGATGCCCTCCAGCCCGTCCCAGAGCCGGACGCCCCGGCCGAGCAGGATCGGGACCACCACGGCGTGCATGTGGTCGACGAGCCCGGCAGCAAGGAAGTCGCGGACGACCGTGGGACCTCCGCCGATGCGGATGTCCTTGCCGTCGGCGGCCTCACGGGCCGTCTCGAGCGCCTCGGCAGGCGATGCGTCGATGAAGTGGAACGTCGTGCCGCCCTCCATCTCGAGGGACGGACGCGTGTGACGGGTGAGGACGAAGACCGGCGTGTGGAACGGCGGGTTGGGACCCCACGCGCCCTTCCACCCGGGGTCCTCGTGCCACCCGGGGTGGCCGAACTTCCCGGCGCCCATGATCTCGACGCCGATCCCTGGATCGTGCCGCTGGACGAAGGCGTCGTCGACACCGCCGCTGCCACCGGGCTGCCACCACCGGGTGGTGAACATCCATTCGTGCAGCCTGTCCCCGGCATGGCCGAAATGTGCGTCCCGGCTCTGCCCCTCGCCGGTGCCGAAGCCGTCGAGTGAGACGGAGAAGTTGTGGACCCGGACGAGTGCCATGGTTCTTGCTCCCCTGTGATCGGTGACCGTGACGTCTCCCGGATGACCGTCCGGCGGCAGAGGACTCATCGCACGCAATGTGCGTCCGCCCATCAGTGGGCCCGCCCGAGTGGTCGGCCTTCCGTTGTCGCGGACCGTGGACCGGTTCACAGTGAAACGATCAGTACGGACGGCAATGACGCCGCACGACCCGAGGACGCCCATGTCGCTCACCGCAGCCACGCCTCCGAGGCGCCTGTTCGCAGGCCGCAGGGGGCTGATGCTCGTCAGCATCCTGCTCCTCAACTTCGTCGTCTGGCTCGACAGCGCGAAGTTCAGCCTGCTCAACCCGTTCTGGTCCGCCGACCTCCACCTGACGCCCGCGCAGATCTCCGGGGCCACGGCGAGCTACCTGCTCGGGTACTTCCCGCTGCTGCTGCTCGCCGGGATCATGGCCGACCGCATCGGCGCGAAGCTGATGCTGGTCATCTGCATCGTGGGGGTGACGGTGCTGTCTGCGACGATGGCGTTCGTCCACACCTACGAGGAGATGTGGTGGCGCAACTTCTTCTTCGGCATCTTCTTCGGGTTCCTCTGGGCACCGTCGCAACGACTGCTCTCGGTCTGGTTCCCGGGAGTGCTCAACGCCCGGGCCACCTCGGTCTGGATGAGCTCCTGCCTGGTGGCCGGCGTGATCGCACCGGCGATCGCGCTCCCGCTCGCCAACCACCTGTCCTGGCGTGACGCGTTCCTGATCGTCGCCGCGCTCGGCATCCCGGCGCTGGTCATGCTCGTGCTGTTCACCTCCAACAAGCCGGAGAAGCTGCGCGGCATCACCGCCGAGGAGATCGCCCTGATCCAGCAGGAGCACCGCGGCGCGACCGTGCGGGAGAAGCTGACCTTCCGCGAGCTCCTGGCCGCGCTGAAGAACCGCAGCGTGCTCACCATGATCATCGCCACGGCGTTCGCGACCACCCCCACCTGGCTCTCCGGGCCGTGGCTGCCCTACGGCCTGATCACCCTCGAGAAGGTCAACCCCGACACCGTCGCCTGGGTGAGCCCGCTGATCGCCGCCGTCCCCGTGCTGTTCGGGCTGGTCAACGGCACGCTGGTGGCCCGGTTCTTCGGCGGCCGGACGCGGCCGTGGCTGGTCCTCGGCCCGGCCTGCGGCGCGATCGGCTTCGCGCTCGGCGTGGTGCTGCACGACTCCAGCTGGGTCCTGTGGGGCTTCTTCATCGGCGCCTTCGCCTTCCTCTGCGACCCGATGTTCTGGGGCACGGTGAACAGCTACTGGTCCGGCATCGCCCGTCCGGAGGTCACCGGCACGCTCAACGGCGCCTCGGCGGCGATGCAAGTCGCGGTGGGCTGGATCCTCACCGACCAGAGCGGCAAGTGGATCAACTCGGCGGCGGAGGGTCGGGCCCAGCTCGACACCGTGTGGATCGTGGGCGCGATCGTGTTCGCGCTCGCGATCATCCCGGTCCTGCTCTCCCGCGAGGTGCGGGTACACCAGGCCGTGGCCGCCGACGCGGCGCCCACGGGGCCGTCGCTGACCACCGGCGGGGCCGTCGAGACCCGTCCTTGAGGGAGGAGTCGAGGAGCGCCTGGATGCGGCTGATCTCGTCACTGGTCTCCAACACCGCGCCACTGGACCGGGAAACCCGACAGATCACGCCAGCATGTCGCGGGGTCCTTCCGGCGATCACGAGCTACTGCGAGCGCCGTGCGCGGCGGCGAGGTCTGCGAGTTCGTCGCGGCTGGGGCCCTGCGGTACCGGTGGGCGCCAGCCGCTCGCATAGATCTCCGTGGCTCGTGGTCGCGCGGCATCCAGGCTCGCCGGAAGGGCCCGCATCCCGAGATAGGGCCCGATGAGCGGGAACAGCGCGGGGTCGGCCTGGGCGGCCGCGACGACCAGGTCGGAGGGCAGCGGCCGGGTGAGGTCGACGTCGGCGCCGGCCCATCGGCGGATCAGCTCGGCGTCCCAGTAGAGGTGGTCCTCGAACCACGGCGCGATGATGTCGGAGCACCAGGCGTCGAAGGCGAGGGTGAGACCGGCGAGGTCGCGCGCGTCGTCGTCGAGCAGGTGGAGGAGCTGCCGGGCCTGGAGCAGGGAGGTGGCGATGCCCCGTCCGACCGCGGGGTTCGTGGTGCACACGGCGTCGCCCACGAACACCAGCCCGGGCAGGGCCACCGCGCCGGTGTCGTCGACCTGGCCCTGATAGGTGTTGCGCAGGCGCCCGCCCGGCAGGACCGGCGTGAACGGGAGCGCCCGGTCGGGGTCGGTCCACGCGGCCAGCGCCGGGATGGCCCTGGCGGCGGCCTCGAACACCTCGGACAGGCGCAGGGCGGCCAGTGCCCGATCGTCGCTGGAGCGGGCGATGACGGTGGAGAAGATCCCGTTGTCGTGCAGGAACACGATGGACTGATAGCCCGGGTAGACGTCGACCTGGCCGAGCGGGAAGTTCATCGGCCCCGGCTGCGCGCCCGGGTGCAGGCGGTACTGGCGGGAGACGTAGGCGATGCCACAGTCCCCGCCCCGCGCCGGGGCGCGCCGGTCCTCGCCGAGCCGGCCGGCGCGACCGGTGGCCGCTATGACCAGATCGGCATCCAGGGTCGTGCCGTCGACGCGGACACCGGTGGCCCGGCCGCGGAGGGTGCACACCTCGTCGACGTGGCCGGTGTGCAGGTTCAGTCCCGGCCGGCGCTCGGCGGCCGTCCGCAGGACCCGCTCGAAGGTGGACCGGCGACACCGCACCGCCATCAGCGTCTCGGACCCGGCCGCGCCGTCCACGGGAGCGACGGTCACCGGCTCGGCGCCCGCGGCGAGGAGTTCCTCCCACACCTCGGGCAGCTCCGCCTGCAGCGCCTCGGCCACCTGGGCCCGCAGGGCGTGCGGGTGGTGGAACTGCATCACCCCGCGCCGGGGCCACGACCCGTCCGTTCGAGGGCCGGTGTCGCGATCGACCACGGTGACCCGGTGACCGCGCCTGGCCAGCGCCATGGCGGTGAACAGGCCCGTCGGCCCGGCTCCCACGACAGCCACACGCATGACGGTCTCCCACGACTCGGCACCATCGGAAGTGTCCTGCCAGGAAGGAGGGGTCGTCACGCCCCGGTGATTCGGACCCGGGATGGGAAAGAACCCCGTTGCGTCACGATCACAGCCGGGTTCTCGCCCGTGGGCCCGCCTCCGTGAGCACTCCGGCGAAGAAGGCGTCGAGTCCGGCGTGGTCGTCGAGCCCGAGCACGTGGGCCACGTACTGGTCCGGGCGCACCACGACGACGCAGCCCGCGTCCCGGTCGATGCCGCGCAGGTCGAAGACGTCCTCGGCGTCCGGGTCGGGGCAGAACGCCTTCTCGTGGTCGACGAGCCCGAACCGGCCCTTGCGGGGCAGCAGGACCGCCGGCAGGTCGGTGACCTCCAGGTCGCGGTGGTGCTGCTGGAACACCGCACGGACGTCGATCACGGAGTCCCGCTCGGCGCCCTTCGGGGTGTACTTCTGCAGGGGCGACGCGGGCGAGGCCAGGTGGTCGCAGAGGCGCCGCAGCGGGGTGTCCCGCTCGCCGGGGGCCCGCCGGTCGGCGAAGACGTAGAGGCGCCACGCGCCGTCGGCGCGCGCCACGTGCCCGAGGTGGATCGGCTTGGCGTCGGCCAGGCGGACGACCGGCGCCGAGTGGAACCGCGTCCCCACCTCGAAGCCCCGCGCGAGGTGCCGGGCCGGCTCCGCCGCGGTGATCATCGACGGCGCGTAGCGGACCGCGACGCCCGCGGTGAACCGGCCCTGCTCGCGGAAGTAGCGCTGGAACTCCTCGGGGTCGGGGTCGCCGCCGGTCGAGCCGGGGGCGGCACTGAACAGGGCCGCGAACTCGCGGTCGAAGTCGATCAGCTGCTGCGCGACCTCCTGCCGCTCCGCGGTGTAGGTGTGCAGGAGCTCGGGGCGGGCGGTGCCCCGCAGCACGGCGCCGAGCTTCCACCCGAGGTTCCAGGTGTCGGCCATCGAGACGTTCATCCCCTGCCCTGCCTTCGCGCTGTGGGTGTGGCAGGCGTCGCCCGCGATGAACACCCGCGGCAGCCGGCCCGGCTCGCCGTCCGGTCCGTCGGGCACGTCGTCGAAACGGGTGCACAGACGCTGGCCGATCGTGTAGACCGACCACCACCCGACGTCGCGGACGTCCAGCGTGTAGGGGTGCAGGATGCGGTTGGCGACCTCGGTGAGCTTCTCCGGGGTCACGCTGCGTCTGCGCAGCATCTCCTGGTCGCGCACGTTGTCGAGCTCGATGTAGAGCCGCACGAGGTAGCCGCCCTCGCGGGGGATGATCAGGATGCTGCCCTCGCCCGCGGACCGGATGGCGCACTTGCGCCGGATGTCGGGGAAGTCGGTGACCGCCAGGACGTCCATGACGCCCCACGACGAGTCGGTCGGGTCGCCGACGAGCTCGCGCCCGAGGGCGGCGCGGGTGTTGCTGCGCGCGCCGTCGCACCCCACGACGTAGCGGGCGCGGACCGTGGAGGAGGCGCCGGTCTCCTCGCCGCCGGCGACGTGCGCGAGGGTGACCGTCACCGGGTACTCCGCCGTGCCGCTCGTGTCGATCTCGATCCCGCTGAGGTGCAGGCCGTAGTAGGGCTCGAGGCGTCGGGGCGAGCGGGCCATGTGGTCGCGGAGGTAGGCGAGCATCCGCGCCTGGTTCACGATCATGTGCGGCATCTCGGACAGGCCGTCCTCGACGTCCGGGATGCGGCCCGTCCGCGTGATCCGCCCGGGGTCCTCCGCCTCGGGGCGCCAGAAGCTGACCTCGTTGACCTGGTAGCCCTCGCCGATCAGCCGGTCCGCCAGGCCGAACGCCTCGAACATCTCCACGGTCCGGCAGGCGACGCCGTCCGCCTGCCCCACCTCGAGCGGCCCGTCCCGGCGGTCGACGACGACCGTGTCGATATCCGGGAAGTTCGCCAGCTGCGCCGCCAGCACCAGCCCGGCAGGACCGCACCCGACGACGAGGACGTCGGCGGTCTCCGGCACCGACGGCGGGCGCTCGGCGGCCGCGGGGTGCGGCGCGGAGACGAACGGGTCCCCCGGCGCGTAGCCGTCGACGTAGAACTGAGCCATTCGGACTCCTCGGTCGGCGTGTCCCACTCGTCGCGGACGCTACCGCCGTTCTGCACAGAGCATCGCTACTCTTCTGCTGTGAAGAACAAGCCGGTCTACGGCATCCAGTCCGTGGACCACGCCCTGCACCTCGCGGCGCTGCTGGCACAGGAGGGGCCACTGCGGCTCAGCGAGGCCGCGGAGCGGCTGGGCGTGGCCCGGTCGACCGCGCACCGCCTGCTCGCGATGCTGGTCTACCGCGACTTCGCCGAGCAGCGCGAGGACCGCCGCTACGGCGCCGGCCCGGTGCTGCGGCGGCCCGAGGCCCCCGAGCCGGTCACCGAGCTGCGCCGGATCGCGCTGCCGCACCTGCACGCCCTCACCGACGCGATCGACGAGACCACGAACCTGATCGTCGTGGTGGGCGACCAGGCACGGTTCGTGGCCTCGGCCGAGTGCACCCAGGCCCTGCGGGTCGGTGACCGGGCGGGACGGGTGCTGCCCGCGCACCTGGCGTCGGGCGGCCGGACCGTGCTCGCGACCCTGGAGGAGGACCGGGTGCGCGCGCTCTACGAGCGCGCGGGCTCACCCGTCGCCGACGTCGACGCCCTCCTGCGCGACCTGCGCCGGGTCCGCCGCCGGGGCTTCGCGGTCAACGACCAGAAGACCGAGACCGGGGTGACCGCGATCGGCGCCGCGATCCCCGCAGCGACCGTGACCGGAGTCGCGGCCCGGGCCGCCCTGTCGATCGCGCTGCCCACGGCGCGTTACCACCGCGACCGGCTCCCCGAGTGGGTCGGACGACTGACCGCCGCCGCCGAGCGCATCGCGCGCGAGCTGGTCGACGACGGGGCGTGACGAGCCGGGGCGCCACGAGGACGCCACGGGACCCCGACTCATCGGCCGGCCCGTTCTGCCGCGAAGGACTTGAGCTCAACCCCGGTCGAGCTTCTACCGTTGACGCGAGATCGCCGGGCGGCCGGTGCCGTCGAGCCGGTGCCGGCTTGTTCGACCGGCGCGAACCGACAGGGGGCAACGATCATGGCCGTCGAGCTGAACCACACGATCGTCGCGAGCAAGGACAAGGTGGCCGGGGCGACGTTCCTGGCGGAGCTGCTGGCCCTGCCCGAGCCACGGGAGTTCGGGCCGTTCCAGGTGGTGGAGTTGGCCCACGGGCTGAGCCTGGACTTCGCCAGCACGGACGAGGACATCCACCCCCAGCACTACGCCTTCCTCGTCACCGAACCCGAGTTCGACCAGATCTTCGCCCGGATCACCGACCGGGGCATCCGCTTCTGGGCCGAGCCGCACCCGCCGCACGGTGAAGGCGAGATCAACACCAGGGACGGCGGTCGCGGTCTGTACTTCGCCAGCCCGGACGGCCACTACCTGGAGATCCTGACACGCCCCTACGGCAGCGGCGGCTGAGCAGGGATCGACCGCTGAGCTGATCGACTGGTACCACGGAGGTCCTAGGATCGTCGCCGACGCCGTGGGCCGCCGCTCGCACGAGCTGCGGCGGCCCACGGCCTGCGGCGGGAGGGAAGACTCCGATGGGCTCGTTCGACGTGCCGCTGGACGACGAACGCACCCAGCTCGATGCGTTCGTCGAGGAGTACCGGAGCGCCCTCGGGGCGACCCTCGACGGTCTCACCGAGGAGCAGGCCCGCCGCCGGCTCGTCCCGTCGGCGACGACGTTGCTCGGGCTGCTCAAGCACGTCACGTGGATGCAGCGGGTGTGGTTCGAGGAGTGCGTCGGCGGCACGTCCCGTCGGGAGCTCGGCCTGGTGCAGAGCCCGGAGGGGTCCTTCCGGCTCGCCGACGACGACACCGTCGCCTCCGTCACGGCGGCCCACCGGGAGGCCTGCGCGACGGCCCGGGCGGCGGTCGCCGACCTGCCGCTGGACACCGTCGTGACCGGCCACCGGGCCGGGCCGCGGACGCTGCGCTGGGTGTACCTGCAGGTCCTGCGCGAGCTGGCCCACCACTGCGGGCACGCCGACATCCTGCGCGAACAGGTGCGTGCCGGCTGAGTCACGTCCCAGGCAGTCGCTGGTCGAGGCCACGTCGGCACCTGCGGAAGTGCGGCGACGCGGGGATGATCGACGGGTTCCGCCCGCCCGCCGCTGCCCGCGGGGCCGCCGGCGATGCCGTACGGCGTGTCCTCCCGTGGGCACTACGCCCAGCGGAACTCGCGGAGCCCGTCGGCGGTCACCAGCCGGCCGAAGGACAGCGCCGGGAGGTGTGCGGGGGCGAACAGGTCGCCCGTCTCGGCGAGCTCGTCCGCGAGGCGCGCGCGCACGGCGTTGGCGGCGACCCGGTCGACGTCGAACATCCCCTCCCACTCGGGGTCGGTGAGCTCGTTCACCGTGTGCACGACGTCCCCGAGCAGCAGCGCGCGTTCGCCGCCGTCGCTCACCACGAAGACGGCGGAGCCCGGGGTGTGCCCCGGCGCCGGACGCGCCCGCAGGCCGGGCGCGAGGTCGGTCTCCTCGTCGAACGTCTCGAGCTGGGCCTCGACGGGGGACAGCGCCTCCAGCATCGCGTCCTCGGCCGCGGGGCCGGTCATGAAGTAGGCCCAGTCCGCCGCGTGCACCCGGTACGTCGCCCGCGGGAAGGTGGTCTCGCCGCGCGTGGTCGACCAGCCGACGTGGTCCACGTGCAGGTGCGTGAACACCACGTCGGTGACGTCCTCCGGCTCGACGCCCAGCCGCGCGAGGTTCGCCACAAGCCCGCCCGTCTCGAACGCCTCGTGGATGAACCCGTTGCCGGCTCCGAGGTCGACGAGGATCGTGCGGCCCCCGGTACGGAGCAGGAACGAGCCGATGTCCATGTGGATCCGGCCCTGCTCGTCGAGCGGCTGGTGCGGGCAGTCCCAGGCCGACCCCCGCACGTGCCGCACGGCCATGTCGAGCGGCAGCCGTGCGGTGCCGTCGAGCACGGGGACGATCTCGAGCGCTCCGACCTTCACTGCTCCCCCATCCTCAGCACGACCTTCCCCACCACTCCGTGCTCGACGCGGTCCTGGGCCGCGGCGACCTGCTCCAACGGGTATCCCACCACCGGCAGCGCGGTGAGGGCGCCGACGGCGAGGGCGTCGGAGGTCCAGCGGACCGCCGCCGCCAGCTGCTCGGCCGCCAGCCCGTAGAGCAGCGCGAACTGCAGCGTGACGTTCCCGCTCATCAGCGGCCCGCCCGCCAGGCGCAGCTCCGGCTCCGCGGCGTAGGTCGAGATGGTGCCGCCCGGGGCGAGGACCGCCAGGTCCAGCTCCATGTTGGCGGCCGGGGCGACCTCGACGACGCGGTCGACGCCGCCCACGAGGTCGCCGATGCGCCGCGCCGCCTCCGGCTCGGTGTAGCGGACGACGTGATCGGCGCCCGCCTCCAGCGCGAGCACCCGCTTCTCGTCCGAGCTCACCGTGGCCACGACCTCGGCGCCGGCGTGCTTGGCCAGCTCGATCGCGTAGTGGCCCACCGCCCCCGCCCCGCCCGCGACGAGGACGGTCCGTCCCTTCACCGCCTCCGGGCTCCCGCCCAGGCAGTGCGCCGCCGTCAGGGCGGGCACACCGAGGCACGCCCCGAGGTCCGCGGACGCGCCGTCGGGCAACGGGACAGCCTGCACGGCGGGCAGCACCGCGTACTCGGCGGCGGTGCCCCAACGGTTGCGGTAGGCCGCCAGGTAGGTCCAGACCCGCTGCCCCACCGCGAGCCCGACGACCCCGCCGCCCACGGCGTCGACCACGCCCGCGCCGTCGTGGTGCGGGACCTGGAACCCGTCCGGCCGGCGGCGGGTGAGCCCGGCGCGGGTCTTCCAGTCGGTCGGGTTGATCCCCGAGGTGAGCATCCGGACCCGCACCTCGCCCGGTCCCGGCTCCGGCACCTCGAGCTCGACGATCTCGAGCACCTCGGCGGCCGGCCCGGGCCGCCGGTACACCGCTGCCCGCATCACGACCGCCGCTCCTGCACGAGCCCGTGGTAGTGCCGGACCGCCCGCTCCGGGTCGAAGCGGGCGCGCCAGCCCAGCTCGTCGGCGATGCGGGCGGGGTCCAGCACCATGTAGGCGGGCTCCGCGGCGCCCATCGGGTTCAGCCCCGCCCCCACCTGCAGCTCCGCCTCCGGGACGACCCGCCGGATCACCTCGGCGAACTCGGCCACGGAGAACGCGCGACCGCTCGACACGTTGTAGGCCCGGTGCCGCAGCGGCGCGGGGGCCTCGGCGACGGTCGCGATCGCGTCCGCGGCGTCGAGGACGTAGAGCAGGTCGTCCCGCTCCTCGCCGCCGTGCTCCAGCGCGAACGGGCGGCCCGCGGCGGGCAGCTCGACCATCGAGCTGTACACCGACACCAGGCCGATACCCGTGGCCGCGCCGTGCCGCTGCAGCTTGCCGGGCCCGTAGATCGTGGAGAACCGCAGGCTGACGCACTCGACGTCCGTGGTGCGGCCGTACCAGTCCAGCACGTCCTCGGCCGCCGTCTTGGTGATGTCGTACATCCCGCGGGGCAGCCGGGCGTCGTCCTCGCCGATCGCCTCGTAGGTCGGGAAGCCGCGCTTGCCCGTCGTCGGCCCGTAGACCGCCTTCGAGCTGGTGGAGACCACCCGCCGGACGCGCGCCGCGGCCGCCGCCGCGGCGACCTGCGCAGTGCCCCCGATGTTCACCGCGATCGCCGTGTGCGGGTCCCGGTCGCAGTCCACGAACGCCGCGAGGTGGACGACGCACGCCGCCCCGCTCATCGCGGCGGTCAGCGCCGCCCCGTCCCGGATGTCCCCGACGACCAGCTCGATCCGCTCCGCCACGTCGCCGACCAGGGAGAGGTCCTCGCGGTTCTCGAACACCACGACCTCGTGCCCCCGGCCGAGGAGCTCCCGGACGACCCAGGCGCCGTTCACCCCGAGCCCTCCCGTCACCAGCACACGCATCGGGTCATCCCTCCTCGGCGAGCCGTCGGAACGACGGGACCATGGGTGCGTACGCGGACATCCCACCATCCACCACGAGCACCTGGCCGTTGATGAACGCCGCCTCCGGGGAGGCGAGGAACAGCGCGGCCAGCGCGACGTCGTCGGGGCGCCCCAGCCGCGGGGCGGCGACGTGCTCCACGAGCACCTCCGTCTGCGCCGCGGAGTACATCGCCTCGGTGCCGGGCGAGATGATCGGGCCGGGCGCCACGACGTTGCAGCGCACGCCCTGCCTGCCGTACTCCACGGCGATCGACCGCGACAGCCCGATCACGCCGGCCTTCGCCGTGGCGTAGGCCGGCCGGGACTCGAGCGAGAGCCACGCGACCAGCGAGGAGGCGTTGACGATGCTCCCGCCGCCGGCCCGCAGCATGTGCGGCACCGCGTGCTTCGCGGTGAGGACGCAGCCCATCAGGTCCACGCCCAGCTGCCGCGCCCACACCGACGGGTCGCTGTCGGCCACCGGGACGTCCTCGGGGACCACCCCTCGGTTGGACGCGTAGTTCTGCAGCACGTCGACGCTGCCGAAGGTCCGGACGGTGAACCCGACCAGCTCCTCGACCTCGGGCTCCGCCGAGACGTCCGCGGCGAACGGCTCGGCCACCCCGCCGTCGTCCCGGATGCGGTCCGCCGTGGCCACCGCGGTCGCCTTGTCGACGTCCGCGACCACGACCCGGGCGCCCTCGCGGGCGAACAGCTCCGCCGTCGCCGCGCCGATGCCGGAGCCCGCCCCGGTGACCAGCGCGGACTTCCCGGTCAGCCGCCCGGGCCTCATGTGGAGGCCCGCCGCACGGAGGCCGCCGTGAGCACGACGACCAGGGTCACGAGTCCGGCCGCGGTCATGTACCAGGCGGGGGCCAGCTTGTCCCCCGACAGCTCGATCAGCAGCGTCGCGACGAACGGGGCGGTGCCGGCGAACAGCGCCGAGCCGAAGCCGTACGCGATACCGAACCCGGAGACCCGGACCTGCGTCGGGAAGAGCGCGGCGAACAGTGCCGGGATGGCGCCACCGAACGCGGCCACCGGTACCCAGAGGATCAGCTGGCCCAGCAGGGCCGGCCCGAAGCCGCCGAGCCCGATGATCAGCAGGCAGGGGTAGGGCAGGACCACGGTGAGGACGCACGCGAGGACGAGGACCGGCCTGCGGCCGTACCGGTCCGAGAGGTGTCCGAACAGCAGGACCATGGCGACCCCGACGGTCGTCGAGAGGACCACGGTCGTCAGGGCCGGCACGGCGGGCATGCCGATCACCGACCGGATGTAGGTCAACACGAACGCCTGCAGCGTGGCGGACGCGATGTTGAAGCCGATGCAGATCCCGAGCACGGTCAGGAACGCGCGCCAGTGCTCCCGGAAGAGGCTGCGCAGCGGGCTCTTCACCCGCGCGTTCTCCGCCTTGACCTCCTCGAACTCCGGCGACTCCGCGATGCGGTACCGCAGGTAGAGCCCGATGGCCAGCAGCGGGAAGCCGAGCAGGAACGGCACCCGCCAGCCCCAGCTGTTCAGCGTGTCCGCGCTCATCGAGATGGTGAGGACCAGGACCACGAACGCGCCGAGCACGCTGCCCGCGGTGGAGGAGAAGAACGCGTAGGAGCCGTAGAGGCCGCGGCGGTGCCGCGGGGCGTGCTCGACCAGGAAGCTCGCTGACGTCCCGAACTCGCCTCCCACGGAGAGCCCCTGGAGCAGACGGGCGACACAGAGGAGCAGCGGCGCGACGATGCCGGCCTGGGCGTAGGTCGGCATCACGCCGATGAGCACCGTGGTCACGCCCATGATCAGGACGGCGACGGCGAGCGGCAGCCTGCGTCCGCGCCGGTCCGCGAGCCGGCCGAACAGGATGGCGCCCACCGGCCGCATCACGAAGCCGACGGCGTAGAGGGCCAGGGTGGACAGGATGGCGGCCAGCGCGTCGCCGGACGGGAAGAACAGCTGCGAGATGACCGGGGTCAGCGACGCGAAGATCGCGAAGTCGTAGAACTCCAGCGCATTGCCGGTGCCCGCGGCGACGACCGAACGCCGCGAGAGGGTGGTGACGCCGGGCGGGGCGAGCGCGTCGCTCGCGGCGTCCGGCGGGGATGACTGAGACAACGTTGTCCTCCGATCATCGGGGGGTGGGTCAGACCGTGACGGGAGCGGTCACGCGGTCGAGCCGGGGGACGACGTCCTCGGCGAAGCGCCGCAGGCCGCGGACCGTCTCGTCGTGCTCCATGTGCCCGGCCTGCCCCATGAGCAGCAGGTGGCCGAATCCGCCGACGTGGTCGTAGAAGCGCTCGATCTGGCCGGCGACCGTGCTCGCGCTGCCCGCGAAGACGATCCCCTGCTCGATCAGCTCGTCCAGGGACATCGAGGCCAGGTCCTTCTTCGCCGGCCCGCCCTGGTCGCGGAGCAGCGCCGGGTCGTGCACCGCGCTGTGCGCGCGGAGGCCGGCGGCCCGCAGCTGGTACGGGATGTAGCCCGGCGGGTAGAGGAACTCCGTGGCGACCTTGTTGGAGTGCAGGTACCAGAGCAGCTTGCGGGCGCCGTCGAGGCCCTCCTCGTCGGTCCGCCCGGTGTAGACGAGCGCCGCGTAGCCGAACCGGTCGTCGCCGGGCGTCGGCAGGCCCTGCTCGGCGCAGCGGTCACGGTAGACCTGGTAGACGGCCCGCGTGCCCTCGTACCCGGTGAGGAACGTCCCGAGCCGGTAGCCGTGGTCGGCGATCCGGGCGGCGCTGGTGGGGCTGACGGCGGTGACCCACACCGGCGGCGTGGGCTCCTGGTAGGGGCGGGGCCAGATGTTGACCTGCCGGTGGTGGAAGAACTCGCCCTCCCAGTTGAACGGCCCGTCGTGGGTCGACCAGGCGCGGGTGACGAGCTCGATGGCCTCCCACATGCGCTCGGTCATCCGGATCGGCTTGGTGTTGGTCGCCGAGACCTCGTAGGGCACCCCGCGGACGAACCCGACATCGAGACGGCCGTGGCTCAGCAGGTCGACCAGCGCCATCTCCTCGGCGATGCGGACCGGGTCCTTGCGGTTCGCGACCGGGTTGCCCAGCAGCAGGATCCGCGCCCTGCTCGTGACCCGCGCGAGCACCCCCGCGACCACCGGCGCGACGGAGTTCATGCAGGTCGCCGTGGAGTGGTGCTCGTTCACCATCACGTTCAGGCCGCACTCGTCCGCGACCTGCCACTCGCGGATGTAGCGGTCCCACAGACCGGCCGCCCGCTCGGGGTCGATCACGCCGTTCGGCAACGTCACCCGGATCGACCCGTAGCTGTCGGGGTCCGGCAGGTACGGGTAGGCCGTCTCGCTGAAGTGCCAGTGCTGCACGGGGGTGCTCCTCTCCTGTGGTGTGCGGTTCAGACGGCGGACTTGGCGATCAGCCGGGCCACGTCCTCCGGGCACTCGACCTGCGGGCGGTGCCCGGCCCGCTCGACCAGCTCGAACCGTGCGCCGGGGATCCGGCCGGCGAGGCCCCGGCCGTAGCCCGGCCGCACGATGCCGTCCCGGTCGCCCCAGACGACCGTGGTCGGCACGGTGATCCGCCAGGTCCAGTCCAGCAGCCGCGGGTTGTGCATGTAGGGCTCCCACCCGTAGGTCACGAGCGCCTCCTCGTTGCGGGCCATCTCGAGGACCGCCGTTGGATCCGCCCGGCCGAGGTCGCCCAGCCCCCGGCTCTCGTCCGCGTAGAGGTGCCGGTCCAGCTCCGCGTGCGGCGTCGCGAAGAGGTCGACCACCTCCCGCTCGAGGGGCCCGCCGAGCTTGACCCCGAGCGAGTCGACGAGCACGAGGTGCGAGATCCGCGCGCAGCTGCGCACCGCCATCTCCATCGCGACCCACCCGCCGAACTGCAGGCCGACGAGCGTCACGTCCGTCAGCCCGGACCGGTCGAGCCACTCGAGGTAGAGGTAGGCGAGGTCGTCGACGGAGCGGCACCAGTCCGGGCGCGGCGACCGGCCGAAGCCCGGGTGGCTGGGCGCGACGACGGAGAACTCCTCTGCCAGGGCGGCCAGGAAGGCCGCGTCCTCCTCGGCGCGCTCGGCGCCGGGGAGCACCAGGGCGATCCGCTCCCCGTCGCCGTCGACGCGGGTGTCGAGGTGCACACCGTTTCCGAACTCGACGCCGCTGCGGGCGTCCACGAGATCCAGCGTCTGCACGATGCCTCCAACGGGGCTCCGACGGCCCCCACGGTTTGCTGCGGTCCGGGTCGGGGCCTCCTCGGGAGGCGCCGTCGCGTCCGGTGTCGGGAAGTCTGGTCGGCCGCGGCGGCGGTGACTGTGACCTGGATCCTGCGACCTCTCAGCGCGCGCCGGTCGGGGCCGCGGTGCCCGTCGCGCTGCGCCCGCCGTCCACCACGTACTGGGCACCCGTGGTGTTGGAGGCCAGGTCGGAGCAGAGGAACAGCACGACGTTCGCGACCTCCTCCGGCGTGGAGTACCGGCCGGTGGGCTGCGCCGCCCGGTTCCGGGCGGTGAGCCCGTCCGGGTCGTCGGGTGCGATCTGCTCCTCGAGCCTGCGCATCGCGACCGTGTCGACCGGGCCAGGGCACACCGCGTTGACCCGGACGCCCTGCCGGGCGACCTCGCCTGCCGCCGCCTTCGTCAGCCCGATGACGGCGTGCTTCGAGGCGACGTAGGCGGGCGCCCCGGGCGTGGCGATCAGCCCCGCCACCGAGGCCGTGTTGACCACCGCGCCGCTCCCCTGCTCGATCATGTGCGGCAGGACGTGGCGCAGGCCCAGGAACGCGCCCTTCACGTTGACGGCGATCACGGCGTCGAAGTCCGCCTCGTCGTACGCGGCGGTGGGGGCGACCGTGCCGCCGATGCCGGCGTTGTTGACGAAGCAGTCGATCCGGCCGAACTCCTCGAGCGTCGTCCGGACGTAGGCCTGCACGTCGGCGGAGCGGGTCACGTCCGCGACCACCGCGACCGCCTTGCCGCCCTCCTCCCGGATGCTCCCGACCGTCCGCTCCGCCGCGGCGGCATCCCGGTCGACCGCGACCACGGCGGCGCCGTGCCGGGCGAACGCGAGGCACGCGGCACGCCCGATCCCGCTGCCGCCGCCGGTGACCAGCGCGACCTTGCCGGTGAAGTCCATCGTTGGCTCCTTCTCAGTAGTGGACGGCGCCCCGGTTCCCTCCCGCGACGCCGACGGCGTCGCCGGTCACGGCGGCCGCCCGGGGCGAGCAGAGGAACACGACGACCGTCGCGACCTCCTCCGTCGTGACGAGCCGGCGCAGGCTGGTGGCCTCCGCCAGGTGCGGCGGTTTCGGCGCGACCGGGCCGGGGTGCACCACCGTCGCACTCACGCCGTGCGGGCCGAGCTCGTCGGCGAGGTTGGCGGTGAGGGCCGCGACGGCGACGTTGCGGATCGTCCCGGAGACCGAGCCGGTGCGACGGGCGTTGAGCCCGGAGACGTTCACGATCCGCCCCGAGCCCTGCCGGATCATGTGTGGGGCGACCGCGCGGGCGCACCTCAGGTAGCCGAGGACCTTGGTGTCGAAGTCCGCCGCCACCTCGCCGTCGGTGAGGTCGGCGAGGGGCGGCGGTGCCCCGGCGGAGGGCTCGGCCGCGGCGTTGACCAGCACGTCCACGCCACCCCACTCGGCCGCGACCCGGTCCACCATGGCGCGGACCGAAATGTCGTCCGTGGTGTCGGTGGAGATCGCGAGGACGTCCGGTGTCGCGAGCCCGCGCGCGGCATCCCGGAGGCGTTGCCCGTCCCGGGCGACGAGCGCGACCCGGGCCCCTTCGGCGACGAGCCCGCGGGCGACGGCGAGTCCGATGCCGCGCGATCCGCCCGTCACGATCGCTCGCGCGCCTCCCAACTGCAGGTCCACGGGCTACCCCACCGCCGTGGTCGTCGTCGCGGTCGAGGCCACCGTGTCCGACGCGGCCCGGATCGCCGCCGCCGTCGCGCCGGCCGCCGCGGTCGACGCGCCGCGCAGGACGGTCAGGATCCGTTCGACCGCCTCGGACGTGTCCTCGCTGCACCGGTCGACCAGCCCGTGGGCCGTGGCCTCCTCCGCCGTCCAGACCTCACCGCCGTAGAGCAGGAGGCCGGCCGGACCGGGCCCCACGACCTGCACGAGGCGCTGCACGTGGACCGGTTCGTACACGATGCCGTGGCGCAGCGCGGGGATGCCGAACCGCGCGCGGGGCGAGCAGATCCGCACGTCGCAGGCGAGGGCGAGGCTGCAGCCCGCCCCCAGGCACGGGCCGTCGATCTCGGCGAACGTCGGCGGGGCGAGGTCCCGCAGCCGCAGGACGGTCCGCTCCGCCAGCTCCTGGACCCCGCCGACGTACTCGGGGTCCGGGGTCCGCAGCTCGGCCAGGTCCGCGCCCGCCGAGAAGCTCCCGCCGGCACCGCGCAGCACGACGGCGACGAGGTCGCGGGTGCGGTCGAGCGCGTCGAGGTGCCGGTGCAGCATCGCCCACATCTCCCCGGTCAGGGCGTTGCGCTTGGCCGGTCTGTCGATCGTCAGCCAGGCGACCCGGTCCCGGGCGTCGAGCCGGACGGTCATCCGCCGACCACGTGGTCATGCCGCAGGACCTCGATCGCCGCGCCGTCGAGCCCGATCTCCTCGAGCAGCACCACCGTGTCCTCCCCGACGACGGGTGCCCGCCGGCGGGCCCGCGGGGCGCCGTCGGCGATCAGCGGGGTGTTGACGATGCGCCGGTGCCCGAACCGCGCGACGTCGCTCGGGAACATCTCCCGCGCGGCGTACTGGGCGTCGTCGAGCATCTGCGGGATGTCGTTGACCGGCCCGCAGGGCACCCCGGCCGCTCGGAGCCGGTCGATCCAGGAGTCCCGCGGCGCGGTGGCGAACCGGGCCTGCAGCAGCGCGGCGAGCTCCTCGCGGTGCACGAAGCGCGCGTACTCGCCCTCGAAGCGGGCGTCCCCGGCGAGGTCGATCCCGAGCACGGCGCACAGGTCCTTCCACGAGCGCTCGGTCGCTCCGATGACGAGCACCGCGTCGTCGCCGCAGGTGAAGGCCTCGTACGGCGCGGTGAGCCGGTGCGCGGTGCCCAGCGGCCCCGGCGCCTCCCCCGTCCCGACGAAGTCGGCGACCTCCCACAGCGACCATCCGGCGATCGTGTCCGCCAGCGAGACGTCGATGTGGGCGCCCCCGTGCCCGGCGCGCGCCCGGCTCAGGGCCGCGAGCACACCGATCGCCCCCCACATCCCCGTGCCGAGGTCCCCGATGGGGTAGCCGGCCTTCGCCCGCTCCCCACTCGTGCTCCCGGTGACGCTCAGCAGACCGCCGTACGCCTGCGCGACCAGGTCGATCCCCTTCGCGTCCCGCATCGGTCCGAACTGCCCGAATCCGGAGATCGAGCAGTAGACGAGGTCCGGGCAGTCGCCCTTGAGGTCGTCGTAGGACAGGCCCTGCCGCGCGAGCGCCCCGACCCGGAAGTTCTCGACCAGCACGTCCGACCGCGTCGCCAGGCTCCTGACGATGTCCCGACCGCGGTCGGTCTTGATGTCCACGGCGATGCTGCGCTTGTTGCGGTGGATCAGGTCGAACGGCAGCGGCACCTGCTCCTCGCCGACCAGCCGGCGCCGGAGCGAGTCGCCCTCCACCGGCTCCACCTTGACGACCTCGGCACCGAGGTCGGACAGGATCGTGGTGCAGTAGGGGCCGGCCAGGGCACCCGTGATGTCCAGGACCCGGACCCCGCTCAGGAAGTCAGGCACCCGAGCCCACCCCTCTCACGACACGCCTCAGCACGGCGATCTCCTCCACCAGTTGACGTTCGCTCACCGCGGCGCCCCGGACCCCCAGGGACCCGTGGTACGTGCCGGGGAACAGGTGCAGCTCCACACCGACGGCGGCGGCCAGCAGCGACCGCGCGAAGTCGATCGCCTCGTCGCGCAGGGGATCGAACTCGGCCACCGAGACGTAGGTGGGCGGCAGTCCCGCCAGGTCCGCGGACCGCCCGGGCGCGGCGAGGACCGGCACCTCGGCGGTGCCCCGCTCGACCGGCCCGAGATAGGCGGACCAGCAGACCTCCACGTCGCGCCGGGTCAGCGCAGGGGTGTCGGTGAACCTCCTGCTGCTGGCGGTGGCGAGACGATCGTCGAGCACCGGCGAGGCGAGGAACAGGAAGCGGACCGGCGGCCCGCCCCGGTCCCGGGCCCACAGCGCCGTCGCGGTGGCCAGGGCACCGCCCGCGCTCACCCCGTGCACGACGACGAGCGCGGGGTCGACCCCCAGCTCGCCGGCGTGCTCGTGCAGCCAGACGAGTCCGCTGTGGACGTCCTCGACCGGCGTGGGGAAGGGCCACTCCGGCGCCAGCCGGTAACCCACCGAGACCACGACCACCCCGACCTCACGCGCGATCTCCACGTTCCGCGGATGGGCCGCGTCGAGGTCGCCGAGGATGAAGCCTCCGCCGTGCACGTGGAGAACGGCGCCGGGGCCGCGGGGGCGGTCCGGCCGGTACACCCGCAACGGGACGGCGTACCCGTCGGCTCCCGTGCAGGTGTGGTCCTCGACGGTCACGCCCGCCTCCGCGGCGGGGCGCGGCGGCACCCGGCTCGCCGCGATCCGGCGGGCCGCCGCCACGTCCGTGCGGTCCACATGCGGCAGCGCGGCGACGGACGCGACCAGGTCCTCGTCGACGGGGTACGGGCTCACTCGTCCCGCACCCCGCCCCAGCCGCCCAGCGGCGTCGACGCGAGCGACCGCAGGAGCCCCGGGTCCTCGATCCAGATCTGCCGCCGCGAGCGACGGATCGCACCCGTGTCGCTCAGCTTCTTCAGCGCGCGGGCCACGACCTCCCGCACCGAGCCGATGGCGCTCGCGAGCTCCGCCTGGTCCGTCTGCACGAGCAGCCCCTTGACCGTCGGGGTGGCCATCTCCAGCAGGTGCCTGCTCACCCGCTGCTGGACGGACCCGAACAGGTTGTCCTCGAAGTAGGCCACGGTCTCGTAGGTCGACTCCGCGAGGTACACGGCGACCTGGTAGCTGAGCGCGGCGTGCGTCCGCATGAGGCGCCGGAAGGTGTTCGGGTTCAGCAGGGAGACCTCGCAGGTGGTGACCGCGTGCAGCGACGCGGGGGCGCCGTTCGTGAGCATGGCCGGGACCGCGGTGATCTGGCCGACCGTCATGTACCGCGTGGTGACCTCGCGCCCGTCCCAGGAGGTGATCTGCGCGCGGATCCGGCCACTGTGGATCAGCGCGACCAGGTAGTCGCCCTCGGTCGCCCGGCAGATGCACACCCCGGCGGGGTAGGTCACGATCCGGCTGTCCCCCAGGAGCGCGTCCCGGATCTCCGGGTCCTGCCCGGAGAGGAAGCTCTTCGACCACGCCTCCACCGCCGCCGCCGACGCGCTCATCCCTCGCCTCGCCTCGTCCCTGAGCACCCTGTCGTCCCCGGGCACGGTGCCCCTCCCGACGAGGCCGCTACCCGGCAACAGACTCGGCCCGATCGAGGTCGAACTGCAAGGTGGCCTTCGACCTGGGGTCCCGCTCGGGCCACGTGCCCGCCCCCACGCTCCGCACGAAGCGGCGGACGAGGTCGTCGAACAGCCCGGGGTCCTCCAGGTTCGGCACGTGCCCGCTGTTCGGCAGCACAGCCAGCCCGCACGCCGGCACGGTCCGCTTGAGCAGCAGCCCGGTGGACAGGCAGGCCTCGTCCTCGTCCCCCGTGACGACGAACAGGGGCACCCTGAGCGCGCCGAGCTCGGCCGTCAGGTCGTGCAGCGCGGGGCGCCGCCCCTGGACCTCGACGATGGTGTGCGCCAGCCCCTCGACGGAGTGCTCGGCGAACTGGTCGACCATCCCCTGCCACGCGGGCAGGTCGCGTGCCTTCAGCTGCACCCGGCTGGGGCCCTCGGCCATCCGCCTGCCGACGAAGGCCGCGCCGCGGGAGCGGAGCTGCTCCGCGACGACGCGGGTCTCGGCGAGGTAGGCCTCCCTCGTCGCCGGATCGGAGCCGGACCCGACGCTCGCCGCCAGGATCGACCGCACCCGGTCCGGGTGGTGCAGCCCCAGCTGCACGGCGGTGTACCCGCCCATCGAGAGCCCGACGACGTGGGCGCTGTCGACGTCGAGGGCGTCGAGCACGTCCACGGCGTCCGCCACGGCCCGCTGCCACGAGTAGGCCGACGGGGTGGTCGGCACGTCCGACGGCAGGTAGCCGCGTGCGGCGTAGGTGAGGCAGCGGTGGTCGGTGCCGAGGTCGGCGACCTGCCGGGCCCAGCTCCGGTGGTCGCCGGCGTACTCGTGGAGGAAGAGGACCGGGGCCCCGCGCCCGCTGTCGGTCACGTGCAGCCGGACCCCGTCCGACGTCTCCACCCTGATCTGTGTCGCATCCACGTCGATGCCCCTCCTGCTCGCGCTGGCGACCATGCTGCTGCGACCCGGACCCCGGGTCTGTGACCCAGGTGCGCTCAGAAACGGGCGGCCTCCGGAATGATCCGGTCGCCGAAGAGCTCCAGCGGCGCGATCTCCGCCGCGCGCAGCACCCTGGTGTGCGCGTGGGCGATCCCCAGCGCGGCCAACCGCTGCAGCTCGCCGAGGATCGCCTCGACGTTCTCGCCCGCCGGCCCGGGGTCCATGGGGAGGACCACGGTCTTCTCGATGTCGTCGTAGTCGCGCCCGACGGCCGCGCAGTGCTCGCGCAGGACGTCGAGCTTGCGCTCCAGCTCGGGCGTCGCGAACAGGTTGCAGGCCTGCGCGTACTGCGCGACAAGCCGCAACGTCTTCCGCTCGCCGCCGCCCGCGACCAGGATCGGCGGACGCCGCAGGGGCCCCGGCGAGTCGAGGGTGCGTTCGAGGGTGAAGTGCTCGCCGTCGAAACGCTTGTCCTCGTCCGACCACATCTGCCGGCAGATCCGCAGGGTCTCCTCCAGCCGCGCGAAGCGCTCGGCCGTCGGCGGGAACGGCAGCTCGAGCCCGTGGGCCTCCTCCTCGAACCACCCCGCCCCGATGCCCAGCCATGCGCGCCCCCCGCTGAGCACGTCCAGCGTGCTGACGCACTTCGCGAGCAGCGCGGGCGCGCGGTAGGTCGCCGCCGTGACCCAGGTGAGGAGCTCGACCCGGGACGTGCACGCCGCGAGGTAGCCGAGCGTCGTGTAGGCCTCGAGCATCGCGCTCTCCGGCCCACCGTTCGCGGGGATCTGCCACAGGTGGTCCGCCACGGCCACGCGCGCGAACCCGGCCTCCTCGGCGGCCACCGCGACCCGCCGCAGGTCCGCGGCGAGCGTGGGCGCGCCGCCCGGCCAGGTGAAGTCAGAGACCTGCAGACCGATCTTCATACGTGAGCCAATCTCGAGCCGGTGGGCGGTACCCGGGGTCGTGCTGCCGTCAGGTGCCGGAGTCTCACCCGACGACCCCGCGGACGACTGTGACCTGGATCCGAGGACTTCCGCCCGCGGCGAGCGCTCGGAGGATCGGGCATCCGTCGGACTCGATACCGGGGGCCGGACCTACTACCCTGCTTCCTTCTCCGACCGCCGACCACCTCCGGCGCAGCTCCGACCGCATCCGAGCCCACCGGACCGACTGCGCCGACACCGCCGAGGAGATGCCATGCCCGTCGAGCTCAACCACACCATCGTCGCCGCGCGGGACAAGCACGCCGCCGCGCGCTGGCTGGCGGACCTGCTGGGCCTGTCCGTCAGCCCGCAGTACGGCCCGTTCGTCCCGGTGGAGACCAGCAACGGTGTCGCCCTGGACTACATGGACACCGACCCGGAGCAGATCACGCCCCAGCACTACGCCTTCCTGGTCACCGAGGACGAGTTCGACGCGATCTTCGCCCGGCTCCAGCAGGCCGGTGTCACCCACTACGCCGATCCCGGGTTCGCCCGCCCCGGGGAGATCAACCACAACGACGGCGGCCGCGGAACCTACTTCGCCGATCCCAACGGCCACGCCATGGAGATCCTCACCGTCCCCTACGGCGGCGCCCCGCGGTGAGCAGCAGCGGGCCTGGAGCGGTCGGACGTCGGTCCGGCACGCCCGCACGGCTGCTGCTCGACGCCGACCTCGTGACCGGCGGCGAGTTCTCCGTCGAGGCGCGCGTCGGCGGTCGTGGTCAGACGCCGACCGGGACGAGGTTCTCGCCCATCCAGCGGGCGATCGCGACGGTTCGGGCATCCGTCCCGGGCTGGCCCATGACCTGCAGGCCGAAGGGGAGGCCCCCGACGGCCATGAGCGGGACGTTCACCGCGGGCGCGCCCAGGAGCGAGCTCGGGAAGTTGAACCCCGGATCCCCCGTGGGCCAGCGGACCGGTGGCTCTCCCGGCACGTCCCCGGACCGGACCGGTGCCGGTCCGCTCGAGGTCGGGAGCAGAACGGCGTCGACCCTGGTTCCGAGGAGCGCGTAGGTCGCCGTCACCGCCGCGCGGGTGCGGAGGGCCTCCTCGTAGCCTGCTGCGCCGAGACGGTCGGCGGTGTCGAAGAAGAACCGCTTGACCCGGGCGCTGAAGTCGTCGGGACGGTCCGTGGCGAGGTCTCGGAACGCCCATGAGTGCTCCCAGGCGAGGATCTCGCTGCCGAGGTCGGTCACGCCGACGAGGGCCTGCTCGAACCGCTCGACGACGGCGTCGTCGCGGCGGCGCAGGATCGACACTCCTGCCGCCTCGACCTGGGCGACGACCTGCTCGAACGCACTGCGGCTCACCGGGTCCAGGCGCGCCCAGGCCTCGGTCTCGATCACCGCGACCGTGCTCGGTATGCGGCCCGGCGGCGGTGTGGCGGGGCCGTGCAGAGCGGGTCTGCCGGGGTCGCCCCCGGCGCGTGAGGCGATCGCGACGGCGACCAGCCACATGTCCTCTGCGGAGCCGGCGTGCACGCCGTGGGTGGTCATGCTCGCGGTCTGCCGCTCGCCGCGGTTGATGGCGCCTTGGGACGGTTTGAGTCCCCAGACGCCGTTGAAGCTCGCCGGCCTCATCAGTGAACCGCCGGTCTGGGTCGCGATCGTCGCCGGCACCATTCGCGCTCCGACCGCGGCACCGGACCCGGACGACGAGCCGCCCGGGGTACGCCGCGGGTCGAACGGGTTCGTCGTGGGGCTGGGCTCCGGGCCGCCCAGCTCCGTGGTCACCGTCTTCCCGACGATGACCGCCCCGGCTCGGCGCAGCGCCCACACGGCGGCGTTGTCCCGTTTCGGGAAGTTGCCCGCGAAGGCGGCACACCCCATCTGTGTGGGCATGTCGCGGGTCTCCAACAGGTCCTTGATGCCGATCGGCAGGCCGTCGACGGGCGACAGGGGCTCACCCCTGCGCCAGCGCTCGGTGCTGGCGTCGGCCTGCTGCCGCGCCGCCTTCTCGTTCAGCACGACCCATGCCCGCACGACCGGTTCGCGCTCCGCGATCGTCGTCAGGCACCGCTCGAGGTACTCGCGCGGGGAGTCGGTGCCGTCGCGGAAGGCCGCGGTCGCGGTGTGGAAGCGCAGGGCCTCGACAGTACCGGGGTGGTAGGGCGTGTGCTCGTGGGTCGTCGTCCTGGTCACGGCCATCTCCTCACTGGTGTTGGGCAGGTCGGCGTCGACATGGCGCTGTACTGGGTGCGGGCCGCGATGAGATGCCGGTCAGCCACTCGTCGACGGCCACACGAAGGGCCCCGACCCGGTCAGCCGGCGCCGGAGTGCACCGTCCTGTGCTGCGTCGGCGATCGTCCAGGCGAGTGCGAGCCCGCCGTCGTGGATCGCCCGCGCACCCTCGGGGCCTGCGGCGGTGCGGGCGAACGCGGCGGTGTGGTTGCCGTCCTCGGGCGGTGAGTCGAAGGACAGGACCGGGTGGATGGCCGGCATGTGGACCGACACCTCGGCCATGTCCGTCGATCCCAGCGAGCGGTCTTCGTGGTCGGGGAAGGTGCGGCCGAGCGACTCCGCGTTGGCCTGGAAGAGCCCGGCCAGATCGCCGTCGTGCCGGAAGCCGTTGGCGGCGGCGATCTCGGTGACCTCGATCGTCACGCCCGCCGCCAGCGCCCCGGCTTCGAAGCAGGCGCGCACCCGCGGCCAGAGCAGGTCGACGTCGGCGAGGGTGTCGGCCCTGACCATGCACTCGACGGTCGCGGCGCCGGGGATGACGTTGACAGCGGTGCCCGCCTCCTTGACCCAGGTGTGCACGCGGTCGGCATCCCGCTTCTGTTGGCGCAGCAACCCGATCGCCACCTGCGCGATCGTCACGGCGTCCGCGGCGTTGAGGGCCTCGAAGGGCCGGGAGGCGTGGGCCGTGCGCCCGCGGTACGAGATCGACCAGTGCCGGACCGCGCGGATGTGCGGCGTGGCCATGTCCTTGAGCGTCGGGTGCATCATCATCGCGGCGTGCAGGCCGTCGAACGCCCCCTTCCGCAGCATGATCGCCTTGCCTGCCAGCACCTCCTCAGCGGGTGTCCCGAGGAGCCGGATCGTCAGGTCCAGCTCGTCCGCGAAGGGGGCGAGTGCGAGCGCCGCTGCAACCGATGTGCCGGTGATGACGTTGTGCGCGCAGCCGTGGCCGATCCCGGGCAGTGCGTCGAGCTCGGCGCACAGCCCGATGGCGAGGGATCCGGAGCCCGCCGTGGCGGTGAAGGCGGTGGCGAGACCCGCGACCTTCCCCTCGATCACGAACCCGCCGTGCGCCCGCAGCAGCTCGACGACGGCCGCCGCCGTCCGGTACTCCTCGAACGCGACCTCGGGATCCGCCCCAATCCGGTTCGAGAGGTCGACGACTGCCGCCTCGTGGCGGGCGAACTCGGCCGCGATCCGCTCCCGAACGGCCCCGGACGTCACGCGACCTCCTGGACCGTGGGCTCGTCCGCGCGGGTGCGCCGCAGCGTCTCCGGCAGGGCGACGACCACGACCACCAGTGCGACCAGCGCGAGTGCGGTGATGTAACCGCCCGGGGCGAGCCGCCCGAACCACCCGGTGAGCAGCGCCCCGAGCAGCGGGGCGGTGCCGCCGAAGATCGCGTAGGCGACGTTGTAGGCCAGTGCGGTGCTCGTGGCCCGGATCCGCGCCGAGACCAGCTCGACCGCGACGACCGTCGCTCCCACGGTGACGAGCGCCGCCGGGATCACCAGGAGGACCTGGGTCGCGAGCGTGGTCGCCAGGGTCCCCCCGCTCGCCAGCAGGTACGCGGGCAGCGACCCGACGACGGCGACCGCGACGCCGGCGACGAGCACCGGTTTGCGCCCGAGCCGGTCGGCCACCAGCCCCGCCGGCACGCAGAGCGCCGCGCACACCAGCAGCGCGACCCCACCCGAGACCAGCACCGTTCCTGCGGGGACGCCGCCGGTCGTGGTCAGGTAGGTGGGGAGGTAGCCGAGCAGGTTGTGCACCACGACCGCGAGCAGGGCGAACAGCGTGAAGAGCAGCAGGAACACCCGCCAGTTGCGGAAGGTGTCGCGGATCGGTCGCGCCGCCGTCTCCCCCGCGGACTCCAGCTCCCGGAAGGTCGTCGTCTCGTCCAGCTTCAGCCGCATGTAGAGCCCGACGAGCGCCATCAGCCCGCCCGCGAGGAACGCGAGCCGCCAGCTCCAGTCCTCGTACGCCGGCTCGGAGATCAGCCGCAGCGCCAGGAGCGCGAACGCGGCCAGCGCCGAACCGACGTAGGTCGCGCTACCGACGGCGCTGAGCCACAGCCCGCGCCTGCCCGACGGCGCCTGTTCCATGACGTAGGAGGCCGCACTCGTGTACTCGGCTCCCATCGAGATCCCCTGTCCCAGCCGACAGACCAGGAGCAGGACCGGGGCGAGGATCCCCACGGAGCCGTAGCCGGGCAGCACCGCGATCGCCGCCGTCGAGACGGCCATGATCAGCACCACCGTCGACAGCGCCGTGCGCCGGCCGAGCCGGTCGCCGATGCTGCCGAAGATCGCGGCGCCGAGCGGTCGCACCACGAAGGCGAGGCCGTACACGGCGAGGGAGGACATGATGGCGAGCGTCGGGTCGCCCGCCGGGAAGAAGTGTTTCGCGATGATCGTCGCCGAGGCGCCGTAGATGACGAAGTCGTAGGACTCGACGCCGTGGCCGACCATCGCGGCGGGCAGGACCCGGCTCCGCCTCACGGGCCCGCTCACCAGATCTTCTCCAGCACCCGCAGGACGTTCCCGCCGATCACGGCGGCTATCTCGTCGTCCGGGTAGCCGTGCTTGACCAGCCACCCGGTGATGTTGCGGAAGCACTCCCCGGGGTTCTCCAGCCCGGCGACCGACTCGACCGGCTCGAACTCCGGACCGGAGCGGATGGTGTCCTCGACGCCCCACTTCGCGCTCATCACGTGGTGCATGTCGAGGTGGTCACCGAAGAAGGTGTCCGGCCCGAAGGCCACGTGTTCGATGCCGACCAGGTCCACGCAGTACCGGAAGTGGTCCATCACCGACTCGATGCTGTGCGCGCGGTGCGCGGTGCTCAGGGTGGTGTACGGGGCGGCCTCGATCCCGATGACGCCACCGGACTCGGCGCAGGCGCGGATGACCTCGTCGGGCTTCATCCGCGGGGTGTCCCAGACCGCCCGCGCCCCGGCGTGGGTGATGAGGACCGGGCGCTCGCTCGCCTCGATCACCTCCAGCGCGGTCCGGTCCCCGGAGTGGGACACGTCGATGGCCATTCCGAGCTGGTTCATCCGCCGCACGGCGCGGCGACCGAGCCCGGTGAGGCCGCCGTCGCCGTGCTCGCGCAGGCCGCTCCCGAGGGCGTTCGCGTCGCTGTAGGCGACGCCGATCTGCCGCACCCCGAGCCCGTGGAGGACGTCGAGCCGGTCGACCTCGTTCTCGATCAGCGCCGCACCCTCCAGGCCTGCGACGACGGCGAGGCGCCCCTGGGCGTGGGCCCGCCGGATGTCCGCGACCGACTCCGCCCGGATCACGTAGTCCTGGTGGGCGAAGTCGCAGAACCGCATCCCCAGGTCGGTGATGACGTCGTCCCACTTCCAGCCGTTGCGCGACTCGCACGCACCCCAGCCCAGGTTGTCGAACACCGCGTCGAGACCGGACCGGCTCAGACCCTCGTAGCCGTAGGCCAGCCGCGCTCCGCGGTTCCACTCCAGCAGTTCGGTCCGCGCGTGCCGGGGCAGCCGGACCGGGTGGTCGTGCAGGGAGACGACGATGTTCTCGGCGAGCAGCCGTTCGGTGCGGGCCGATTCGCCCGCGGTCAGTCCGAGGTCGTGCGCCGGGAGCCGGTCGACGTCCGCCGAGGGCTCGAACTCGTCGTAGTCGGTTCCGGCCTGCAGGTAGGAGAAGGACTGGTATCCGCTGTAGCGGGTGGGTGGCATCGCGGGTCTCGCCTCCGAGGGCTCGGTCGTCGTGTTCATCATTGCGGCACGGCAGTGCTACTTTGCGGCACGCTTTCCTCGGCAGTCAACCGCCCGCTCGTTTCGGAGACGTACATGAAGATCGTTCTCGTCGGCGACACCGTCCTGGCCCGAGAGCCGGCCGCTCGCCCGGACAGGCCGGCCCTGGCCGGAGACGTCGTGATCGCCAACCTGGAGGCCCCGCTCGTGGACACCGACCACCCGACCGAGAAGGAGATGACGCTCCGACTCCCCACCTGGACCGCGCAGCCGTTGCGCGACCTGGGACTGGACGTCGTCTCGCTCGCCACGAACCACGCCCTCGACCACGGGCCCGAAGGCCTGCTCAGCACGCTCGCCGCACTGGACGGCGCGGGGATCCGGCACGCCGGGGGTGGCTCGACACTCGCCGAGGCGGACGCTGCGACCGTCGTCGGCACGACGTCCGGCGAGCGGCTCGCCGTGCTCAGCTTCTCCTCGACGCTCCCGCCGGGCGCCAACGCCACGGCGACCCGCCCGGGCGTCGCGCCGCTGCGGGTCGACCAGAGCTTCGCCCTCGACGGCACACTGCTCCACGAGCAGCCCGGCACACCGCCGTTCGTGCGCAGCGCCGCCCAGGAGGCGGACGTCCGGCGCGTCGAGCAGCGGGTGCGGGCGGCGCGGACGGAGGCCGACCGGGTCGTGGTCTGCCTGCACTGGGGCGTCCCGTTCGCCTACCTCCCGCCGAACCAGGGGCCGTTGGCCCAGTACCAGCAGGACCTCGGCCGCCGCCTCGTCGACGCGGGGGCGGACGTCGTCGCGGGCACCCATCCGCACTGCCTGCACCCCGTCGAACGCTGGAACGACGGCCTGATCCTGTACTCGCTCGGCAACTTCCTGTTCCACACGGGCGAGGTGCAGCAGCCGGACACCTTCTTCGGACTGCCCTACCGGGCGTCGCGCCTGTTCGAGGGGACGCCGTGGTTCGACAGCGCCGTCTTCGAGGTGGACCTGCCCGCAGCAGGGGCGCCGGGCCTGCGGATCACCCCGATCACCCTCGACGCCGCGGGCGAGCCGCACCTCGCCGATCCGCAGGCCGCCCGCCGGATCCGCGCGCTCGTCGAGGAGTCCTCGCGCGAGCTCGACCCGTCGGTCCGGGTGGACGGCGACGGGTTCGTCCACTTCGGAGCGCCCAAGGGCGCGGCCACCCAGCTGTCACCGACGCCGGTTGACGCTCCGCGGTGCGCGTCCTAACGTGCCGTCATTCGATACGCCGTGCATTACTGCGACACGACAGGGTGAGGTGGCCATGACCAGCGTCGAGGAATCCGTCCGCACGGTGTCCCGCGCCGGGGACACGACGATCAGCTACACGGTCGGCGGCTCGACGGAGGGGCCGACCTGGGTGTACGTCCACGGCTGGGGATGCCGGCGGACGGACTTCGCCCCCGTCGCGGCGTTCCTCCCCGCCGACCACCGGGTGATCACCGTGGACCTCGCCGGGCACGGCGACTCCACCTCCGCCCGCACCGACTGGACGATGGCGGAGTTCGCCCGGGACGTCGCGGCGGTGCTCGAGGCCGAGTCGGTCGAGCGGTGCGCCGTCGTCGGGCACTCCCTCGGCGGGGCGGTGGCACTGGAGCTGGCGCGCCAGCACCCCGAGGTGGTCACGCAGATCATCGGCCTGGACTCGTTCCACTACCTCGGGCTCTACCCCGCGATCGACGACGGCGCGGCGCGCGGGCTGCTGCAGACCTTCGAGGACGACTTCGCCACGGGCGTGCGCAGCCTCGTCGTCATGGGCTCGGTACCCGACACCGATCCGGAGTTCGGCGAGGCGATCTTCGCGAAGGCGTCGAGACTCGCGCCCGCCGTCGGCATCAGCGCCCTCGCGGAGATGCTGCGTTGGGACATGGACGAGGCCCTGGCCGCCGTCCCCCACGCGGTGGCGACGCTCGCGGTGCGGGGACTGCTCGATCCCGCCGCCACCGAACGGTACGGGGACCGGATCGACTTCGTCGTCCACGACCTGGGCAGCCACCACTTCCTGCTCGAGCAGCCCGAGGAGACCGCGAAGCTCCTGCTGGCGTCGAGGACGACAGCATGACGGCGTGGACCCCGCTGCACCTGCGGGACGTGACGCTGCCCAACCGGGTGTGGCTCTCCCCCATGTGCCAGTACTCGGCGGACGGCGACGGCGTCCCGACCGACTGGCACCTCGCGCACTACGGAGCGCGCGCGGCGGGTGGAGTCGGCATGGTGATGGTCGAGTGCACCGCCGTCGCACCGGACATGCGCACCACCGCTCGGGACCTCGGGCTGTGGAACGAGCAGCAGGTGGCGGGGCACCGCAGGCTCGTGGAGGTCATCGCGACGGTCGGGTCGGTGCCTGCGGTCCAGCTCGGCGTCGCCGGACGGAAGAGCTCGCACGGCGTGCCGTGGGACAACGCCGGGACCCGCAGCGCGGTCCCGCCACGCGAGGGCGGCTGGCAGCCGCTCGCGCCATCCGCGGTGCCGTTCGCCGGACTCGCCGTGCCTCGCGAGATGTCGACCACGGACGGGACGAGGCTGCTCGAGGACCTCGAACGGGCGGCGCGTGGTGCCCACCGCGCCGGGTACCGCCTGCTGGAGCTGCACGGTGCCAACGGCTACCTGTTCCACGAGTTCCTCTCGCCGCTGGCCAACCGGCGCACCGACGGATGGGGCGGAGACCTCCAGGACCGGATGCGGTTCCCGCTGGAGATGGTGCGCGCCCTGCGCTCCGGGTGGCCGGAGGACAAGCCGCTCGTCGTGCGTCTTCCGGCCGAGGACCTGCTCGAGGGCGGACTCACGACCGACGACATGACCACCGTCGCCACCCGGTTGGGCACGAGCGGCGTCGACATGGTCGACCTCTCCTCCGGGGCGCTCGTCCCCGAGTCCCTCAGGCTCACCGCGCCCCTGCACAACGCACGGTACGGACCACTGTTCCGCACGGCCGGGATGCGAACCGCCGCCTCCGGATTGGTCTTCGAGGCCGCCCACCTGGACGAGGCGGTGCCCGGGCTGGTCGACGCCGTGTTCGTCGGCCGCGCGCTGCTGCGCGATCCCTACTGGGCGTTGCGTGCCAGGGGCTCCGACCCGATCGAGTCCTGGCCCCGGCAGTACCACCGCGCCTTCTGACCGGTCAGGCCGAGGAGATCAGCTCGCTGATCTCCTCGGCCGCCGCCACGGTCAACCGCCCCAGCCGCTCCTCGTCCGCGGGAGCGAAGCGCATCTCCGGGATCGCCAGGGTCAGCGCCGCGAAGGGCCGTCCCGCTGCATTGGTGACCGCGGCGCCGAGGGAGGTCACGTGCGGCCGGAACCATGCGGACCCGTTGAGCGCGTAGCCTCGCTCGGCGGTCCGCGCGATCTCCTTGCGCAGCTCCTCCGAGCTCGGGACGGGCTCGGCGAAGTTCTCGACCGGATGCCTGAGCACCTCGCCGACCTCGGCCGGGTCGAGCCCGGCGAGGATCGCGAGGCCGGCAGACGAGGCCCGCAACGGGACCCGGCTGCCGACCTCGATGAACACCCGGACGACGTGGGTGCTGTCCTCGCGCGCGATGACGATGATGTCGTCACCGTCCCGCAGCGAGAAGTGGACGGTCTCGTCGGTCTCCGCCGCGAGGCGCTTGACCACCGGCCGGGCGAGGTCGCGCAGGTCCTGTTCGCCGGTGCCCCGCAGCCCGATGGTGAGCGCCTTCATCGTCACGCCCCACCGGGTGCGGTCGGCGTCGACGATCCGCAGCCAGCCGGCCTGCTGGAGGGTGACCAGGCAGCGCTGGACCGAGCTCTTCGGCATGGCCGTGACCCGCGCGAGCTCGGAGACACCGATGGGCTGACGTGCAGCGACCTCCTCCAGGACGCGAAGGGTGCTCAACGCGCTGCTCAACGGCCGCACTCTGCTGGCCGACTTGTCGGTCGCCGTCACATCCGCGCTTTCGTCGTGCCTGATCGGGGCCGGGAGCGTAGCACTCTCGGCACGATCGTCTCGCATCCAGGCACGATCCTCCCTTCGCCGCCGAGGACGCCTTCGCCGAGGAGGCCGTACTGTTCCCCGCGGCCCGCCGTGCGCCCGGGTCAGCGGCGGTCAGGTGATCGGTGAGCCTCCGGTGACCCCCAGGACCTCCGAGGTCATGTAGCTCGACTCCTGCGAGGCGAGGAACACGTAGAACGGCGCCAGCTCGGCGGGCTGTGCGGCGCGGCCCAGGGGGGCTTGCGCGCCGAACGAGTCGAGCTTCTTCTCGTCCATCGTCGCCGGGATCAGTGGGGTCCAGACCGGTCCCGGCGCCACGGCGTTGGCCCGGATCCCGCGGTCGGTGAGGTTGTGCCCCAGGCCCTTGACGAAGTTCACGATCGCCGCCTTCGAGGTGGCGTAGTCGAGCAGGTGCGGGGAGGGCTGGAAGGCCTGCACCGACGTGGTCGCGATGACCGAGGAGCCGGGTGCCATGTGCGGGACTGCGGCCTTGGCGAGCCAGAACAACGCGTAGACGTTGGTCTTCATCACCCGGTCGAACTGCTCGGTGGTGATGTCGTCGATGCCCCCGTCCTGCGACATCTGGTAGGCGGCGTTGCTCACCAGCACGTCGATCCCGCCGAGCTCGGCCACCGCCCGCTCCACGACCTCCCGGCAGTTCTGCTCCTCGCGCAGGTCGGTGGACATCGTGACCACCGTGCGGCCTGCCTCCCGCACCCAACGGGCGGTCTCCTCGGCGTCGTCCTTCTCCTCCTCGAGGTGGGTCAGGAGCACGTCGGCACCCTCGCGCGCGAACGCGATCGCGACGGCGCGGCCGATCCCGGAGTCGCCGCCGGTGATCACCGCCTTCTTCCCCTCGAGACGTCCGGACCCGCGGTAGGTCTCCTCACCGTGGTCGGGCCGCACGTCCATGTCGGCGGTGCGACCCGGCCACTCGACGGTACGGTCGCCGCTGCCCGGAGCGGCGTGCTGCTCGGTCGGGTCCTGCCGGGTGAACTGGTCCTTGCTCATTCGCGCCTCCCGCGGCATGTCGGTTCGGCGGGGGCGTTCCCCTCCTCCGGAGAGCCAATCGCCCGGCAGCCCTCGCAGCCTCGCCCGGCTCGGTGACCCACTCGTCGGACCGAGGCCGGTGTTCGGGCCCGAGCCGGGTATCCGCCGGCCGTTCCACCATCACGTACGGGTGGGAGTGCTCAGGGGGAGCCGGGTTCGGACGGACGTATGGCCAGGACCTGCTGGGCGAGTCGATCGATCAGGGGGTCGCTCTGGAAGCGCCGCCCGAAGTCCGCGTAGGCGGTGAGCTCCCGGGCGATGACCTCCCCGATCGTCCCGGGGAGCACGAGTCGCGCGTGACGGGCGGCGCCGCGCAGCTCGGACTGATCGTGCAGGGCGAGCCGTCCGTCGGAGCCGCTGCTCGTGGGTGTGACCGGCGCACCGAGCACGATGACCGTCGGCTGCCCGGAAGCAGGGTTCATGGCCGGCCTCCTCGAGCAGGGCGAACGGGTGATGGCTGCCTGGCGGACCGCGGCTCCGCCGTCAGCCGGCGGGGCGGGTGAGGTGGGCGACGACCGGGGCGAGTTCCCGGGTCGGCGAGAAGTCGACGTACTCGGTGTCCTCCAGCGCGATCGGCGCGTGGCCCGGTGACCAGTAGAAGGCCTGGCCGGCCGTGACCAGCTCGGCGCCGTCCTCGGAGCGCACCTCGAGCCGTCCGGAGAGGACGTAGCCCCAGTGCGGGCACGGGCACAGGTCACCGGGCAGGCCCACGAGAGCGGGACCGAGGTCGGTGCCCCGCGGCAGCCGGACGAATCCGACCGTCATGTCGCCGCCGATCTCGTGGCCCTTGAGTTCGACCCCACCGCCGTCGATGACCGTAGGGGCCTCGGCACTGCTGACAGCGGTCATCCCGCACCTCCGTGTGGATCGGAGGCGTCATGCTGCTCCGGCGCGGTATCGCCGCGGTCACCGCGGGCTCACGCGGGTCGTCGGTCGGCACGGCGGACCCAGCCGGTCATGCCGAGCTCCTCGAACACGGCCACCGCGGACGCCGTGAGGCGGTGGGCCTCGTCGGTTCGGCCGGCGTACCGGGCCACGAGGGCCGCGTCGAGATCGACGATCGCCTGGAGCGGCCGGGCGCCCCGCTCCTCGAGCCCGGACCGGGCCCGGTCGAGGAGACGCGTCGCCTCGGCGGCCCGTCCGTCGAGTGCGGCCAGCCGGGCCAGGGTGAGATGGATGTCCATCATCGGGAACCGGAAGTCGGCGGGCAGGGCCGTCTCGCGGGCGACCCGGTCGAGCACCGGGACGTCGGGATGGTGGTGCAGGCCGGGCCCGGCGACGAGCCACAGCGTCTCGACGGCGTCGCTCAGCGTCCGCAGGTGGTTCATGGCCCAGGCCGGAGCGCGCCGCAGCCCCGGGAGCACCCGCGCGTAGCGGCGCAGTGCCTCGTCCGTGCGGCCCAGGCGCGCGGCCGCCTTCGCACCGCAGGCGCTCGCCGAGGCCTCCAGCCGCCGGCCCGGCCCGTTCGCCGCGGCGTAGGCCTGGTCGAGCTGCGCCAGCACGTCGGTCCAGCCGACGTCGGTGACGTGGGCGATCGCGTCGAGCGTCCCGATGTCGTGGATCCGCTGCCAACCCCAGCCGGGAGAGCCGGACCGCACGCCGAGTGCGCGCGCCTCGGCCAGGCCGGAACGCCCGTCCTCGATCCGGCCGAGCGCAGCGTGGGCCCGCGCCAGCAGGGTCCGGTGGTAGCTCTCCAGGGCGAGCCGGCCCCGCTCGTGGGCCGCGGCGATGGCGTCCTCGATCAACGGGACGGCGCCGTGCAGGTCACCGAGCACGAGGAGCCGGACGGTCGGGTCCGCGGCGAAGGCGTCCGGGATGCGGTCGCGCCGGCCGTAGGTCGCCGCCACCGCGAGCCGCGCGAGGTCAGGGCGATCGGCCGACCCTCTCTCGGCGAGCAGGATCCGCAGCGCCTCGCGCCGGTCGGGGTGGTCGAGCGTGATCCCGGGGAAGGCCGGGTCAGCGGCTTCGCGGCGGTCCAGGTCGTGCACCATCAGCGAGGCCCAGACCGCGTCGCGGCGCCCGTCCGTCAGCCGCAGCCCGCGGACGGCAAGACGCCAGGCGTGCTCGTCGCTGTCCGCACTGGCCAGAGCAGATGCCACCGTGGCGAGGTAGGCGGCTGCGGCCGGCGGGTCGTCCGCCGCGAGCCGTTCGGCCGCCTCGCTCGCGGTCTCGACCGCCGCGTCGAAGTCTCCGGTCCACGCCCGGGCCAGGCCCAGCCGCGCGACGACAGCGGTCCGCCGGTGGTCGTCCGGGTCTGCCAGATCGATCGCCATCGCGAGGAAGCGGGCCGCCTCCTGGTGCGCCGCGGCCGCCTCCGCCTCGTCGGCCGCCTCGATCGCCTGTCCGACACCTGCGCCCGCGCCCGGAAGGGCGGCGCTCGCGTGGTACTGCGCCGCGACCTCGCCCGCACCGACCCCGGACGAGCCCGACGACCGCTCGGCGGCCAGGCCCTCGGCCAGCCTGCGGTGCAGCCGCAGTCGACGCGAAGGGTTGAGCCCGACGAGGACCGCCTGCCGGACCAGTGCGTGCCCGAACCGGTAGCGGTCCGGTGTCAGGTCGGGCTCGACCAGACCGGCGGCGAGGACCTCGTCGAGCGCGTCGAGGGCGTCGTCGTCGGGAAGTCCGGCCACTCGCATGACCGTGCCGAACGGGAAGGGGCCGTCGAAGGTGGCGGCATGGTCGAGCAGGAGGTCGGCGGCCTTCGAGAGGCGGCTCCGGCGCCGGGCGAGGACCTGCCGGACGCCGTCGGGCACCGTGCCCGCCGCGACCTCGCCCGCGAAAAGCCCGTCCGGGCCGGGGCCGACCGCCCCGTCCTCCCGCAGCTGCCGGAGCAGCTCTCGGGCGAAGAACGGGTTCCCGCGCGTCAGCCCTGCGATCGCGCCGACCAGCGCGTCCGACACGCCGACGCCGGAGACCGCACCGAGCAGATCCCCCAGCGCGGCGGACTCCAGACCGGCCAGGCGAAGGGTGGCCGAATCGGCCTCCGAGCGCAGGGCGCCGAGCGCGTCGGCGAGGAGGGGGCCGCACTCGTCGCTGCGGTACGCGCCGACGATCATCATCGGTCGCTCGGCGGCGGCGCGGGCGACGTGCCGCAGCATCGTCAGGGTGCTGGCGTCCGCCCAGTGGAGGTCGTCGAGGACGAGGGCGACGGGACGGTCGACCGAGAGCGTGACCAGGAACCGGGCGACGCCGTCGAGGATCCGGGTCCGCTCCTCGTCCGGCGCCGTGTCCACCCGGTCATCCCTGGTCAGACCCTGCCGGGTCAATCCGGGCACCAGCCGGACCAGCACGTCCGCGAACGGCCCGGCGACCCGGGCCAGCTCGGCGGACGAGAGGGGCGCGAGATGGGTGCCGACGGCCTCGGCGATCGCGCCGTACGCGGGCTGCCACTCACCCTCGAGACTGCGCCCGCGCAGCACCGTCGCGCCCCGGTCGGCCGCCGCCTCGGCGAACGAGCGCAGCAGGGCCGTCTTCCCGATCCCGGGTTCGCCCGCCACCGCGATGACCGAGCCGTGCCCGCCTCGGACCGCCTCGAACCGGTCCGCGAGTGCATGCAGCTCGGCGCTCCGGCCCACGAGGCCGCCGGCTCGACCCGACCCCGGCACGCCGGCCCGCGGCGGTCCGAGGGCGGGGTCCTGGCGGAGGATTCGCTCGTGCAGGGCGGCCAGCGCCGGGCAGGGCGCGATGCCGAGCTCGTCGGCGAGTGTCGAGCGCACGGTCCGGTAGGCGCGCAGCGCTTCGGCCTGCCGGCCGGCGCGGTAGAGGGCGAGCATCAGCTGTGCCCAGCGGCGTTCCCGCAGCGGAGCCCGCTCGACCATCACCTGCAGCTCGCCCACGATTTCCCGGTGACATCCGATCGCGAGCTCGGCGGCGACGCGGTCCTCGCAGGCCGACTCGTACAGCTCGTCGAGCCGGCGGCACTCCGCCTCGGCGAAGGGCAGGTGCGCGTACTCGCCCAGGGCCGGCCCGCGCCAGAGCCCGACGGCCGTGCGCAACGCCGCCGCTCCGCGGACCGGCTCCCCGGAGGCGACGGCGGCGCGCCCCTCCCGCACCAGCCGCTCGGCCACCTCGGCGTCGACGCGCGCCGCGGGCACCTCCAGGCGGTAGCCGCCCGCAGCCGTCACGATCCGCAGTGCGGTCGGCTCCAACGCCCTGCGCAGCCGCAGCACATAGTTCTGCATCGCGTTCACCGCGCCCGCCGGGGCCCGCTCCGGCCACAGCACGTCCACGAGCCAGTCCCGCCCGACCGGGCTGCCCCGGTGCACCGCCAGTGCAGCCAGCAGCAGGCGCTCCTGGGCGGCCCTCGGCGTCACGGTGCCACCGGCTCCGGTCACCTCGAGGTCACCGAGCAGGCGCAGGTCGACGCCGTCGACGCCCTCGGACATCGGGCCAGTGTCCACCCGACGAGCAGCGCACGGGAATGATCACGTGACCTCGATGTGGATCGGGCGGCCTTCCCGTAGGCGCCGGGGAGGATTCGACGAGGTGCTCGGGCCCGCCTCTCCCGCTCGACCTACGGCGTGAGCCGGGGCGGGCTGCTCAAGGACCCGCACGTCTGCCTGCGCGTGCACGGTCGATCGGGGGACAGCAGGACCCTCCCGCCAAGGGCCCGGTCGACCGACGGTGCGCGCGCACCGTCACGCCCACCCTTCAGCCCTCGGGGAAATGCCCCGGGAACTGAGGAGGGACGATTCGATGCACGCCGCCACCACCCCCACCGTCGACAACACCGCGACCGGCCACGATGCCGGGCTTGACGCCGCCACTACCACCTGCCTCGTCCGCATCCGCGAGCTCGGACCCGGCGACGGCGACGTCGTCGACGTGGTCTTCGCCGGACTCTCCGCGCACAGCCGCTACCTGCGCTTCCAGGCCCCGGTGGCCGAGCTCTCGGCTGGTGCTCGCCGCAGCCTGACCGCGCTCGACGGCCGTACGCACGTCGCGCTGGCGGCTTTCACCCAGGGCCGTCCGATCGGCATCGTGCGGATCATGGACCTCGGTGACGGGCGCGCGGAGCTCGCCGTCGAGGTCGTGGACCGCTGGCAGGGCCGTGCTGTCGGCACCCGACTGCTGCAGGCCGCCCGGGTTCGGGCTGCCGAGCTGGGTCACCGCGAGCTCGTCGGCGAGATGCTCGCGGTGAACGCGGCCGCCTACGCAGCCGTGCGCCGCGTCTTCCTCATCACGCAGGTGCGTCGCCATGGATCGGAGCTGACGGTATCGATGGCCGTCGAGGGCGAGCCGTCGGCGAGCCCCGTACAGGGACTCGTCGCCTAGGGAGACCCACCGTTCAGTCCGCCGCCGGCTGAGCGCCACCTCCGAGGCGGCCCGCCGAAGGCAACCCTTCGGAAACCATCCCCACCACCACGGGCTCAGCTCGCGCATCAGTCGGGCCGGCGGGATCCGCGGCTTACCGGCGGGCCCGCGGACGCAGCCGGCCCGGCCACTGACCCGGGTCTGCCCGGCGGCGCTCTGCGACCCCGCCCGATCGCCCGACAGCGGCGTCAGCCGGGACATCGGGCGACGGGCCGACGGTGACGGGGCCCGTCCCGAAGCAGCGTTCTCCACATCGACCGAACGCCCCTGACCACCTCGGAGGAGAAACCGATGAGCATCACCGACACCCCTGCCCACAGCACGGCGGCCCGGACGGATCTGCTGGTGATCGGTGCGGGCCCCTACGCCTGTTCCGCCGCCGCTCTCGCCCGCGACAACGGCATCGACACCCACGTCGTCGGTCGCCCGATGGCGTTCTGGCGCGAGCACATGCCCGCCGGCATGTTGCTTCGGTCCGGTCCCGACTGGCACCTCGATGCCGGCGGCGAGTGCACGTTCGAGGCGTACTTCGAGGACCAGGGGTTGCGGCCCGAGGAGTGCGACCCGATTCCGGTCGGGGTCTTCCTCGACTACACCGACTGGTTCCGCCGCAACAAGGGCCTCGACGTCGACCAGCGCCTGGTCACCGCGCTGTCGGCGACAGACGGTGCCTTCACCGCCTCGCTGGACGACGGCTCGACGATCACCGCGGAGAAGGTGCTGGCCGCACCGGGTGTCCGGCAGTTCGCCAACCTGCCCGCCTGGCACACCGAGGTGCCGCCGTCGCGGCGAGGCCACACGAGCGACATCGTCTCCTTCGACGACCTCGCCGGTGCGCGGGTGGCGATCATCGGCGGGCGGCAGAGCGCGTACGAGTGGGCGGCACTGTTGTGCGAGCACGGCGCCGAGCAGGTGGACGTGGTGCACCGCCACGCCGTGCCGGAGTTCGCGAAGGTCAGTTGGGCCTTCGTCGACGCGTACATCGCGTCGACGCTGGCCCAGCGGGGATGGTGGCGCCGGCTCCCGGCCGAGCAGCAGCAGGCCATCGCCGCCACGTTCTGGCGGGTAGGGCGGCTGACGCTCGAGTCCTGGCTCGCGCCCCGGCTCGCCCCGGACGTGGTCACCCGTCACCCGTACACCGAGGTCACCGGGGTGACCGTCGGTGCCCGGGAGATCGGGCTCACGCTGTCCGACGCCACCGTGTTGGCCACCGACCACGTGATCTTCGCTTCGGGCTACCGGGCGGACCTGGCCCGGGTTCCGTACCTGGCCGGGGTGGTCGACCAGCTGTCGGTGACCGACGGTTTCCCGGACCTGAGCGAGGGCTTCGAGACGTCGTTGACCGGGCTGTACGTGACCGGCTTCGCGTCGACCCGCGACTTCGGCCCCTTCTACGGGTTCACCGCGGGCTGCCCGTCCTCGGCCCGCATCGCCGTCGCGGAGATGATGAGGTAGCGGGGGCCGAGCGGGCTCGGCGTGAGTCGTACCGGTCCCTGGACGCCCCGTCATGGCACGAGGGCGAGATCCATTGGTGCCAGGCTGTTGCCTGCGGCGATCAAACCTCGAGCGTTCGTGCTGGTCGAGCGTGGAGCGGGCGACGGGAATCGAACCCGCGTAGCCAGTTTGGAAGGTATCCGATCGTTATGATCTGAGGGCTCTACCAACGTGAACGTTCACAGGGGAGTGCCCAGAGATGTCTTCGCATGCGCTAGTTCGCTCCGTTTCGCACCCCGTTTGATCCCCGTGAGTTGTGATCACAGGGGCGAGGCAGTGCCGTCCATCACTGACTTCTCCATCGAGACCGCCGGCACTTTCGACCTCGACGCCGAACTCAGGATTGGCTCTTCGGCGTGATCGCGCCCACCAGAAGCAGTTCGGCAGGCGCGTCGACGTCTGCGCAGTCCAAGCGCTGCTCAGCGCGCACGTCGTCCGGCGTCTCTGGAGGACGACGCCGGCAGGGCGACAGGCGAGCCTCCCCGCCGCGGGGTCACAGCGCGACGTCCGCGACGAGCGGTCGGTGATCGGACGCCGGGGCGTCCCGACGGGCCTTGGGATTGTCCTCGATCGACTGCGGCGCCGGCCCGGTGGTGACGTCGCCGTCGCCGACGGCGTGGCTCACGAGGTGACTGACCAGCAGGTGCTCGATGAGCTCGCGCTGGCCGCGGTAGATTCAGGCGAACCGCTGCTCGGCCGGGATCCGGACGGCGAGGTTCCACAGCCGAGTGTTGTCGCCGCGGTCGGGCTGGTCATAGCCAGCGGTGCCAAGCTCCGAGCCGCGCGGCCCGGAGAGGATCTGGGTGGTGGCCGCGGCCGGCTCGTCGTTGAGGTCACCGAGCACGATCACCGCCCGCTCGGCGCCTTTCCCCTCCAGCATCGCGGTGGCCGCCTCGCGCACCGTCGCGGCTTCTACGGCGCGCCGGTAGAGCGCGTAGGCGCCGTAGCGGGCCCGCAGGCCCTTCGCTGGTGCTGAACGACATTTCCGCGGTCTCCTGATTCGCGAAAATCGTCACGCGATCAGCTCGGGAGAATCTTTGATCTCCGTTGTCGGGGAGACCCGGCACGGGCTCGGGCGGGCGATCAGGTTGAGGATCGAGCGACGAGGTTGCCGCCGCAGACTGATCATGTGCCGAGTCGTCGTCGAGCTCACCTGCAACGCCATTTGACGTCATCAAGGCCGCGGCCCGCCCGCACTAACGGAGTGTCAGCAGGTATCGCGGATGTCGTCCCCGAAGGTGACCGCCACAGCGCAGTTATCCGAGCTGACGGTGATGGTGTTGCGGTTGCCGCCCGCCACCACTGCGGCGCTGTCGTCCCCGCTGACTCGGACTCGATTGTCGCTGCCGAAGTTCGCCACGGCGGCGCCGTTCGTGCCGCTGGCGGTGGCCGAGTTGTTGTCGCCGTTGGTAGCGACCGCGCCGACGGCGCCGCCGCTAGCGGTCGCTGCATTGCCGTTGCCCTCACCAGCGACGGCGATGGCGTCATCGCTGAGGGCCTTGGCCCGGTTGCGCTCGTCGCCATCGGTAAGGCCCGCAACGGCGCTGGCTCCGCTGCCGTGGGCGATGGAGACGTTTCCCGCCCGGCGACGGAGGAACAGGATGCCGTTCCCTTCTGCGCACGCTCGGTGCCGCCGGACGACACACACAGATCCGGCGCCGCCGATGCCGGGGCGCCGGCGAGCATCAGGAGAACGCTCGCTCCGGCAACCGTGGCGGGCCCACGGCTGGCCCACCCCAGGAGTGCAGGCCCGAACGGCTTCGCAGGACTCGTCACGGGCTCTCCATGTCCTCGACGGTCGCCTGGCAGGACTGTGCGCAGGCCCAGGACCGAGTAACTCGGTCCGGCAGTGATCGCGTTAGCGCCCGCTGGGGTGGCGCCCAACCCCGGCGCACGAGAGCTCCCCCGAGTAGGCCCTGTCGGGCTCGCCGTGGTCGGCTAACCCGGGGTGTTGTCGGTGCGAGCTTCGGTGTGCCGGCTCGGTGCCTCCCCCCGCCGAGCCGGCCCTACTGCCAGCTGCCAGTCCACCTGCCAGAGCCGCAAGATCTGTTCGTGGGTCTGGGCCGTCGGTCCGGCAGGCCTAGAACCCACCGTGCCGGGGGTCTCCGCGTCGTGACCCATAACGGTGGAGGGAGATCCCTCCCTTCTGTCCACGGTGCACCGGATATGCCTCGTGGCCCGGCTTCGAGGGCACAAAGGCATCCGCAAGACGTGGCGGATGCCCTGTGACTATCCGTTGCTCAAGGTCGATGATCGCTGTGCCCCGCGCGGCTGCCAGCCGTGTGGCGGCGGAAGGGGCCGACGATGCGAGAGCCTGCGGCACCGAGTGCACTCGACGAGGACTGCCTGTGGGTCGTGGATCTCGTGCGCCGATGCATCGATCTCAACCGCAGCGATGTCGAACCTGCAGCCCAGCTGGCGGCTCTCGATCAAGCTGCGGCGGCGCTGCGCTACTTCCAGGCCGACGAAGCACGTGCGCCGCTGCTTGTCGTGTGCGAGATCCTCACCGATCTCTGCGCCAACGGTAGCCCTGCTGCGACACAGCAAGCTCTCGCTCGTGCCCGAGCGGAGCTCGTCGAGCTCGCCTGGCCCATCGGACTGGAGCGTCGGGCAGGTTCCTCGCCCTGGGTCCGGTAGGGGCCCTGACCTGGGAAGCGACGATGGAGCCGTGCCGAGAAAGCAGTCGCCGGGCAAGCCGACCACGCACCGGTACTCCGAGGAGGAGCAGGCCAGCCCGGCCCCCGTCCCCGGCCGGTCGAGGTCCAACAGCGTGGCCGAAGGAGGCGGATGCCCAACAGCACACCCACGAAGGGGAGGCCTCGGCGGGCGGGCAGCTCGCTCTTGCCCGCGGCTGGTGCCCAGCAGGGGCGCAACCGCCCCCCGGGCGGCACCGCAGCGAGGGTGGATTCGACCCGCCGCTATGCGGTCGCCGAGCTCGACCACGGGTTCGGGCGCAGCTTCGTCATCGAACCGGCGGACTATGTGGCGAGCCGGGCGAGGAGCCGGCCGAGCTGCGCGGCGTCGGCACGCTCCAGCGCCGCCACCGCATCGTCCTCCGCCCTGCTGACCTGCGGGGCGATGCGCGCGTGCAGGTCGGCGCCGTGATCGGTGGTGAAGACGAGGACCCGGCGACGGTCTCGCTCGTCCACCCGGCGGTGGACCAGCGCGTTGTCGACGAGCCGATCGACGATCTTCGTCAGGGTCGGGGCGGGCACCATGGCGTGCTCGGCGATCTCCGACATGGAATGCCCCTGCCCGTCGGCGAGCAGGTCCAGCACGCGCCACTGCTCGAGGGCCAGCCCGCAGCCGGCCAGAGTGGCCTCGACCTGCCGCGTCACTCGATGCGTGACTCGGGCGAGCAACGTGTGCAGCGACTGGGCCGGCCGGGCCGTCGACGACGCCCCTCGGGGCACGAGGGACGTTGGGGCCACGAGAAGTCCTCCCCGCCGGGTGACGAAATCGCTGTCATCGTAAACACTACCGACTCGAAGTGTCGGGTGAGGCTGTGCCGCACGTCGCGGAGGGGGTCCCATGCGAGGCACGACCGCCCTGGTGGATCAGCGTCGGGAATCGCTGGACGTTGCCTTCGTCATCCCGCTCAGCGGCCCCGCGGGCATCTTCGGGCCGTCCTGTGAGGCCTGCGGAGAACTCGCGGTCAACGAGATCAACTCGACGAGCGGGGTGCTCACCCGCGAGCTGCGGCTTCATGTCGTCGACGGTGGGCAGACCCCGGAGCGGGTGGCTCGGGACGTAGCGGCCCTGGTCCGGGCCGGAGCCGTCGAGGCGGTCGCCGGGTGGCACATCTCCGCGGTGCGGCAACGGATCGATCAGGTGGTCGCCGGCCGGGTGCCGTACGTGTACTCGACGTTGTACGAGGGCGGGGAGCGCACGGAGGGCGTCTTCCTCACCGGGGAGACCCCGGACCGGCAGGTGCTGCCGGCGCTGGAGTGGATGGCGTGCAAGCTGGGGGTGCAGAGCTGGTGCATCGTCGGCGACGACTACGTCTGGCCCCGGGCCTCCGCACGCGTGGCGCGGCGGTTTGCGCGGTCGTCCCCGCTCGTGCAGGTCCTCGACGAGGTGTTCGTGCCGCTCGGCACGGAGGACTTCTCCTCGGCCGCCCGGTTCGTGAGCCACAGCGGGGCGCACGGAGTGTTGATGTTCCTCGTCGGGTCGGACGCGGTGCGGTTCAACCGCGCGTTCGTCGCCGCCGACCTCGATCAGCGGTGTGTGCGCCTGAGTCCGTTGATGGAGGAGAACATGCTCCTGGCCAGCGGCGCGGAGAACACCCGGGACCTGTACGCCACGTCGGGGTTCTTCGAGACGCTGGCGACCTCCTCGGGCCTGGACTTCTCGCGCCGCTACGTCGAGCGGTTCGGGTACACCGCGCCGGCGCTCAACTCGATGGGCGAGTCCTGCTATGAGGCGTTGACGTTCATGGCGAGGCTCGCCGAGCGGGCCGGCAGCATCGACCTGGAGCGGCTGTGCGCGGCAGCGGACGACCTGGCGTACGAGAGCCCCCGCGGGGTGGTGCGGATGGCGGGGAACCACCTGCTGCAGAGCGTGTATCTCGCGCGGGCCGAGGGGCTCGAGTTCGACGTGATCGCCCAGCTCGCGGGTCCGCCGCGGAGCTGAGGCACACGCGCGGGCACCGCCGTCGGTGCGACGGCGGTTCCCGGTGCGCGTCGGCCGGTGGTCGGGCTCAGAACGAGAAGACCCCGATCAGCACGGCGAAGCCCAGTGCCCACGACGTGGCGACGCCCTCGAAGATGGCGAGCAACCCGGTGGGCCGGGCGATCGGCCGCTCCAGGGCGAGCAGCGCCCAGAACAGCGCCCACAGGATGGCCCACAGGAACCAGTTGATGCCCAGCCAGAGCAGGGCGATGTTGCCGTTCGCGTTCTGCAGGGTGTAGATCCCCGCCGGGACCGCGGTGATGGCGACGAACAGGCAGTACCACCCGAAGGCCCGGCCGCCGGCGTTGAGGTACTGGTTGAACGCCACCCACAGGTAGGTGAACGCGAACAGCAGGATGAAGCCCCCGCCGCGGGCGGCCGCGAGGTTGTTGCCGACGGCGCCCTGCACCAAGAAGATCAGCGCGATCACCACGCCGACGAAGCCGGTGAAGATGTTGATCACCGCGACTTCGCGGTTCTGGAGGAAGAGCGGCGAGCGCTCCCTGCGAGCCGACGCCGGCTCGGCCCCCCGGCCGCCGACCGAGCTCGGCACCTCCGCCGGCTCGCCGGCCACTGCCGCGGCGTGAGCCGGGACCCGCTCGGCCTCCTCCGCCGCCCGCGCCTGTCCAACCAGCCAGATCCCGTTCACCGCGAGAACGGCCCCGACATACAACAACACCACGGCGAGCAGCATCGCTTCGCCTCCCACTCTCGATAGGTCAGTGCAGTACCCACGATGGGGTCGGCTCCGGCCGGTGCCGGAATGGGCGGCCGCGCTTCTGGCTGACGACGCGCGGTTCGTGCGCGCTTGCCTCCTCCGCCCCGAGTGCGCGGCGAACCCCGCTGGTCAGCAGGGCATGGTTCGGCGGGGTGAACACCCGCCGAGCCTCCTGATGGCACTCCGGACACCGTGCCGCTCCGTCCGCCCGGGTCATCGGTCGGGTCAGCTCGAACCGCCCGCAGGCCGGGCAGGCGAAGACGTAGACCGGCATTCCGATCTCCTCCGCGTCCTGGGCGTCGTCAGCTGCTCGTCGCGCACGCGCCGCGGTCCGCGGACTGCGGGCCTTCGCTGGTCGGCCGGATGTCGAAGTCGAAGATCCCGGTCGGCAGGTAGAGCGAACAGCACGCGTTCGGGATGTCCACCACGCCGGACACCCGTCCCTCGATCGGCGCCGACCCGAGCAGCAGATAGGCCTGTTCCCCGGAGTAGCCGAACTTCTTCAGGTACTCGACGGCGTTGAGGCAAGCGCGCCGGTAGGCCACGGTGGCGTCCAGGTAGAGGTTGTCCCCGGAGTTCTCGTCGACGGAGACACCGATGAAGGTGAGGAACTCGCTGTAGCGCGGCTCGACGCGACCCGGGATCAGCACGGGGTTGGTGGTGATGCCGTACTTCTCCATGCCTCCCTTGATCAGATCCACGCCGAAGTCGATGAACCCGCCCATCTCGATGGCACCACAGAAGGTGATCTCGCCATCCCCCTGTGAGAAGTGCAGGTCACCGCCGGACAGTTTGGCCCCGGCCACGTGCACCGGGTAGTAGACGCGGCTGCCCCGGGTGAAGTTCTTGATGTCGTGGTTCCCGCCGTTCTCCCGGGCCGGGACGGTGCGGGCACCCTCGCGCCCGACGCGCTCGAGCTCCGCCCCGCTCAGCGTGCCGGCGAGGACCCCGTCCTCGAGCGGCGGCAGGGCCAGCGGCGGCACCCGGTCCGGGTCCTGGTCGATCAGCGCCTGTTCGCGACGGTTCCACTCCGCCAGGAGATCGGCGGACGGTGCCGTGCCGAACAGGCCCGGGTGGGTGATGCCGGTGTAGCGCACCCCGGGAACGTGCCGCGAGGTCGCGTCCTGACCATGGAAGTCCCAGATCGCCTTGTAGGCGTCGGGGAAGTGGTCGGTCAGGAATCCGCCTCCGTTGGCCTTGGCGAAGATCCCGGTGTAGCCCCAGCCCTGGCCTGGAGCGTCGCCGTACTCCTGCGGTGGCTGGCAGGGCCCCAGGTCGAGGATGTCGACGACGAGCAGGTCGCCGGGCTCGGCGCCCTGGATCTCAATCGGTCCGCTGAGCATGTGGGCGACGTTGAGGTTGACATCGCGCACGTCGTTCGACGAGTCGTTGTTACCGAGCTGCGCATCCGTCCATTCCCGGCACTCGACCCGGAACTCCGCACCCGGACGGACGGACGCCGCCGGCGGGATGTCGGGGTGCCAGCGGTTGTGCCCCGGCACCGCCTGGTCTCGCATCGACTTCGACTGATCCACGCTGAACACGACCTCGGGCACCGTCATCCCTCCTGCCTCTGCGTGCAGCTGATGCTTCCGCGGGAAAGTATTCCTGTGGGAAGGAGCTGTCAACGAGGGTCACCCCGGGAGCTGGCGGCGGTCAGCTCGCTTGCCGATGCCGTCCTGCGCACCACGCGGCTCAGCTGACCGGCTTCGTTGCTGGCCATGGGGGCGCCGTACAAGCCGAGGGTCGGGGGCACGGCTGCGTCGTCCATGGCGACAACCGAGCAGCCCGCCTTTCGAGGACCCCGCGAGGTCATCCAACAGCGGTGAGGTGCGCTGGCGGCCCGACTGGTCTCGGTTGGCCCGCTGAGCGACCCATGGACCAGCGGACCGGGTGCCGCCGACACCCCGTGAAGGCCCGCACGCCAAGCTGACGTCGCTGCTCCTGGACGGATGCCGTTGTCGACAGTGCGGAGGTGCGGCGTGGCGTGCGGGCAGAGGGCCGGTGGATGGGTGGCCGTAGGCGGTGGGGGGCAGCCAGAGGCTGCGGAGCGGCTTGATGACGCCTCGGCCGAGGGTTCTCGGAACGCTGTAGCGACTGCTTCTGGCCTGTGGCGAGCGCCGGGTCTAGACTTGCGGGTGGCGATGGAGCTCGCCCTTAACCGCCCGACGACGGGCTGATAGCCCCTACCTGATCTAGGTAGGAGTGCGTCATGAGGCGGCCGACACATCGTCCCCCTTCCGGTCAGGACTGCCGCGTCCGCAGATTCGCCGATGACTTGCCATCGGCGATCCTGGGCTTTGATCGCGTTACGGGCGTCGCTGACGTTCCGACGTGCTGTGAATCTCCTCGACCTTCGGTGTCCGCTCGCCGGGCCGGGGGCTGTCCGGAGCTGAGTCGTGGCGTGGTTCGACCTGGGGGAAGCCGAAACGGCGCTCATGGGGAGGGACCAAGATGAAGCTGACGCGGCGGGAACGTCGAGAGCTCGCTGCACTTGGCGAGCGGCTCGCCCAGGAAGATGCCGACCTGGCAGCGCAGCTGTCTCGCCCGATCGAGCCGGCACCCTCGCAGCAACACCACAGTTCTGCGGGCGTGCTGATCGGGCAGGTCCTTTTTGTCGTGGCACTGCTGATGACGACGTGGGGCGTGGTGATGTCGACGTCGAGCGCGATCACGATCGGCGCGATCGTCTTCCTGGCCTGCTGGGTGCCGTGGCTGTACGGATCGGGCACCATCCGTCGCTGACGGCTCCTGACCTCCAGTCGCTGTCCCTGTGCTGCTTCCGATTCTTCCCGTGGAGGTCTGTCCGCCATGTCGCTACCTGATCCAGGCGCCCCATAGCCGCCGGGGCCCTCGGATATCGACCCGGATCTCGAGCCGGCCGATTCCGGCCCGCGCTGGCGAGAGCCACGGCTGATCAGCATGAGTTCGGCGGTCGCCGTCGGTGGCATCGCGGGCGCCGAGGGTCGGTACGGGCTGGGGCTGGCGTTGCCGCACGGGCCGTCGCAGTGGCCGTGGTCGACCCTTCCGGTCAGCATCAGCGGCTGTGTGCTGACCGGGGTGCTGATGGTCGTGATCACCGAGCTGATCGACGCTCACCCACTACTCCGCCCGATGCTGGGCGTGGGTGTGCTCGGTGGCTACACCACCTTCTCCACCTACACCGTCGACGTCCTCAACCTGGCCCAGGCGGGGCGGTGGCCACTGGCGCTCGGCTATGGCGGCGCCACGCCGGTGCTCGCCGTGGTGGCTGCCGCGGCGGGTGCTGCGCTCGCGCGGGCGCCGGACTGAGACAGGACCGCGGGAAGAAAGACCAGCGGTGACCGTGTTGTTGGTGGCTCTCGGCGCGGCCGTGGGGGCGCCGTTGCGGTTCTTGACCGATCGTGCCCCCAAAGGCTGGCTTGCGGGCCGGTTCCCCTGGGGCACGTTCACCTGAACGTCGTGGGCTCGCTGATTCTCGGCGTGGTCGCCGCCGTGGCGAGCGCCCCGGTCGCGGCGCTGGCCGGCACCGGGTTCTGCGGAGCGTTGACCACCTATAGCACCTTCAGCTACGAGACCGTCGCCCTGCTCGAGGGTCGCCTCCGCCTCGCCGGGCTGATCAATGTGGTGGGCAGCGTGGTCGTCGGGGTCGCCGCGGCCACAGCCGGTTGGGCCCTTGGACAGACACTCTGAACGCCCGGAAAGGACACCGCCATGAGCGAGCCGACTCCGTCACCCGCCCCGCACCGGATCCAGCGCAGCACTCCACCGAGCCAAGCCCCGCAGACCCACCTGGTGCTCGGCCACGACGGTCGTCACCGCAGCGACACCGCGCTGATCGTTGCGGCCGATCTCGCCCGCCGGCTGCGCGGCAAGCTGCACGTCGTGCACAGCATAGACTTGTCCGACTACCCGATCGACCCCGACGCCGCCGACTGGGAACAGCAGTCCCAACGCGCCCTCGACGAGCAGTATCGACGGGTTGCCGAAATGCTCGCCGGCTGCGAGACCGGATGGAGCTACCACGCCTGGCGGGGCGACCCCGTCGAGCTGCTCACCGCCGTCGCCGAGGAAACCGACGCCCTGATGATCGTCGTGGGTTCCCGCGGCGAAGGCCCGGGCAAGGTGATCGATCGCGTCTTCGAGCGGTCGGTCTCGCACGGGTTGATCGCTCGACAACCCCGACCCGTCCTTGTCGTTCCACACCGGGACAACCACTCGAATCAGCCACTGACCGCCCGAACTAAGCACGGCGCTACGAGCGGGAAGCCGCAGTGACCACGTGAACGTAGCACTGCTGCGGATCGGGGCAGCGCGGAACGCAGTAACGTCCGCGAGTCCGTCGAGCACCTGCCCGGAGGCGCCAGCGGCACGAGCGTTGCTGCCATGGTGTGCGGGAGGTCACCGGCTCTCGATCAAGCCTGGACGGTCTGGCCGACAGGACGTCGCCGGCCTCGAACCGAAGCCCTCGTCCAGACCGGACGGAGCATGCCCTCCGTACTGACGGGGCGCTCGCCTGTTACCTACCTCAGACTCAGTCAGCCCCACCCTCGATGAGGTAGCAGATCCGGTCGGAGGGACAGCGGTCGGGATCCGGTCTAGAGCCGGGCGGAACGCGAGTGCGGAGGTCGTCGCGCAGAGCGGCGAGTTGCCTGATCTTCGCCTCTACCGCCTCGATGTGCCTGTGGAGCAGCTCGGTCACGTGCTCGCACGGCGGCCCTTCACAGTCCCGGATGCGCAGGATCTCGGCGATCTGAGCCAGCGACAGCCCGAGAGCTTGCGCCGATCGCGCGAATCGCAGCCGCGTCACCGCGTCCTCGTCGTACTCACGCTGCCCCCCAGGCGTGCGCTCCGGCGACGGCAGCAGCCCGGCCTGCTCGTAGAAGCGGATCGTCCGTACCCGCACTCCGGTTCGCGCGGCAAGCTGTCCGATGCGCATCGCCCGAGGCTAGCTCCGACGACGCTTGCCCCTCCACCATGGTGGAGGTTTTAGGGTTGTGGGCAACCGGCAGGACAGGGGGTTGTAGGCCGTGCCCGGCAATCCGCGCCCTTGTCCTCGCCGTATGGAGGCCCTCGCCCGAGCGGGACCGACCCCCTCCCCCGCTCGGGTGAGGCCCTCCAGTATCGCGGCACCCGGAGCCTCGGCCCGACATGCCCGCGCCGAGCGCACCACGGACACGCGCGGGCCCTCCCAGCACGAACCCTGTCTGCCCGCGTCGGCCGCCTGCCACGAAGCCGTCCGTGCGATCGTCTCCGATGACCACAACGCCGAGCAGGGGCTCGCGGCTGCCCGCGGCATCCTCGAGTCGGTGCTCGCCGATTCCGGTTCCGCCGAGTTGATCAACATCGCCGTGCAGCTGACCTCACAACTCGGGTCTGCCCTAGAACGGATCGCCACCGAACAGGGGCTGGCGGCGGCGGACCTGGCCGAGGGCCTCGTGATGCACGCGGCTGCGGCGAGTCCACGCCGCAAGGCGGCCCGATGAGCTGAACACCGAGGCGACCCCGCCGCTCTGCAGGGGGTCGCCCTGCAGGCGGGACCGCGGCCCGTCGGACTACGGCGGGGCACCTTTGCCAGCCAGGTCGGCCGCCGCTCGGCGTGGTCGGCGTACCAGCCCGTTGCGCGCCGACTTCTCGATCTCGGCGGCTGTCGCCGCGAGCGGCTTCCCCATCTGGCGGGTGACAAGCGCGTCGAGCTCGGTGCAGTCCGCCCGATCTCCCGCGCGAGCGCCCGCAGGAGATCGGCGCGCCGCGGCGGCCGGGTGATTCTCAGGCTCGGGGCGCCGCGCTGATCGCGGCCTCCACCGCGGCGTCGCCATGCGCGGTGGGGCGGGCGACGAGCGAGCCACCCGCGGGATCGCCGGTCTCGATGGGGATGGTCATGTCTCCACCCGGTCGGGGGTCCGGACCTCTCCGGTGGTGCTGGCGGCGGCGGACCCGACCCGCCGGGCCAGCACGAGGCCGCAGACCAGGGCGATCGCCAGGATCGCCATGACGTAGACCGACACGGAGATGGACGTCCCGGTCGCGCCGAGGAGCAGGGTGGCCACCGTCGGGCTGATCGCGCTGCCCAGGACGGTAGCGAGCTGGTAGCCGAGGCCCATGCCGGAGAACCGAACCGAGGTGTCGAAGGCGTCGGAGAACAGCGCGGGCAGCACTCCGACTCCTGCGGCGAAGAAGACCCCCCAACCGAGGACGTACGCGAGCACGACCAGCCCGGTCCGTCCACTCGCAACGGCGCCGAACATCAGGGAGACGGCTGTGGCGGTCCCCGCGGCGCCGATGCAGAGCAGGAGGGTGCGTCCGAACCGGTCGGACAGCCAGCCGGACAGCGGCGTCGTGACGAGCTGGACCGCGGTGGCGACAGTGATAGCGGTCAGCACGGTGCCGGCGGGGACCCCACCCGCGGTGCGGGCGTGGCCGACCATGTAGGTGATGGCAAGGATGCTGGCCGCGCTGAAGCCGGTGAAGGTGCCGGCGACGAGCAGGACCTCGTGTCGGTGGTGGCGCAACAGTGAGACGAACGGCGACCGGACGATCGCGTTGTCCCGCCGGGCTGCTCGGAACGACGGTGTCTCGGTGACCTTCAGCCTGATGACCAGTCCGACAGCGACCAGCACGATCGACGCCAGGAACGGCACGCGCCAGCCCCAGGTGAGCAGCTGCTCTTCCGGCAGTCCGCCGACAAGGGCGAAGGCTGCGCTGCCGAGCAGGACACCCACGGACTGGCCGGTGTGCGGCAGGCTGGCGAACAAGCCGCGGCGGCCCTCGGGGGCGAACTCGAAGGCCATGATGATCGCCCCGCCGTACTCCCCGCCGAAGGCGAAGCCCTGGACCAGCCGGAGGACGAGCAGCAGGATCGGCGCGGCGACGCCGATCTGCGTGTAGCCGGGCAGCAACCCGATCGCCAGGGTCGCACCGCCCATGAGCAGGACGGTCAGGACGAGCATTCGCTTGCGCCCGACGGTGTCGCCGAAATGCCCGATCACGATTCCACCCAGGGGCCGCGCGAGATAGCCGGCGCCGAAGGTGAGGAAGGCGGACAGTGCCCCGAGCACCGGCGTCATCTCGGGGAAGAACACGTGCGGGAAGACGAGTGCGGCGGCAGTTCCGTAGATGAAGAAGTCGTAGTACTCGACGGACGTGCCCGCCGTGCTGGCGCCGACGACCCGCCAGGCGGATCGAGTGGTGAGGGCTGAGCGCATGGTGGGACTCCTTCGTCCGGGGCGACTCGTGGTGGGGTGGGCGGTACGAACGCTCACGCCATAAGGCCGTCGTGAGAGCTGCGGTGGGCGCATAGAGTTAGCCCTATGGATGAGTCGATCACGTTGCGTCGCTTGTCCGTGTTCTGCATGGTCGTGGACGCGGGCGGGGTGACGCGGGCAGCGGAGCAGTTGCTGGTGGCGCAGCCGAGCGTGTCCGGTCAACTGCGGTCGTTGGAGCGCTCGTTGGGAGCCACTCTGTTCGTCCGGACCGGCAGCGGCCTCGTGCTGACCGAAGCGGGCGAGCGGGTGTACCAATGGGCCAAGGAAGTGCTGGCGAGCAGCGTCCAGGTCCAGCGGGACGTCGACGATCTGGTCGCCGGGACCGCCGGCTCGCTCGTCGCGGGCGCGAGCATGGCCATCGGCACGTACCTGCTACCCCCGGTCATGACCGCGTTGCGGGCCGAGCGGACCGGGGCCGACATCACGGTGCAGATCAGCGAACCGGAGATCGCTCTCCGCGCGACCCAGCGGGGCACCGTCGACCTCGCCGTGACCAGCTGGATCGAGGGCGAGATGCCTGATGCGCTGGTCGGCGAGAAGCTCTGGGAGGAGCCGATCGTGGTGTGCGCCAGCCCGAACGGCCCGCCCCACTCGGACTCGGTGACCCTCGCCGAGCTGGCGGGACTCCCGCTCGTCGGGGTCCCGACCGGCGTCTCCTACCACCGGATGCTGGTGGAGCAACTCCGCGCGCACGGCGTCCCCGAACTCCCGGCCGTGATCCGGCTGGGTCACGCCGAGGCCATCAAGGAGGCTGTGGCGGCGAACGGCTGGGTCAGTCTGTCGGTCGGGTACACGATGCGCGCGGACCTGGAATCCGGACGGCTGCGAGCCGTCCGGATCCGGGACGCGCACCTGGTCGAGGGCATCGGGCTCTACCACCGCGAGGCGAAGTACTTCTCGCCCCTGCAGTCGGCGGCGATCGAGGCGCTGCGCGAGCTCGGGCGCTCACGATGCGCCGTTACCCACGGACCGTGATGGCCCTGGCCGGGCAGTCCGCCGCGGCCTCCCGCACGGCGACGCGGTCGGCCTCGCGCGGTCGGCCGGGCCGCAGGAAGGCGATGCCGGTGTCGGTATGGAGGTCGAACACCTCCGGCGCCGCCACCAGGCAGTTGCCGTAGCCACAGCAGGCGGTCTCGTCGATCTCGACGTCGGTCATGTCTCCTCCTCGAAGAGCAGCGGCAGATGGGTGAGGCCGAGATGGTTGCCGCCCTGCAGGCTGCTCCAGGCCGGCGGGCCGGCCGCGCGCAACGGCGGTCGCGCCGCCAACTCCTCGAGCAGCAGGACCAGCTCGGTGCGTGCCAGCGGCGCACCGATGCACTGGTGGATGCCCCAGCCGAAGGCGAGGTGTCCGTGGGCATCGCGGTCGGGGTCGAACCGGTCCGGGTCCGGGAAACGCTCCGGATCGCGGTTGGCCGCAGCGAGGGACAGAAGCACCGCATCGTCCTCCGCCACTACGGTCCCGCCGACCTGCGCGGGGCACGTGGCCCGCCGGGCGAAGTTCTGCGCCGGGCTGCGGTGGCGCAGCATCTCCTCCACGAACGCCCGGGCGCGCGTGGGATCGGCCCGCAGCGCCGCCTGGGCCTCGGGATGTTCCACCAGCAGCCACGCCAGGGTGGCTACCGCGTTCATCGTCGTCTCGTGACCCGCGACGGCGAAGGTCGCCAGGATCCCGACCTGCTCGTCCTCCCGGATCGGACGACCCTCGATCTCCGCGTGCAGCAGCGAACCGACGAAGTCGTACCGAGGTCGGGCACGATGGTCGGCGAGCTCGGCACGCATCAGCTCCCCCAGCCGCCGGTGGGACTCCGCGGGATCGGCGTCGACGTACCGGCTCCACAGCTCCTCGGTCAGTGCGCGGAACTGCGCCACCGTCTCCCCGGAGAACCCGACCAGCTCGGTCAGCACCTGCAGCGGCAGCGGCAGGGCGACTGCGGAGACGAAGTCCCCTCCTCCCGCCGCGGCGAAGTCGTCGACGAGACGGGTCACGACCTCGGCGAGGAAGGGACGTAGCGCCCGGACCCGTGCAGGGGACAGGGCCTCGGCCATCAGCGCCCGGTAGGCGGTGTGCAGGGGCGGGTCGAAGTCGATCGGTATCGCCCGCCTGCTCCCGTCGGTGGGGATGCGGTGCCCGGACGCCGAGGAGAACGTGGCCGGATCGCGCAATGCTGTCCGGACCTCGTCGTAACTCGTGACCAGCCAGAACCCGTCGCGGTCCGGTGCGCGCACCGTGCCGCCGAGGTTCCGTGCGGCGCGATAGCGGTCCCAGACGGCCGGCTCGGTCAGCTCCGGATCGTAGGGATCGAAGCCGAACCCGGTGGAGTCGGCGATGGTGCTCACGTTCCGGCCTCGCGCGGCCCGACGAACCCGGTCTGCCCCTCCTCCGAGCCCAGAGCGAGCACCGGTCCGTCCAGCTGCTCCTGCCACACCAGCGACTCCATGCCGATGTGCAACGGGTGGTCCTGGACGGTGTAGACGCCGAGCCCTTCGGGGCCCTGGTAATGGGCGTGCTCGAGCCAGCCCGGCGCCGAGAGCAGCAGGTCGCCTGCCTCCCACTCGATCGTCCGGCCGTCGACGACGCTCTCCCCACGACCCGCGAAGTGGTAGTTGATCGCCACGGAGGAGTGCCGGTGACCGCGCCCGCGACGGCGCGGCGGCGCACCCGGGGGCATGAAGGATGCGGTGACGAAGAAGCTGTGGGTCGCACCCTGTCGCCGCTGGGACGCCGGGTTGTAGAGCGCCATGATCGTGCGCTTGCCGTCCCCCGGCTCCCGGGAGAGGTGCTGTCCGACCTCGGCCCACGGCCAGTGCAGCGCCCGGGACTCGACGACCTCGATGTCCACGAGGAACTCGTAGCCGCGCAGCCGAGCGCCCCGGTCGCCGATGGCGATGTCCGGCGCGGTGCCCCGGGTGTAGGTGGCCGGTGCGTCGGAGGTCCTCGGCTTGGGCTCCCACGACTCGGGCAGGTCCTCGGCGTAGTGCACGCCGAGCTTCTCCAGCAGCGGCGCATTGGAGTAGCTCAGCCGGGCCCACACGTCGTCGCCGTCGTTGCGGAACCGAAAGCCCTGCATCGACGGGATGTTGGCGACGTCGAGGTGCGCGAGTGCGATCTCGTCGCCCTGCACGGTGATCCGGCCGCTGCCGCGGATGCCGATCTCGACCCGGTGTGCGTTCTCCCGCAGGGGCGCGGTCTCCTCGCCCGGCTCGAGGACCTCGATCGTCACGGACACCCCGGGCGCGAGGCCCAGCCCGGGGGCGGTGGCCGCGGGGTGCACGATGCGGCTCGCCCGCCGGCCGTTGGCGGGGCGGGGCGCAGCGGCGAGCCGTTCGATCTCCGACTCGATCCGCGCGCGCGGGATCTTGATCGGGTCCCAGGGCTGGGGCGTGGCGGCAGGCCGGTCGCTCACGTCGACCAGGCGCACGGCGGTGTCGGGACGGTCGTCGGTGAGGCTCATGAGGAGTTCCCTTCGAGTTGACGGCTGGCTGTCGCCGGGGCGACGGCCGGATGGGGACTGCGCAGCGTGACGACGCACACCAGGGTCAGCAGCCCGAGGAACACGAGGTAGGCCGACACCGTCGTGGCGGCTCCGGTGGCCCCGTGCAGGACGGTGGCGACGATCGGGGAGAGTGCGCCGCCGAGGACACCGCCGATCGCGTAGGCGACCGAGGATCCGCTGTAGCGGACGGCGACGGGGTAGGCCTCGGTCAGGAAGGCGCCGTAGGGCCCGGTGGCCAGCCCGATCCCGATGCCGGAGACCACGCATGCCAGCGTGGACGCGCCGACCGAGCCGGTGTCGAGCAGCCAGAAGTAGGGGAACGCCCAGACCGTCAGCAGGCCGGAGCCGATGGTCAGGAGTGTTCGTCTGCCGTATCGCTCGGCCAGCACTGCCGACACGGTGATGGCGGCGGCCCAAGCCAGTGCCGTGCCGATGGAGATCGCCAGCATGGCCGAGGCGGGTACCAGCTGCTCCGCGGCGACGTAGCTCAGCGTGAAGACGAGCACCACGTTGCCCAGCCCGGAGCCGATCAGGTTGAGCCCGGAGGCTGGCAGCAGCACCCGAGGCGCCCGCAGGACCTCGGCCAGCGGTGCCCGGCGGACCTCCTGCCGGGTGCGGGCTTGGCGGAACTCCGGGCTCTCGTCCAGCTTCAGCCGAAGGACCAGGCCGAACGCGACCAGCACAGCGGAGGCGAGGAACGGGATCCGCCATCCCCAGGAGGCGAAGCCGGCCTCGGACATGACGAGCCGCGTCAGGAGGAACACCAGGCTCGCCAGCACGACCCCGAGCGGCAGGCCGAGCTGCGGGAAGGAGCTGTAGACGACGCGGCGGTTCGGTGGGGCGTGTTCGAGGGCGAGCAGCGTGGCGCCGCCCCACTCCCCGCCGACGCCGAGGCCCTGGGCGAACCGGAGGACGACGAGCAGGATCGGCGCGGCGATCCCGATCGACGCGTAGGTCGGCAAGACTCCGATCAACGCCGTACCCACGCCCATGATCAGCAGCGACAGGACGAGCATGCTGCGTCGCCCGATCCGGTCCCCGAAGTGCCCCATCACCGCTCCCCCGACCGGCCGGGCGACGAACCCGACGGCGTAGGTGGACAGTGCGGCGATGGTCCCGGCGACCGGCGAGGCACCCGGGAAGAACTGCGGCGCGAACACCAACGCGGCCGCGGTGCCGTAGATGAAGAAGTCGTACCACTCGATGGTGGTGCCGACGAGGCCGGCGAGCGCGACCCGGCGAGCGCTCGGGGAGGTCCGTGTGGCTGCGGTCATCGCGCACCGAACCGGACGGGCAGCGACGTCAAGGACGGGAAGATGAGGGACGGGTGCCGCTCGGCCTCCCCATCGAGGTCGATCGCACTCACCCGGTCGGCCAGACCGGCGAGCGTCTCTGCGAGTTGGATCCGGGCGAGCGGCGCGCCGAGGCAGTGGTGCAGGCCCATCCCGAAGGCGAGATGGCGGGAGGCGTTCGGCCGGTCCGGGTCCATCCGGTCCGGATCCGGGAACGCCCGTTCGTCGGTGTTGGCCGCGCCGACCACGACCAGGACCTGCTCGCCGGCGGGGAGCACGTTGCCGTCGGAGGTCATGACGTCCTCCGCGGGTATGCGGTTCGCCGCCTGCACCGGTGCGCGCAGCCGCAGCAGCTCCTCACGGATGCCGAGGCGGGTCGTGGGGTCGCGCCGAGCGGCTTCGAGGAGCTCCGGACGCGCGGCGAGGTACTCCACCAGGTTGCTGAGGGACGTGCGGGTCGTCTCGAAGCCCGCGTCGAGCACGGTGTGCATCAGCGAGAGCACCTCGTCCCGGCTCAGCCGGCCCTCGGACTCGGCGGTGAGCAGCCGCTCGACCAGCGGAGTGGGTCGGGTGGTGCGGCCGAGGAACCCGTCGAAGTAATCGAAGTAGAACTGGGATACCTCGTCGAGCCGGGCCTGCTGCGCGGGCTCCAACGGGAAGGGCGAGAAGATCATCAGGAAATCGACCTGGGTGTCGAGCATGAGCGCCCAGTCATCGTCCGGCACCCCGATGAGCAGCCGCAGCACCCCGCGGGGGATGCGCCCGGCGAGCTCCGCGACGGCGTCGAACGGCCGCCCGTCGACCAGGACCCGGTCCAGCTCGGCGGCCACCTCGGCGGCCGCGGCCGCTCGCAGCTCCTCCGAGCGGCGTGCGGTGAACAGCGGCGCGACGGTCCCGCGGAGCCGCCGGTGCACCTCGCCGTCCGTCTGCACCATGTTGGCGCGAAGCCGGCGGGCCGCGGGCCCGGCCGGGAACCAGGCGGGGAGATCCGTGCCGGGCGCCTGCATCCGCCCTGTGGGATCGCGCAGCACGGTCTCGGCGTCGGCGTGCCGCGAGACGATGCGGATGGGGCCGGCCTGCAGGACCGGGAAGTCGTCCCGGAGCGTGCGGTAGACCTCCCTCCGGTCCCCGGCCAGCCAGTCGGGATCGGCGAACGCGGTGAGCGGGTCGGGGGCGGTGGTGGGGGCGGTCGTCATCGTCAGCTCCCTGGGGGACCGATCAACAGGTGTCGAGCAGGTGTGCGCCCTGGTCGAGCAGGACGCGGACCCGGGGCTCGCCCGCGGGCGAGAGCGGCAGCAGCGGCGGTCGGACGTGGGCGGAGGCAATCCGCCCGTGCCGCTGGAGGACCCACTTGGCCGGGGCCGGGTTGGTCTCCACGAACAGCAGGTCGACCAGCGGATGCAAGCCGTAGTGCAGCTCGCGGGCCCTCTCCTGGTCGCCTGCTTCCCAGGCCTGGTACATCTGCGCGACCGCGACCGGGGCGAGGTTGGCGACGGCACTGATGAACCCCGCCCCGCCCAGGGCGAGCAGCGGCAGCCCGAGCAGCTCGATCCCGGACCAGACGAGCAGCTCTCCGCCGCACAGATGAAGCACGCGGGAGAAGTGCTCGAAGTCCTTCGTCGTCTCCTTGATCCCGACCAGGTTGTCGTGCTCGGCGAACAGCCGCGCGACCGTCTCCGGCGCGACGTCCACCGCCGTCCGGGAGGGCACGTTGTAGATCACGATCGGCAGGTCCGGGAACTCGCGGGCGATCGTCGCATACCACGTGACCAGCGCGTCCTGGGTCGGACGGGCGTAGTACGGGGTGATCACCAGCGCGGCGTCCGCACCCGCGTCCCGCGCCGCCCCGGTGATCTCCAGCGTCTCGTCCAGCTTCGCCGAACCGGTACCGGGCAGGAAGGGGACGGCGTCGTCCACCTCCTCGGCCACCGCGCGGATCGCGGCGATCCGCTCCGCGACGGTCTGGGCTGCCGGCTCCCCGGTCGAGCCCCCGATCGAGACGCCGTGCGAGCCGGACTCCAGCTGCCAGCGGACGAGCCGCCGCAAGGAGTCGAGGTCGAGGTCCCCGTCATCGGTGAACGGCGTGATCACCGGTGCGATCGACCCCCGGATCCGTGCCGGGTCGCTGCGGAACTTCACCGGACACCGCCCACGAGCACTCGCGCCACCGCCAGATCGGACAGCCCCATCCCCATCCCCTTGAACACCGTGCAGCGCGGCCGCTCCGGCCGCGTGACCTTGCCGACGACGACGTCGGCGAGCGAGTGCACGGCCGCCCAGTCCTCGCCGTAGAACTCCCGCAGCTCACGCGAGCCGCGCCGCGCGTTGGGCTCGCTGTCGACGACGGTCAGCGCCGACGTCGCGAGCACGTCCGACTCGAACTCCGCGTTGCCGGGCAGGATCGCGCCGACCGCGTTGAGGTGCGCTCCGGGAGCCAGGTGGCCGGCGCGGAGGAAGGGTTCGGTCGCGCGGGTGATCAGTGTGACGATCGGGCAGTCGGTGGTTGCGGCGGCCACGTCCGGCGCCACGACTGCATCGAGCCCCAGCTGCGCTCGCACCTGGTCGGCCAGCGCCTCCGCCTTCTCCCGCGTGCGGTTCCACACCCGGACCCGACGCAGCTCCCGAACCATGGACACGCTCTCCACCTGCCGGAACGCCTGGCGTCCCGCGCCGAGCACGGCGAGCTCGTCGGCCGCGGGATCGGCGAGGAACCGGGTGGCGATCCCCGAGATCGCCGCGGTGCGCAACGCACCCGCCGCGCCCGCCTCGGCCACACCGAGGGTGCGTCCGTCCGTGGCCGAGAAGAGTGTCATCAGCGCGCTCGCCCCGGCCGGGGTGTTCACCCACGTCTTGAACAGCGCCAGATCGGACTCCAGATCCACCGCGCCGAGGGCGTGGGCGCTGCCCGCCGTCGGTTCGGCAGGCCAGGTCGCCATCGTCTTGTCGATGTTCCAGGCGCCGCCACGGGACTCGTGTCTGAGCACCTCGGTCAGCGAGTCGATGACCTCCTGCACCCCGATCTCCGCCCGGACCTCCTGTTCGGACCAGACCCTCATCGTGCTCCTCCCACCTCGGCCGCGACCGGCTCGTCGACGACCCCGTGGCGCAGCACGCCCACCCCGTGGACCTCGACCTCCAGCCGGTCACCGGGCCGCAGGAACCGAGGTGGCCGTCGGCGCAGGCCGATGCCCCTCGGCGTCCCGGTCGCGATGACGTCGCCCGCGCGAAGCGGTGTGAAGGTGCTGACGTAGGCCACCAGCCGCGGGACGCCGAAAACCAGGTTCGCGGTGGTGTCGTCCTGGGCCTGCTCGCCGTTGAGCCGGGTGGTCACCCGCCACGGCCCTCGGCCGATCTCGTCCAACGTCGTCAGCCAGGGGCCGAGGGCCCCGCTGCCCGCCCAGTTCTTGCCCGCCGTGGCCTGCACCGAGTGCGCCTGCCAGTCCCGGACGCTGTTCTCGGCCATGCAGGTCACGCCAGCGACGTGCGACCAGGCCTGGTCCTCGGCGATCCGTCGCCCCGATCGGCCGATCACGATCGCGGCCTCGCCCTCCCAGTCCAGGCTCTCCTCACCCGCGGGTCGAACGACCGGGGTGCCCGCGCCCACGACGGAGTCCGGGAACCGCGTGAACAACGTGGGCTGCGCCGGCACCTCCCGACCGGACTCGCGGGCGTGCGCGGCGTAGTTCATGCCGACGCAGAGAATCTTGGCGTCCTCGCGCATCGGAGGCTCCCAGGTGACCTGGTCGACTGGGATCCGCTCGTCCGCGGGCTGTGCGCCGACGGGATCACCGAGGAGAGCCTCGAACGACGAGATCCGGGGATCGAGCCGCGCGACGACCTCGCCCTCGACCACGCCGAACGCGGAGGCGCCGCTGGGCAGGCGATAACGCGCCAGCCTCACGGCGCGGTCACCGGGGCCCGCAGGCCGGCCTTCTCCAGCCGGGGCAGGACGTCGCGGACGAAGTCGGCGATGCCGGCGTCGTAGTCCACCCAGGTCAACAGCGCGCCGTCGATGCCCGCGACGCTGAGCATCTCCAGCCGCTCCGCGATCGTCTCCGCAGTGCCGACGAGTGGGAAGCCGCCCGCGCCCGCGGCGAACCGCTGCCGCATCGTCGCCAGGATCTCCGGTGGCATGAGCTGGGTGTTCGCGCCCTGCAGGCGCATCCAGGCGTCGACGCTCTCGGTGTCCTCGTACTCGACCGAGAACCGCCGCAGGTAGGCCTCGGCCGCGGCCTGGTCGTCGCGCTGGACGACCACCGTGTGGGTCCAGACCTGCACCTCGCGGCCGAAGTCCTCGCGGGCTATGCGCTTGTAATCCGTGACCTGCTTGCGCACCCCCGCCTCGTCCTCGGACTGCACGATCACGAAGCACAGGTCGGCGTGCTCGGCAGCGAACCGCATACCACGCGGCGACCCGCCGGCGTTCATGATCGGAATCCGGAGCTGTGCCGGCTTGGGCAGCGAGACCCCACCCACGACGTCGAAGAACCGGCCATGGAAGTCGAACTCCTCGGTCTCCGACCACAGCCGCCGGATCACCTCGAGCCACTCCTGCAGGTGGTCGTAGCGCTCGTCGTGCTCACGCAGCGGCGCGCCGAACATCTCCAACTCCGGCTTGTTCCACCCGCCGACGACGTTGAGTGCGAAGCGCCCGCCAGAGATGAGATCCACTGTGGCCGCCTGCTTGGCGGCGACGATCGGATGCACCGTCGGGGCGTGGGAGGTCGCAAAGACCCCGATCCGCTCCGTTGCCGCGGCGATCCCCGCGGCCCACGTGAACGGATCCATCACGGCCCCGGACGAATGCTGCGGCCGATTCTCCGGGTAGCCCTTCCACCGCGCGAAGGGGACCACCGCCTCGAATCCCGCCGCGTCCGCCGCTCGGGCGGTGCGGAGCGAGAAATCCCAGCTCGCAGTGTGCGCCTCGGGGACCAGGGTCTGGGAGGCACCACGCCCGTTCGTGCAGAACAACCCCAGCTTGAGGGCATTGTCGCCCAGCAGCGGATTCATCGGCGAACCTCCTCGTCCGGCATGGCGACGACACTAGGAAGTCCGAGCGTCATCAGTCCAAGACGAACTTTCCGAGGAGGTCATAAAGGCTCGCCTATACCGGCGGACCGAGCTGCATCTGTCGTGTGGGCGCAAGCTCGCCGGCACTGCGTCGCTTCGGCACCGACCTCGAACCGGCACGCGACGGCGGCGGCGAATGAGGCGCCGACAATCCACCGGCGAGGACTGGCCGCCGTGGGAATCGCTAACGGCCGCGACGAGGCGCACGCGCTCGACCTGCGCGCGGTGCTGACAGTGCCGACTGCCGGCCCGGACACCCACCGCAGGCTGCGCGACCGAGCGCTGCTCGCCCTCGGGTGCAACGCCGCCCGGGCCGCGACCAGGCCCCTGGACTGGCTGCGCGCTGCGCGTAGCACGGCGAATCCCGAGCGGGCCGGCGTCTCGGCGTATCGACCGGCCGGACATCGTGCACGACAGTCGCGCTCGCCGTACGCGGTCGGAGGTGACCATCCGTGCCGGCCGACGCGCTGCGACCTTCTCCGACTACGTGCTCCTCCCTGCGGCCGGGTTCGCCGCCGAGTCATCTCGCGCCGGCGCCTCCCTGCTCGACCCCACTACCCGAGGCCGCTGGCCCGCGGCTCGCAGGAGCTGTTTCGCACCACCGGCCAGTGGCGGCACAACGCCGCCGCCGACCTCGACTTGACAAGCCTGGCTGAATAGCGACACCCCCGGAAACACCGAGAAGAAGGATCATCGAAGTCTGCTGATGGCTTCGGCAAAGTCCTCCATCGCCGGCTCGGGGACGGTGATGTAACGGATCCCGAGTTCAGCACGTATTCGCTCCAGATCTTCCACCAGCTGGCCCGGGGGGCCGACCAGCACCGTCGGAACGTCAGCGAGTTCCTCCTCGGACGAGGTGACGTCGAAGCGACGGAGTGCAGCGGCGGCTTCGCGGCGGGATCCGCTGAGCGCCACAGCGTGGATCAACAGGTTCAGCTCGGGAGGTGTCCGGCGGCCCTCTGCGTGTCGCTGGACGTGCCGGACCCGGTGCGTCAGCTCGCCGTACGGGAGCAGGCGAAGACGCCCTGGGCGGCTGCCCTCAGCGGCGCCGCTGAGGGCAACGGTGTCGGCCTGCCGGGCGGCGAACCGGAGGACACGATCCCCGTTGCCCGCGATGGTCAGCGGCACGCAGGCTTGCCGGGGCCGCGGGAGGTGCTCGGGATCGGCGAGGAGCCGGCGTACCTCGAGCGTCGTCCGCTCGAGATGGTCGACGCGCTCGCGGGCGGTTCCCCAGCGCAGGTCGGCCGCGTCGAACTCGTCCTTGACGTAGCCAGCGCCGAGGGCCGCGTCGAGCCGCCCGTCGGTCAGCTGGTCGGTCGTGGCCAGATCACGAGCGAGCAAGGCCGGGCCGTAGAAGGCGGTGTTCAGCACGAACACCGACAGCCGCGGCCGCGTGGTCACGGCCGCTGCCGCCACCAGGGCGGGAAACGGCGCGGGCATGCCGAGGTGATCGGCGACCGAGATGACGTCGTACCCGAGATCCTCGGCCCGACGGCACCGTTCCTGCCATGTGACGCGGTCGGACGGGCTGAGCAGGTTGATTCCGAACCGGAGCCGACTCACCCGACTGCTCCCCGTTGCTCCTCGATGTAGGTACCGGACTGTCTTCGTGTCCTGACAAGGTCCGCCAGGTCGAGCTCACGTAGGGCCTGACGGACGACCGCCCGAGCTACACCGTGTTCATCGGCCAGCCGTCGTTCGGAGGGCAGTCGCTCCCCGGGCTCGCCATTTCGGACGCGGGTGCGGAGCCGCTCGAGCAGCTCTGCCGACTCAGGTTCGGTGGATGGCATAGACGGAGTTCTCCTTGTCGGCGGTGACGAAGACGGTGCCGTCGTCCGTGACCGCTACTCCTCCGGATCGAGGGTGGGGGCCCTCGAGGTAGCCGACGGCGAGGCCCTCGGCGAGGGTGGTCGGTGCGCCGCCTCCGGGCTCGAGCCGGAGCACCCGCCCGTCGGCGTCGAGCACGATCATCGCTCCGTCGGGCGCCACGGCCACACTTCTTGGCGCGCCGAGCTGGTCGGCGATCATCGTGGTTGCCCCGGTCTGGGGCTCCACGCCGAGGAGCCGACCCCCGGTTGCGTCGGTGGCAAGGACTCGGCCGTCGCCGGCCAGGGCAAGACCGGTCGGGGCGCCGAGGTTCTCCGCGAGTGTGCGCGGTGTGGTGTCGTCGACCCGGATGAGGCGGCCTGTCTCCGGCTCGGCGACGACGAGGGCCCCGTCGTTCAGCTCCAGCGCGTCGCTCGGCTCCAAGAAGCCTTCGACGTGCCGTAGGGGTTCGCCTGGGGTGTCGAGGACCTGGACCGCGCCGATCAGTGCGGAGGTGAGCACCAGGTGATCGTCGTGAACGCTGATACCTGAGGGGAACTGGATCTCCGTGGCGAGCCGTCGTGCGAGCTCACGGACCTCCCCTGTGGCGGGGTCGATGGTTCGGAGCGCGGTGTTGTCGGCGACGAAGACCGCGTTAGTCCCGGCGGCGATGTCGGTGGGGAAGGCCAGTGGACTCTGCGTAACGACCCGCTTGGCGCCGTCGGCGAGGTTCACGTCGAGCACGCTGCTGTCGGCCATGTTGCTGACGTAGGCGTGGTCGTCGGGTCCGATGACCATGTTGTCGTCGGCGGCGGGGAGCGTCGCGACGGTTTGCTTCGCGCCGGTGGCCGGGTCGACGCGGATCAGCTCACCGGTGGCGCCGTCGAGGACGTAAAGCCGGTCCAGTGAGTCGAACCGTACCGAGACGGGCTGGGTGAAGCCGGTGGCAATCTCGGCCGTGGTACCCGTCTCGGGGTCGATGCGGATCACAGCCTTGCGTTTTCCGACCGGTGCGTAGATCTGCCCGTCGGGGCCGAAGGCGAAGGCGTTGGGTTGGCCGATGTCCCGGGCGACCAGGCGCTTCGGGGCGGCCCCTGTGGGGTCGATCTCCCAGAGCGCGTCGCCGAAGAACGTCTGTCCGACGAACAGTCGCCGGTGCGCGCGGTCGAAGGCGATCGAGTTGACGCCGGGGAGGTCGCCGGCGACGGTGCGGACGGTCCCGTCGGCCCCTCGGGTCTCGACGGTGCCCTGGAGCGGATCGGTCCACAGGACGTCTCCCGCCGAGTTCAGGACGACGTCGTCGGATCGTCCGTCCGGACTGGGGACCAGGGGCGTCGCGGCACCGGTCCGTGGATCGATCTCGGAGATCGTCTCGCCGGCGAGGTTCGCCGCGCCGATTCGGCCGTCAGGGCGGAGGGTGAGGCCGTTGATGGAGTGCAGGGTGCTTCCCGTGACGACCTCGTCGAGGCGGAAGCCGGCGGCGGCCCGTGGCCCGCCGGGGCCAGCGGCCGGGCTCGGGTCGGAGGTGCACGCGGCGAGCGCGAGGAGTGCGGCGAGGGTCAGGGCGGGTGTCACGCGACGTCGGGTGGGCACCGATTCGTCCTTTCCAGGGTGGGGCTGGGGTGTGCAGGCGGGCGGCGCGGTGGACGATGAGGCTGATCGCCGGCCCTCCGGGGTCGCCGCCGCGCTCCGCGGAGGGGTGGGGGTTCATCGGGCCAGCTGGGCCGAACTCGCGTAGATGCTCTTGAACTCGAGGTAGTTGTCGAGGGCCTCGGGGCCGAGCTCGCGGCCGATGCCGCTGGCCTTCATCCCGCCGAAGGGCGCGCCGAGGTCCTGCAGGTAGTAGTTCACGCCGATCGTCCCGGTGCGGACCCGGCGCGCGACGGTCAGTCCGCGCTCCTCATCGGTGGTCCAGACCGAGCCGCCGAGGCCGTACTCAGTGTCGTTGGCAAGGCGGACGGCCTCGTCGTCGCCGTCGTACGGCGTGATCGTGATGACCGGGCCGAAGATCTCCTCCTGGGCGATGCGCTCGGCGTTGTCGACGTCGGCGAACACGGTCGGCTCCACGAACCATCCGCGGTCCAGCCCGGCGGGGCGACCACCGCCGCAGACGAGCCGTGCCGCGCTGTTGCGGCCGAGGTCGATGTAGCCGAGGACGCGGTCGAGCTGCGCCTGACTCGCCATCGGCCCACAGGTCACCGCAGGGTCGAGCGGGTCGCCGACGGTCATCGAGCGGGCGAAGCCGGCGACCGCGTCGACGATCTCGTCGTAGCAGGATCGCGGCGCGAGGATCCGGGACTGGACCGTGCAGGTCTGGCCGTTGTTCTGGAACGACGCGTCCCCGAGCCCGGCGACGAAGGTATCGAGGTCGGCGTCGTCGAGGACGACCGCGGCGGACTTGCCGCCGAGTTCCAGGGTGCAACGGCGGATGAGCCGTCCGCACTCGGCGCCGATCAGCCGGCCCGCCGCGGTGGAGCCCGTGAAGGCGATCTTGTCGACCAGCGGGTGCGAGACGAGGGCTGCGCCGGCCTCGCGCCCGGCCATCACGATGTTCAGCACGCCCGGCGGCAGGCCGGCCTCGATCGCGGCGTCGCCGAGGACGTAGCCGTCCAGCGCCGTCTCCGGTGAGGGCTTGAGCACGACCGTGCAGCCCGCTGCGAGGGCCGGGGCGACCTTCATCATCGCCAGGACCTGCGGGTAGTTCCAGGGTGTGATCGCGCCGACGACGCCCACCGGTTCGCGGCGCACGACGGTCGATCCGGAGGGGCTGGGCCGCACGGACTCCAGAGGCAGCGCCTCGATCAGGTCCGCGTACATCTGCAGGAGCCCGGCGGGGGCGGCACCGTTGAAGGCGTTCGACAGCCCGATCGGCATTCCGTTCTCGCGGCTGACGAGGGTGGAGGTGGCCTCGGCCCGGGCGGCGAGGGCGTCGGCGAAGCGGCGCATCACGGCGGCGCGTTCGGTGGTGGTGGTCCGTCCCCACGTTCCCTCGTCGAGGGCGCGGCGGGCGGCGCGGACGGCGGCGTCGATGTCGGCGGCGGTGCCGAGCGCCGCGGTGCCGAGCGGCACTTCGGTCGCAGCTTCCACGGCCACGTGCGTGTCCGTGCCGCGCGGTTCGACCCAGTGCCCGTCGATGAAGAAGCGGGTGCGGTCCAGCTCGGTTCCTGGCTGGGTGGTGACGGTCATCGTCGCTCCTTGGTGTCGGTGGCCGGTGTCGGTTGGCTGGTGTCGTCTGTCTGGTGTTAGTCGGCCGGCGGCCCGATGACCTGTCGCTGGTGCAGACCGCCGATCTCGGCGGAGGTGAGCCCGAGGACCTCGGTGAGGACCTCGGCGGTGTCCCGCCCCAGCTCGGGGACGCGGCCCGCCGGTCCGTGGTCACCGTCCAACCGCAGCGGGGACCGGGCGGTGAGCGCGGGCTCACCCGTCGGCAGTGCGATGTCGGCCAGCACCGGGTGACGCCCGGCACGGTGGGCGGCCACGACCTCCGGCATGCCCCGGTAGCGGCCCCACAGCACCCGTGCGGCGTCGAGCTCCTTGCCCACCTGTTCGACGTCGCGCGCCGCGAACCAGGGGCGGATGATCGCGGCGATCGTCTCCCGCAGCCGGTAGCGCTCGGCCTCGTCGTCCAGGTCCGCGCCGAGCGCCTCGGCGAGCGCACCGAACACCTCACCTGTGCCGGTGACCTGCTGAAGTGCCGCCCACTGGCCCTCGGTGAGCGCGACGACCATGACCCGCGACCCGTCGCGGCACTCCACGTCGACGCCGAAGCTGCCGTAGACGTGGTTGCCGTGGCGGGGTCGTTCGCGGCCGCGGTCGGCGGCCTCGGACAGCCAACCGAGATTGGCAACGCCGGCGAGCGCGACGTCGGCGAGCGCGAGTTCGAGAAAGCGGCCCAGGCCGGTCCGCTCGCGCTCGTGCAGTGCGGCGAGCACCCCCGCGGCGACCGCCATCCCGGCGGCCAGGTCCCACGCAGGGAACACGTGGTTGACCGGCGTCGCGAGGCCCTCGGGCCCGGTGATCGACGGGACGCCGACCTCGGCGTTGACGGTGTAGTCGACCGCGGGGCGTCCATCGGGATGCCCCTGTAGGCGTAGGTGGATCAGGTCAGCACGGCGCTCACGCAGGCGATCCGGGGACATCCAGTGCCGTCCGACGACGTTGTCGACGAGGATGCCGCGGCCGGGTCCGGGGGCGGCGATGAGGGCGAGCACCAGTTCCCGTCCTTCTTCGGAGCGCAGGTCGACGGCGACGGACCGTTTGCCGGTGTTCAGCGAAGCCCAGTAGTAGCTCGCCCCGCTCGGCGCGACCGGCCAACGATGCTGGTCACTGCCGCCGCGCAGCGGGTCGATCCGAACGACGTCCGCGCCCAGCTGGGCGAGGGTCATGCCGCCGGTCGGCCCGGCGACGAAGCTCGCGCATTCGACGACGTGCAGATCGGCCAGCGGGCGGGTCATCGGGTCCCCCGCTCGGGCCGGAACCGGACCTCGGCGGCGCCACCGGGGCCGAGAACGGGGAGTACGGCCTCGCCGACGCGCAGCGTGGCAGGGTCGGCGTCGACGATGTTGGTGACGAGCCGGGGTCCCTCGGCTAGCTCGACGACGGCGACCGTGTAGGGCGGCTGGGGGGCGGGCGGCGGCAGGTAGGCCTTGTGGAAGACGCAGAAGGCCCAGATCGTTGCTCGCCCGGAAGCGGTCTCCCACGTGAACGACCCGGCTGTGTGGCAGCCGGGACATACCGAGCGGGGCGGGAACTGTGCCCGCCCGCAGGCGCAGCAGCGGGTGATCCTCAACTCGCCGCGCCGCAGCCCGTCCAGGTGGCGCTCGAGGCGGACGGTGGTCGGCTCGGGCTGCACGAAGTTCACAGCTCCTTTCCGTAGATCACCGAGGTGACGACCGGTGACGAGCAGGACCACTGGACAAGCGATGCCCCTTCGACCTGCCGCGGGCCGCACTCGCCGCGCAGTTGGCGGACGGCCTCGACGCTCAGCCCCCAGCCCTGCATGTAGCTCTCGGAGAGGTGGCCGCCGGAGGTGTTGATCGGCAGCTCGCCGCCGAGGCCGATCCGGCCGCCCTGGATGAACCGGCCTGACTCCCCCACCGGGCAGTAGCCGAGCCCCTCCAGGGTGAACAGCACGTTGGGGCTGAAGTTGTCGTAGATCATCAGGGCGTCCACGTCGGCACGGTCGCGGCCCGCGGCGGCGAGGGCGCGCAAGCCCACGGTCGACAGCGCGTCCGCCCAGAAGTCGTCCGGTGGGAAGTCGGACTCCACGAGCTGCCCGGCCTGGGCCGCGCCCAGCACGTAGACCGGAGGGCGTGGGTGATCCGCCGCTGCCTCGGGAACGGTGAGGATCATGGCCGCGCCGCCGTCGTTGATCAGACAGTAGTCGAGCAGGTGCATCGGCTCGACGATGAACGGCGAGGCGAGGTAGTCCTCCAGCGAGATCGGCTTGCGCATCACGGCGTTGGGGTTGAGGCGGGCGTGGTCGCGGAAGGTCATCGCGATCGTGGCGAGCTGCTCCTCGGAGGTGCCGTAGCGCGCCCGGTGGCGTTGCAGCATCATCGCGTAGAACGCGCCGGGCGAGGTCATCCCGTAGGGCAGGACCAGCGACGCCGAGGTGCCGTATCCCTCGCCGGCGCCGCCGTAGGTGGCGCGGGCCGAGGCACCGTCGTTGCCGTAGACCAGCGCCACCGTGCGGCACTGCCCGGTGGCCAGCGCGGCCAGGGCGGTGTGCACGGCCACCCCGCTCATCCGGCCCTCGGGGGGCAGATGGGTGACCCAGCGGGGCTGGATGCCGTGATCGGCGGCGATCGCTTCGTAGCTGCTCACCCGGCTGGTGATGAGTCCGTCGACGTCGGCCGCCGTCAGGCCGGCGTCGGCGAGGGCCTCGCGCAGCGCCCAGCCGCCGAGGTCGTCGGCGGACAGACCGGGCAGCCTGCCGAAGGTGGTGGTGCCGACGCCGACGACGGCGGCGCGCAGCGCGGCGGTCATGACGGTCCTCCGGTGGTGGGGATCAGGACGGCGCGGCCGACGACGCGGCGCTCGTCGAGGTCGGTGAAGGCGCGCCCGATGTCGTCGAGGGGGTAGCGGGTGACCAGCGGGATGATCCGCCCGTCGGCGACCATCCCCAGCGCGTCGACGAACGTCGACATCAATGTCGAGCCCGAGCCGGCGAGGGTCGCGTCCTTGGCGAAGAGGAACGCCGGGTGCAGCCGCAGCGGCTGCGAGGCGACCTGGCCGGTCAGGACGTAGCGGCCACGGTCAGCGAGGCCGCGGAAGGCCTGGGAGAACACGTCCGGGTGTCCGGTGTTGTCCAGCACGACGTCGGCGCCGCGCCCTTCGGTCGCCTCGAGAATGGATTGCCACGCCATGCTCCCGCCGATCACGACGGCGTCGGCGCCGAGGTCGCGCAGCCGGTCGGCCTTGCCGGGGTCGCCGGTGAGCGCCACGACCCGGGCGCCGAGCGCGGCCGCGACCTGCACCCCGTGCAGGCCCAGGCCGCCGCCCGCACCGGTGACCAGCACGGTTTCGCCTGCGCGGAGCCGGGCGGCACCTCGCAGGGCCTGCAGTCCGGTCCCCACCGCACACGCAACGACGGCGGCGCTGGTGAGATCCACGTGCTCGGGCACGGGCAGCAGGCTGGACTCGCGCAGGGCGGCGTACTCGGCGAATCCGCCGTAGGTGAAGGCGCGCTCCGGGCAGCGCAGCTCGTCGGCGCCGGTGCAGCAGGCGCACCGCCCGCAGGTCGCGAACTGCTTGCCGGCGACCCGGTCGCCGGGGGCGAAGCGGGTCGTCGCCTCGCCGGTCTCCACGACGAACCCGGCGATCTCGTGGCCGAGCACCGCGGGCAGGGGGATCCGGAGCAGCCCGGCCCGGTCGGCCTGGTCGTGCCCGCACAGCCCGCAGGCGGCGACCCGTACGAGGACCTCGCCGGGTCCTGGGCGGGGGCGGGCGATCTCCTCGACGCCCACGACGTCCGGCCCCCCGGTGTGCCTCAGCACGGCGGCGCGCACGCGATCACCTTGCCCGGGTTGAGAATCCCCTGCGGGTCCAGCGCCTGTTTCACCGCGGCGTGCATCGCCAGGACGGGCTCGGGCAGTTCCCTTCGCAGCCCCGCTCGCTTGAGCAGGCCCACGCCGTGCTCGCCGGTCACCGTGCCACCGAGGACGAGCGCGGCGTCGAGGATTTCGTCGAACGCAATCTCTGCGCGGGCCCGTGCCACCTCGTCGCCGGCCGGGACCACGAGCACCGGGTGCAGGTTGCCGTCTCCGGCGTGGGCGACGGTGGCGATCTGGACCGTGTGTCGCCGCCCGATCATCTGGATCTGGTCGAGCATGGCTGGTACTGCGCTGCGGGGGACGCAGATGTCCTCGGTGAGCAGCGGCCCCAGTCGTTCGAGGGCCGGGTAGGCCAGCCGTCGGGCGGCGAACAGGGCGTCGGCCTCGGCTGCGTCGGAGGACGCGGCCGCCCAGGTCGCGCCGGCGTCGGTGAAGCAGCGCAGCAGCGCCTCGGCCTCCTGCTCGCCCGCCTCCCCGGGTGCGTCCGTGCGGGCGAGCAGCACGGCGTCGGCCTCGGCGGACAGACCCATGTTCTTCCACTCGTCGACCGCGACGAGGGTGGCGCGATCGATCAGTTCCAGGGCCGACGGGGTCAACCCGGTCGCGGCGACCCCGGCGACGGCACGCCCTGCCGCAGTGAGGGCCGGGAAGTACCCGGCGACGGTGCGCTCCGGCGGGCGAGCGGGCCGCAGCCGGACGGTGACCTCGGTGATGACCCCGAACGTGCCCTCCGACCCGACCATCAGACCGGTGAGGTCGTAGCCGGCGACGCCCTTCGCGGTCCGCCGCCCGATCCGGACGAGCTCGCCGGTCCCGGTCACGACCTGCAGCCCCAGGACGTAGTCCCGGGTCACGCCGTACTTCACGCAGCAGAGCCCGCCGGCGTTGGTGGCGACGTTCCCGCCGATCGTCGACCAGGGCGCGCTCGCCGGGTCCGGCGGGTACCACAGGCCGTGCTCCGCACAGGCGGCGCGCAGGTCGTCGTTGACGACCCCGGGCTCGACGACGGCGAGCCGCTCGGCGACGTCGATCTCGCGGATCGTGGTCATCTGCTCGGTGCTCAGGACCACGCAGCCGTCGAGGGCGTTCGCGCCGCCGGACAGCCCGGTCCCGGCGCCGCGGGGGACGACCGGGGCGCCGTGGTGCAGGCAGGCGCGGACCACCTGCTGTACCTCCTCTGCGGTGCGCGGGCGCACCACGCAGGCCGGGCGACCGTGCTCGGCCCAGGCCGCCTCGTCGTGCCGGTAGGCGGCGAGCACGTCGAGGTCGTCGAGGATCCGGTCCTCCGGCAGCACCCGGTGCAGGACCTCGACCACCGTGGCGGTCAACACGGCTCCCCCACCGGGGCGGCCGAGCGGAAGCGCGCGAGCGCATCTGCGAGCGCGGTGCGGTAGCGGACGACGTTGCCCATCTTGACCTCCTCGTAGCCGCGGACGAGGTCCGGCAGGCTCACGATCTCGACGGCGAGCGCGTGGTTGTCGGGGCGGACCGAGCGGGCTAGTTCGTCGAGCACCTCCCGGTACTCGGTGACCAGCGCGCGCTCGGTCCGGCGGACCGTGGCGGCACCGAACGGGTCGAGGACGGTCCCCCGCAGGCGCCGCGCAGCCACGAGCGCCCGGAACGCGGGTCGGAACCAGGGCCCGAGCTCGAGCTTGCGGCGCATCCCCAGCGCCCGCAGGAACGGTGGGTGAAGCCGGTAGGCGATCCGGGCGTCCGCGCCGAACCGGGCCCGGGTCTCGCGTTCCTGGGCCGGGTCGAGGGACAGCCGCGCCACCTCGTACTCGTCCTTGTAGGCCATGAGCTTGTGCAGGTGGTGGGCCGCGGCCTCGGTGAGCTCCGAGGAGCCCGGCACGGCGGCGGCCTCCGCGCGGCGCAGCCGAGCGAGGTCGGCGACATAGCGGCGGGCGTAGGCCAGATCCTGGTAGGCGACGAGGTCGGGGACCCGGATCGCCAACAGCCGGGCGAGCTCGGAGCCCGGCTCGGCGCCGACGCGCTCGATCAGGGACCGGACCTCCACGGGGGGCTCGGCCAGGGGTTCGGGCTCACCGCGCAGCACCCGGATGGTGGCGTCGAACCCGGCGCGGTCGGCGACGAACTGCCTTCCGCGGCGGAAGGCCTGCACGTTGGTGTCGGCCTTCGTGCCGTTGAGGGCGATCGCCTCCTCGATGGCGGCCGCCGGGATCGGGAGTGCGCCGGCCTGCAGGGCGACGCCGGTGAGCAGCAGGTTCGCGTACTGGTCCTGACCGAAGAGGGTCTCGGAGAGGGCGCGGGCGTCGAGTGCGTGCAGCCTGGCGGGGTCGGTCGCCGCGCCGATGCGATCGAGCAGCTCGGCCGGGTCGGGGAACCCGACGGTGGTGTCGGTGACCATCGCGCCAGTGGGCACCTGGCCGGTGGAGACGACGGCGACGCTGCGACCGGCGGCGGCCACCGCAAGCTGACGGGGGTCTGCGGCGACGAGGATGTCGGCGCCGAGGTAGAGGTCGCACGTCCCCGCCGTGGCCTTGTTGGCGGCGGTGTCGCCGACCCGGACGTCGGAGACGACCGCGCCGCCCTTCTGGGCCAGCCCGGTCTGGTCCAGGGCGCGCACCGGCAGACCGGCGATCGTGGCCGCGGTGCTGAGGATCTGCGACAGGGTGACCACCCCGGAGCCGCCGACCCCGGTGATCCGGGCGGTGAACCGGTCCGCGGTGACGACCGGCTCGGGTTCGGACAGCTCGGCGCCGATCGGCGCGGCCCGGCGCACGGCGCCGACGGCCCGGCCGGGCAGGACGGTCAGGAAGGACGGGCAGTCACCGTCGAGGCAGGAGAAGTCCTTGTTGCAGGAGGACTGGTCGATCCGGGTCTTGCGGCCGAACTCGGTCGCGACGGGCTGGACGGACAGACAGTTGGACTTCGCCCCGCAGTCCCCGCACCCTTCGCAGACCCGCTCGTTGATCACGATCCGCTGCGGTGGCCCCGGTGCGAGGCCTCGCTTGCGCTTGCGGCGCAGCTCCGTGGCGCACTCCTGGTCGTGGATCAGCAGGGTGACGCCCTCGGTGCGGGCGAGCGTGTCCTGCGCCTCGGTCAGCCGGTCGCGGGACCAGACCTCCACCCCAGGGGCCAGGCCGGCACGTCGGTACCGTCGCGGGTCCTCGGTGGTGATGATGATGCGGCGGACGCCCTCGCTGCGCATCGCATGGGTGATCTGCGGGATCGTCATGACACCGGCGGGCTGCTGGCCGCCGGTCATGGCGACGGCGGAGTTGTAGAGCAGCTTGTAGGTGATGTTCACGCCGCCCGCGACCGCGGCGCGGACCGCGAGGCTGCCGGAGTGGTGGAAGGTGCCGTCGCCGATGTTCTGCAGGAGGTGCTTCCGGTTCAGGAACGGCGCCATCCCGACCCACTGGGCGCCCTCGCCGCCCATCTGGGTCAGGCCGGTGATCTCGCCCGTAGTGCCGGTGTCCATCATCAGCACGAGGCTGTGGCAGCCGATGCCGGCGCCGACGAGCGAGCCGTCCGGGGTACGGGTCGACGAGTTGTGCGGGCACCCGGAACAGAAGTACGGGGTGCGGGTGGCCAGCGGGAGGTCGATGCGGTTCCGCGGCAGACGGCGGGCCTCGACCCACGCGTCGACGGAGGGGAAGTCCCCGTGCTCGGACAGCCGGCGGGCCAGGGCCGCGGCAATGCCGTCGGGATCGAGCTCGCCGTCCGCCGGGAGCAGTGCGGTGCCGTCCGGGCCGCGCTTGCCGTGAACGGCCGGGGCGGCCGACGTGCCGTAGAGCTGCGCCTTGAGCGCGGCCTCGACGAAGGATCGCTTCTCCTCCACCACGACGATCTCACGCAGGCCCGCGGCGAACCGTGTCACGATGCCCGGCTCCAGCGGATGGACCAGACCCAGCTGCAGCAGGCGCACCCCGCGACGGCCGAGCTCGGCGTCGTCGAGGCCGAGCAGGCGCAGCGCCTCGCGCAGGTCGAGGAAGGTCTTCCCGGCCGCGACGATCCCGATTCGGTCGTCCGGACCGCTGAGCACAATGCGGTTGAGCGGGTTCGCGGCGGCGTAGCGGCGGGCCAGCTCCAGGCGGGCGCCGTCGCGGCTGCGCTCGAGGCGGCCGAGGTCGGGTTGCAGCATCCGGGCAGTCAGCTCGTGGGCGAAGGGCCGCCCGTCGATCTCGGTGTCCGGGAGCGTCGGCACGATCCGCTCCGGGTGCACCTGGGCGGTGCCGGTCCCGTCGGCGACATTGGTGGCGATCTTGAACCCGACCCACAGCCCGCTGATCCGGGACAGCGCGACCGCGTGCAGGCCGAGGTCGAGCACCTCCTGCGGATCGGCCGGGTAGAGCACCGGCATGCCGAGGTCGGCGAGCAGCGGCTCCGAGCAGCCCGGCACGGTGGACGACTTCGCCGCAGGATCGTCGCCGACGAGCGCCACCGCCCCGCCGGCACGGCTGGTGCCCATCAACGTGTTGTGGCGCAGCGCGTCCGAGGCCCGGTCCAGGCCCGGTGACTTGCCGTACCAGTAGCCGGTCACGCCGTCGACGCGGCGGTCGGCGGAGCGGGCGGTGAGCTGAGCGCCCTGGACCGCGGTGGCGGCGAGCTCCTCGTTCACCCCGGGCCGGAAGACGACGTCGTGCTCGGCGAGCAGCGCGGCCTGTCTGCCGAGCTCGAGGTCGTACCCGCCCAGCGGCGATCCCTCGTACCCCGAGACGAAGGCAGCGGTGTGCAGCCCGGCTCGGCGGTCGGCGCGGCGGGCGTCGAGCGGCAGCCGGGCGAGGGCCTGGACGCCGGTAAGGTGGACGAGCCCGTCGACGACGCGGTAGCGGTCGTCGAGGGCCCGCGCGAGCGTGGCGCGGTCGGTCACGTGGTGGTTCCTTCGTTCGCGGGGGCGCGGGGGGGTCGACGCGGTCTTCAGGTCCGCGCAGGGGTCGCGACCAGTACGGGCGCGAGCAGACGGAGCTGGTCGAGGATCCGTTCCGAGACGTCCGCGGCGGCGGTGAGCGGGTGCACGGCGACGTGGTCGGCCCCGGCCGCGAGATGCTTGCGGACACGGGCGCCCACGGCCTCCGCGTCCCCCCACGCGACGAGGTCGTCGACCAGGCGGTCGCTCCCGTGACCGGCGAGATCGCCCTCCGGGTAGCCGAGCGCATGCAGGTGCGCGACGTAGTTGCGCAGCCGCAGCCGGGTGGCGACGTGCGCACGTGCGATCGCGCGTGCGGTGGCCGGATCGGGATCGACCACGACGGCCTGCTCCACCCCGAGGAAGGCCGCCGGGCCGATCCGGTCACGCATCGCGGTGGTGTGCGAGGGCGGCGCGAAGAAGGTCAGTCCTCCGTCTGCGCGGTCGCGGGCGAGCTCCTGCATCCGCGGGCGCAGGGCGGCCACCACCCGTGGAACGGCCACGCCGGGCACGGGTCCACGGTAGGGGTGGGTGTCGAGGGCGTCGAGGTATTCCCGCAGCGCGGTGAGCGGACGGTGATGGCCCTGACCGCGCCCCGCCTCGGCGTGGCTCGCTCCGAGGCCGAGGACGAACCTGCCTGGGTAGGCCTCACCGAGGGTCTGGGCGGCCGCGTCGGTCGCTGTGGCGTCGCGGCCCCAGATCGTCGCGATCCCGGTGCCGACGACCATCCGGGCGGTACCCGCGAGCAGCAGGCCCGCGTGGGTGAAGACCTCCTTGTGCGCCGGGGATTCGCCGATCCACAGGCTGCGGTAGCCGAGCTTCTCGATCTCCCGCACCACGCCGAGGGCGTCGGCCGCGGGGAGCTCTGCCAGCGCGGCGAGCCACACCCCGGACGGGCCAACCCGGGCGGCCACCTCGCGCCCCGCCGTCACGACGCCACCGGCCCGAACTCGGGCAGCGCGACACCGTCTCCCAGCTCCCGGAACGACACGGCTACGGCGCCGCCGATCCCCGGGTCGTCGGCGCCGCTCCAGGTCGTCGTCAGCCGCGGACCGCTGTCGAGCCGCACCTGCACGACGACGTAGGGCACGGCGTCCCCGGCGAAGTACGACTTGTGGAACCGCACCCAGGAGTTCACCCGGCCGGTGCCGGGATCGGTCACCCAGCCCACGTCGGTCCCGAAGTCTCGCGGGCAGACCGGTCCGGGCGGCCAGAAGTTGTGCCCGCAGGTGCGGCAGGCCGGGATGCGCAGCTCTCCGCGGGCGGCGCCGTCGAGATGCTCGACGTCCTCGGGATAGCGGACGGGGAGGGGTCGGGGGCTGCTCACGAGGAGATCACCGGTCCTTCTCGAAGATCACGGAATCGCCGAAGGGGGTCGCCCACTGGACGACCTCGCATCGCTCGACCTGGCGTTCCCCGGCTTCGCCACGGATCTGGCGGACCGCCTCGACCATGTGCCCCCAGCCGCAGAGGTGGGCCTCGGCGAGCAGCCCGCCCGCGGTGTTGATCGGGAGCTCGCCACCGAGCTCGATGCGCCCGCCCTGGATCCAGTCCAGAGCCTCGCCCTCGCCCGTGAAACCGAAGCGCTCCAGCACGAACACGACGTTCGGGGAGAAGGCGTCGTAGAGGGTCAGCACGTCGACGTCGCTGGGCCCGGAGAGTCCGGCCATGCCGTAGACGGGATTGTCGGCGGGGGTGACCGGGTGGCGTGCGTCGCCCTGGGAGAAGACGCCGAGACCGGGTGGGGCGAAGATGAACTCGTCGTGCCCGGCGTGCAGGCCCTGCATTCCGCCGATGATCACCGCCGGGTGGCGCAGGTCGCGCGCGCGTTCCACGGTGGTCACGAGCAGCGCGCCGCCGCCGTCGCTGAGCAACGCGAAGTCCGGGCGGCGCAGCGGCTCGACGATGTAGGGCTGTGCCCGGTAGTCCTCGAGCTCGAGCGGTGTGATCATCTGGGCGTCGGGGTTGAGCCGGGCGTGGCGGCGGGCGGCAAGCGGAACAGCGGCGATCAGCTCGGGGTCGGCACGGTAGCGGGCGCAGTACTTGGCGAAGGCCATTGCCGCGCCCCCGCCCGGGGCGGTCATCCCGTACTGCGGGAACTCGCCGTGCGAGCCGCCGCCCTGCCGCAGGCCCTCCACGTCCCCGGGGCCCCCGACGATGCCCAGGCCGGAGAACGACACCCCGCCCACGCATGCGGCGACCTCGGCGGTACCCAGGGCGACCGCCTGCACCGCGGCCTGCAGCGCGGGCCCCACGAAGCGGCCGTGGCTCCAGGTCTGCAGGGCCGCGCGCAGGCGCAGGCCGAACGCCTCGGCCATCCGGTCGTAGTCCACGGCGAGGGGGAACCCGACGTTGGTGAACAGCCCGTCGACGTCGTCGCGGTGCAGCCCGGCGTCGTCGAGTGCCAGCCGCAGCGCCTCCGCCGAGAAGTCGAGGGCGCTGCGCCGGGAGACCCGGGCGACCTCGGTCCGGCCGATACCGACGACTGCGACCTGCCGCAGCGGTCCGAGCGGCATGGCGCGCTCCTTTCGAACGAGGGTGGTCAGAGCAGGGCGTGCGCGTTGGCCGGGCTGCCGACCCCGCGTGGGAGCGGCAGCACCCCGGAGACCAGTAGGAACTCGTGGTTGCTCCGTGCGCGGCACCGTTGCGCGAGGCCGGCAAGGTGCCACAGCTCGCCCAGCGGCATGCCCTGCAACGCGATCAGCCGCCGGTGCAGGAAGCCCTTGGCGCGGTCCACCGGGAACACCTCGACGCCGACGTTGTCCATCGCCACCGCGGCGAACTCGTGGTCCCACAGATAACCGGCCATGTCCTTCGTGGACTCCAGCCCGGGGCAGGCGAAGCCCGAGCCGATGGTGCCGCGCAGTCGGGCGCGGTGCTCGGCGGGCAGCGCCCGGTACCACTCGGTCCAGCCGGTACGCACGACCAACACGTCGCCCGAGGCGAACGTGGTCCCCTGTGCCGCGGCGACCTCGTCGAGCAGCGCGGTGGTGATCTCGACCGGTTCGTCGGGCGCGAGTGGGGTGCCGCGGGCAGCCAGATGGTCGGCGACGTCGATCAGCACGCCGCGGCCCCCGACACCGTGCTCGGCCCACCGGTCGATGCCGAGGACGTCGGAGGTGGCGAGGTCGTGCTCGGTGCGGCCGCCCCAGTACCCGTGCCGACCCGCGTTGATGTGCCGCAGCCCGTCCCACTGCGAGGAACCCTGCAGGTAGAACTCGTCGAGCCGGTCGTCGTGTCCCGCTGCGGTGTCCTCGACGACGTGGCGATAGCAGCTCCGCTCGTCGAACAACCCCGGGTCGGGCTCGTCGAGCGGCAGGGTGAGCGAGACCATCTCGCCGCTGCGGACGGTATGCGCGGCGGCGAGGCGCTGTTCGGGGCCGATCAGGTTGAGGGTGCCGATCTCGTCCGCGCGGCCCCATACGTCCCAGGCGTGGTGCTCGTCGCGGTCGGGCAGCGTCGGCAGGTCGGCGAAGGCGGGTGTCCGTCGGGTGGTCTCGGTTGTGTCCGGGGCCGTGCTCGTCGGGCCGCTCATCCGGCGTCCTCGAGCATCTCGCGCAGCCTGAGCTTGGACACCTTCCCGGTGTCGGTCTGCGGGACCGCGGCGGCGTCGAGGACGACGAAGCGGCTGGGCACCTTGTAGCTCGCCGCCCGCGAGCGGACGTAGCTGGTCAGCCGCTCCGGCAGGTCGGGGCCCGCCTCCGCGGTGCCGTCCGGCACCACGACGCAGGCCATCTCCTGGTCGCCGTCCGGTGTCGTCAGGCCGATCACGTAGGCCTGGTCGACCTCGGCGTGCTCGGACAGGATGCCCTCGACCTCGACCGGGGCCACGTTGATGCCCTTGATCTTGAGCATCTCCTTCCAGCGGCCCCCGAACACCAGGCGGCCGTCGACGTCGATGAGACCCAGGTCGCCGGTGCGGAACCAGCCGTCCACGGAGCGGGTGCCGGCGTTGATGGTGTCGCCACCGAGGTATCCGTCGATCACGCAGCCGCTGATCTCGATCTCGCCACTGGTGCCTGGTGGGCACTGCACCCCCGACGCGTCGACGATCCGGATCTGCTGGGTGGGCAGGACCCGGCCCTGGGTGTGCAGCCGCACGTCCAGGGGGTCGTGGGCGTCGGTCATCGTGACGAAGCCGTAGGACTCGGTCAGCCCGTAGGCGCTGCACGCCTCGCTGATGCCGAGGCCTTCGATGGCCAACCGCTTGTCCTCGGCGTTGAACCCGACCGGGCCGGTGCGCAGCGAGGAGATGTCGCGGCTGCCGAAGCTCGGTGCCGCGAGCAGGGCTCGTACTGCCGTCGCCAGCCCGTAGGACACCGTGCACCGCTCCCGCTCGATGAACTCCAGCGCCGCGTCACCCTCGACCTTTTCCTGGATGCACAGCGTGGTGGCGTGGGCCAGCGAGACGGGCAGCGCATTGCACGCGCCGTAACCGAAGAACAGCGGCATCGCGAACCACAATCGGTCGCCCGGCCGCAGGTGCATGCACTCACCCATGGCGCGACCGTTGCGCAGCAGCTTGCCGTGCTCGAGCGGGACCGGCTTGGGCAGCGCGGTGCTTCCGCTGGTGTAGAGGATCATCGCCACGTCGTCGGCGGTGGCCACCGACGCGGGCGGCGACGACGGGTCCAGGCCCGGCGGGAACCGCTCGGCGGCAGGCCAGAGGACCGCGCCCAGGTAGTCTCCGCCGCGGGCGGCGTCGAACGTCTCGCCGTGGCCGGCCGCGGCGAGTTCGGCGAGCATGTCCTTGCCGAACACCTCCGCATCGGTCACCACGACCCGCAGATCGGCCGTGTCGATAAGGTGCGCGAGCTCGCTGGAGCGGTACCAGGTGTTGATCGGCACTGCCACGAGCCCGGCACGCTGCGCGCCCAGCATGGTGACCAACCACCTGATCCCGTTGGGGAGAAGGATGCCGACCCGCTGGCCCGGCTGCAGCCCGGCCGCGGCGAGGGCACCCGCGAGATCGTCGACCCGGGCAGCCAGCGCCGCGAACGTGAGGCGTCCTTCGGGCGCGACGACCGCCTCACGGTCGCCGTGGCGGGCAGCGAGGTCGGCCACCGCGGCCGGGAAGGTGTCGAGAGGAGTGGTGGGCACGCCCATGCCTGCCGCGGTGACCGATGCGGTGCTCACGCCCGTCCTCCTGTCGTCTCGATGTGCTGGGGAGTGACGACCACGTCCGCGCGGACGAGGGTTCCGGTCGCCGGGTCGGCGTACTCGACGAGCTCGATACCGTCGCGGTGGTGGCACCATTGACCGCGCTCGGCCAGCCGCGACGCCGCGGGACTGCGGTGGACCGCCAGCTCGCCCTCCCGCGACCAGCCTCGGCGCTCGGCCCGCTGGTGGACCCGTTCGGCCTCGGTCGCGGCGGTGTCGGGCCGGCCCGTCGGGTCGAGCACGACACCGTACGAGGTCCGGGCTGCTGCGACGGTGACCGCGCCGGTGGCGACGTCGTCGGCGACCCGCGCGGGATCGCGCTCCAGCGGGTCTCCGTAGCCTCCACCGCCGCCCACGTGCAGGTGGACGACATCACCGGGAGCGACCGGGAGCCCGAACTGCTTGCCCTCCAGTTGGCGGGCGGGGGCGGCGAGCTCCTCCAGAGAACTGGGGATCACGCCCGCGTCGAGCGCGGCGTCGGCCCGGGCCCCGTTGACGAGGGCGGCGCCGCTGCTCGAACCCGGGTAGCCGCCGAAGACGCCGGTGGGCGGGACCTGCCAGCAGGCTGCCATGACCGCTTCCTGGCCGCCCGTGGTGTACCAGGGCAGGAAGGCAAGATCGATACCGGTGCCACCGCGGGTGCGACCCGGCCCGCCGGAGTCGGGGTTGAGACGGCGCCACAGGTAGAGCACCGGGTAGGCGAGCTCGTTGACCTCGATGTCCGGGATGCTGTTCTGGGGCTGGGCGAGCACGCCGCTGACATCCATGCCGTCGGCCACCGCCTGGGCTCCGGCGCCGCTGCCACCGCCGTTCATGTCGGGGAAGGGCACCAGCCGGCCCTGCTCGTCCGGGGCGTAGAAGAAGCTGGCGCTCCACGAGTCCTGCCAGGGCGCCATCACGTGATCGCGCACGAACGCGTTGTCGCTGGCTGCCTGCAGGTCGGCGAGCAGCCGGGTCACGAGCTTCCCGATCCGGAAACCGGTCTCGATGTGGCCGGCGCCCATCGGTGCGGGCAAGCGCGCGTCGCATATGGTGCCCGGTGCGGTGACCACCTCGATGGGGCGAAGGGTGCCCTGGTTGATCGGGAGGTCGGGCAGCAGCGTGATCAGCAGCGGCGACACGACGGCACCGAGGGTGGTCGCCGCGCTGACGTTGATGAAGCCGTCGGTCTGCGGCGCCGATTCCCTCAGGTCGAAGCGCAGCGCATCGTCGGACACCGTCAGTGTGCAGCGCACCGGGTACAGCGCGTCGGTGTGCCCGTTGTGCTCGGCGAACTCCTCGGCGGTGTAGGTGCCGTTGGGCAGGTCCGCGATGCGGCGGCGGACCGCCTGCTCCGCCAGGTCCTTGGCAGCCTCGATGTAGCAGCGGAAGGTGTCCAGGCCGTAGCGGTCGATCAGGCCTCGCAGCCGCTCGTCGCAGCGGTGGCAGGCGGCCATGAAGCAACGGATGTCGTTGAGCACCAGGTCCGGGACGCGGATGTTGGTCTCGATCAGCCGCCAGACGTCCTCGACCGGGCGGCCCTGGTCGACGATCTTGATTCCCGGCAGGCGCAGGCCCTCGCCGTAGGCCTCGGTGCCGATCGGGTTCATGCCGCCGGGTGCGAAACCGCCGAAGTCGTTGACGTGGGCCTCGGCCCAGCACCAGGCCATGAGCTCGTCGCCCGCGAAGATCGGCCGAACCACGCCGACGTCCACCGCGTGTGCGTTGCCGGTGGTGAACGGGTCGTTGCAGACGAACATGTCCCCGGGCCGGATCTGTTCGCGGGGATAGGTCGCGAGGATGTGGCGGACGGCCTGGCGGGCGGCGCCGAGGTACATGGTGATGAAGCCCGCGTAGCTGATGATGTCGCCGTCGGCGTCGGCGATGAAGGTCGAGAAGTCGAAGGCCTCGGCGATGGCCGGGCTGCCGGAGGCCCGCATCATCACCGTGCCCATCTCGGCGGCGAGGTTGTCCAGTGCCTTCGACAGGATCTCGACGTCGACAGGGTCGATGGTGCTGGTGGTGGTCATGCGGCGTCCTCGCTCGCGGGTGCGGTCCCGACATCGGTCAGCAGGTAGTTGCCGTGCCCGTCGAGCTGCAGTTCCCAGTCTGCGGGCAGGGTGATGGTGGTCAGGGGGTGTTCGAGGACGGCCGGGCCCGCGAGCCGACCACCCACCGGAAGCGTGATTGCGTCGTAAACGTCGATATCGGTGTCCTGGCCGCCGAGGTGGACGCGACGGGCCCCTACCGGGGTCGGGACGCTGTCGTCGTCGGGGCGCGGCGCGATCTCCGCGGCCTGCACCCGGCCAGTAGCGACGACCCGGACGGACATGAGCACCACGGGGCTGCCTACCCAGGCGGTCCCCGCGCCGTACTCGGCCTCGTACAGGTCGGCGAACCGGTCCTGGATGTCGGTGAGGTCCGCGGAGACGCGGCCGGTGTCCGCGGGGTCCCGCCGGCGCGGGATCGGCACCCGCAGCTCCCACTGCTGGCCGGCGAACTTGAAGTCCCCCTGCCACTCCACGTCGATCCGGTCCTCGGGATGGCCGGCGGCGCGTAGGGCGGTGACCAGCTCCTCGTCCAGCTCCCGGAGGGCGGCCACGACGTCGTCGGCGCTGCCGGCCTGCCACATCGCCGATCGCGCCCGGCTGCGGACGTCGTCGCTGGCCAGCAGGCCCCGGGCTGAGAAGACCGCGGCGTCCGCGGGGATCACGACCCGCCGGATGCCCACCGAGCGGGCGATGTCGGCGGCGAAGGTGCCCAGAGCACCCCCGAAAGCCACCATCGCGAATCGTCGTGGATCGTGGCCGCGTTCGACGGTGACGGCCCGGACGGCGTTGCTCATGTCCGCGATCACCATCCTGTGCACCGCGGTGGCGGCCCCGACGGCGTCCGTCCCGAGGGGCTTGCCGATCTCGCGTTCGAGGGCCTCTCGGGCCGCGTCGACGTCGAGTCCGCGGCGACCACCCAGGAAGGCTCGCGGCGCGAGCAGCCCCAGCGCCGCCGACGCATCGGTGACCGTGGGGCGGATCCCGCCCTTGCCGTAGCAGATCGGGCCCGGCTCGGCTCCGGCACTGTGCGGGCCGGCCTGCGGGACGCCTCGGGCGTCGATCCAGGCGATGCTCCCGCCCCCGGTGCCGATCGGCATCACGTCGATCTTGGGCAGCGCCGTCAGGAACCGCTCCCCCAGCATCACCCGCTGAGTCACCTGCGGTGTGGCGTTCTGCAGCACCGACACGTCGAACGAGGTACCGCCCATGTCCGCGGTGACGATGTCGGACAGAGCCAGCCGGGTGGCGAGCGAGCGCGCCCCGATGACCCCGCCCGCGGGGCCCGAGTCGACGAGGGTGATCGGGCGGGTCCGCGCCTCGTCCGCCGAGACCGTGCCCCCGAAGCCCTGCATGAACGCGACCGGCACGCGCAGCCCGCGCGCGGTCAGCTCCTGCTCGATGCGGCCGGTGTACTCGGCGACCCGGACACCGGTGAAGGAGTTGAGGACCGTCGTCATCGTGCGCTCGTACTCGCGGATCACCGGATGCAGCCGCGACGAGACGGACAGGAACAGCTCGGGGTGCTCCGCCTCGACGATCGCTGCGATCATCTCCTCGTGGGTCGGGTTCGCGAAGCTCCAGAGCAGCGACACCGCGATCGAGTCGACGCCGGCATGTACCAGATCTTCGACCGCGCGGCGCGCTTCCGCCTCGGTGAGCGGAACGATCGCCCTGCCCTTGCGGTCGACCCGCTCGGTGACCTCCACGACGTGCTTGCGCGACACCACCTGCGGCAGGCTCAGCTGCTTGTGGTGATCACGATGGGCGTTGCGGGCCGAACGGGCGATCAGGAGGTTGTCCCCGAAGCCCTTGGTCGTGATCAGACCCACCGTCGCGCCACGCAGCTCGGCGATCGAGTTGGTCACCACCGTGGTGCCGTTGACGAACCGGGTCGTCGCCGCGAGCACGTCGGCCAGGGGCCGGCCGATCCGGTCGGCGAGGTTCTCCAGTCCCTGCAGCAGGCCGACAGCGAGGTCCGACGGCGTGGTGTCGGCCTTCTCGGAGTAGGAGCGACCGTCCGAAGCGATCGCAGCGACGTCGGTGAACGTCCCCCCGATGTCGCACCCGATCTGGTAAGTCACTGAGGAATACAACGTCGTTGGTCCTTCCTTGCCAGACAGGTATCGAGCGGCGCTACGGGCCTTCGTGCTCGAGTTGTCCGATGTTCGGTAAACCATATAGACGACACACTGTCGAGTCAATCGACATCATATTTGCGGCAGCTCGTAGCGGACTGCGCCCCTAGGTCAGGGTCGCGACCAGGTCGCGCACCCCGCGTTCGCCCGGCCGGACGAACGCGTCCAGGACGTCGTCGACGACCCGCTGGTGCAGCTCCTGTTCGGCGTGGGTGCGGAACTTGTTCACTACCTCGGCCGGGGCGAGGTCGACGCGCTCAGCGCTCGTCGCCGCCGCGCTCCTTCCATCTGCCAGCACGAGCTCGACCCGTGCGTCCCGCCTGTCGGGGAAGGCCTCGTCGTAGACCGGGTCCACGATGACCTCACTGCGCGCCGCGAGACCGGCGAGGACAGGATCAGCGGGGCCCGTGTAGCGCCGTGGCTCGAGCCTGCCGTCGACGAGGGCTGCCGCCACGGCGAACTGCAGGCTCATCTGGCGGGTGATCGGCGTGGCCAGGGAGGACGGGTTGTCGCAGCCCGGATAGTCCGCGGCGGCTGCGGACGTGTGGATGGTGATCGACGTGACCATGGAGGGATCGACGCCCTGGTCGTGCAACTGGCGGGCGGCGTCGATCGCCTCCTGGGTCAGCGCGCAGGAGGGGTGCGCTTTGAAGAAGGTGCGGTCGACGGCGAGCCGGTCGGTCCGGATGTCCGGCTTCACCGTGGCGACGGGCCCGTCTGACAGGCCGCCGAAGGCGCGGCGCAGTCCGAAGAGGCCCTCGATCGCACTCTCTGCACCGGTCGCGCCTGCTCTGGCGAGCAGGACGGCGGTGAGGCCGGCCCGGGCAGCTGAGGCGTTCTGGAAATAGACCTCCGTGGTCCCGGCCCGGGCCCATTCACAGACGCCGGCTGCGGAACTGGCCGCCATTCCGAGCGCGTGCACGGTGGTCGGCAGATCCGAGCCGAAGAGATACGACGCCGCCGCGGCCGCGCCGAACGGCCCGAACACGCCGCTCGCGCGCCAGCCGCGGTCGACGAAGTCCCCGGTGAGAGAGGTCGCCGCCACCTGCGCTATCGCCTCGTAGCCGAGCACGACGGCACGTAGCGTCTCGACCACCGAGGCCCCGACCAGCTCGCCGACGCCGAGCGCGACCGGGACCACCACGGTGCCGGGATGAACCCGGCTCTCGGCGTGCGTGTCTTCGTAGAGCAGCGCATGGCAGCCGACAGCGTTGACGAACACCGCATCCGCCGTCCCGCGCCGTACTCCCCCGCTGGCCCAGACCGCGCTCGCCCCCTCGCCGCCGGCGTCCGCGACTGCTCGCGCGTGGGCGACCCACGGCATGTCCCGGCCGCCGTAGACGCAGGCCAACGCGTCCAGTACACAGATGCCGGCTCGATCGAGGTGGGTGTCGGACAAGTCGGGGGCGAGGGCTACGAGCTGCCCGGCAAGGTCGTCGAGGAACATCGTCGTCAGACACCCTCCGGCTCACGGTCGAGCGGCGGCTCACCCGCGGGCTCACCCCGGTCGACGACCAGTCCCTGCGGTCGGCGGCGCCGCACGAACAGGGCCGCGATCAGGCTGAGGAGAGCGCCGAACATCAGGAAGTAGGCCGGCGCCCGGTTGTCGCCGGTGGCCTCGACCAGGAACTGGCTGATGTAGAGCGCGGGGCCGCCGAGCAGCGCAGCCGCCAACGCGAAGCCGACCGCGAAGACCGTGGCCCGCACCTTCGCCGGGGCGACCTCGATATAGGTGGCGGGGGCGACCGAGGTGTAGAGGGCCGGGACGATGCCCATGGCCACGGTCACCAGTACCACCAGCGGCAGGCTCTTCGCCGAGGAGAGCGCGGCGAACAGGGGGTACGCGGTCACCAGCATCACCGCAGACAGCACGAGCAGCATGGGCCAGCGACCCCACCGGTCCGACAACGGCCCGCCGACGGCGACGAGCACGACCGCGACGGCGATGCTCACCACCGTGGCGAGGGTGGCCTGCCCCTGGGTGAAGCCCAGCTGAATGATGTAGGACTGGGCGTAGGTGAACGCGACGTAGTAGCCGATCTGCTGGAACGCGGCGACGCCGAAGACCAGGACGATCAGCTTCCCGTACCGGGTGAACGACTCCTTGGCCGGGGACTGTGACACCTCACCGGCCTGCTCCAGCGTCCGGAACTCGGGCGACTCCTCGAGACGCGCCCGGATGTAGAACCCGATCAGCCCCAGCGGCAGCGCCAGCAGGAACGGAACCCGCCAGCCCCAAGAAGCCATCGCCTCGGGAGTGAGCACCGCGCTCAGCAGCAGCACGGCCCCGGCAGCCAGCAGCAGGCTCGCGATGCTGCCGATCTGCACCCGGCTGGTCATCGCGCCGCGTCGGTTCTGCGGGGTGAACTCGGCAGCGAAGGTCATCGCAGTGCCGTACTCACCGCCGGCCGCCAGACCTTGGAGCAGCCGCATGACCACCAACAGGACGGGTGCCCAGACCCCGACGGTCTCGGCCGTGGGGAGCAGACCGATGACGGTCGTGGCCCCGGCCATCAACACGAGTGTGGCGACCAGGGAGGGACGCCGGCCCACCCGGTCGGCGATCGAGCCGAACAGAAGCGACCCGAGCGGCCGGACGACGAACGCGACTCCGAACACGGCGAACGCGGAGAGCAGCGCGACACCGGGCTGGCTGCCCGGGAAGAAGAGCCTCGAGAGCAGGACGGTCAGGAACCCGTAGACCGCGTAGTCGTAGGTCTCGATGGTGTTGCCGATGGCCGCGGCGAAGGTGACACGCCGCATCAGAGCCGGCGGCGGGGCGGCAGGACCAGAGGGGATGGAGGGCACCGATGGCTCCTGAGTCAGCGTTGACGTGAACGATGCGGAGGCGGTGACGCCGTCCCTGGCGGCGTGACCATCGACGACTCAGCAACGTGTACTCGGCAGAGCAGGGACTCCGCCGAATCCACACCCCGGGCTGGCGCCGTCGTCGAAGCGGAAGGGAGACCCAGGTCTCGACGGAGACTAGGGACGACACCCTGTCGAGTCAAGCGTCAAGTTGACGTCCTAGATCGCCTTCGGTGATCCAAGGCGGAGGGAATCGAGCCACAGCTCGGTGACTACGTCGAGGAGCGCCGCGCGGTCGATCTCGAAGACCTTCTGCACGATCGCGCGGAAGCAGAGCTGGTCGAGCTGGATCATCAGCAGCTGGACCCGGAGCCGGCGCGCCTCGCGCTCGCTCTCGGGGAACTGGTCGAGGTAGGCATGGAGCTCGCCGGCAAGCTGATCGAGCTGGTCCTTCCACCGGGCCGCGACGTCGAGATCGCTCGCCATGGCCTCGTGGATCGCGGGCAGGAACGGGGCCTGCTCCTCCCACCAGGTGAGCGCCTGGTCGAGCCAACGACGAAGCGATGCCGCCGTGCCCTCCACCAAGGCCTGGTCGAGCAGCGCCCAGTACCGACTGCTCTGCTCTTCCCGGACGACCGCGTAGACCTCGTTGAAGACCTCGGCCTTGTTCGTGAAGTGCAGGTAGAAGGTCGCCCGATTGACCTTGGCAGCCTTGGTGATGTCTCCGATGGACGCCTGCCCATAGCCCTTCTCCTCGAAGACCCGCCTGGCCGCCCCCACAATCCTGCGGCGAGTCATCAACCGCTGCTCCTCCCGGACCGACAGCATGCCGGCCGGATCATCAGACGGGGAGGAAGCCACGGCCGCGATGATAGAGGCCCCTCACGCCCAAACGAGACACCGTCGCTGCCCGGCCCTCCGCCCTCTCTCGGCGAGTGACGAGCATCCTCTGGGCCGGGCACGACAGCCACGCAGCAGCGCTTCAGGTTACGGACGATCGCTCGGATCACCGGAGCGCGCACGAGATCGCCGTCGTCGGGGAAGTCGTTTCGCTTAAGCAGGCGGGTGCAGCTCGCGGCTGATCCTCAACCGACGGCGGCCCCGACGAGATTGTCTCGGCAGATGAGACTCGCAGCCCCGACAAGCCCTACGCCGAGGCGCATCCCCTACAAGCACGCACGCGACGGCCAGACTCAGTCATCCCTGAAAGGGCGGGGCCGGTCAAGTCGAGTTGAGCTGGTTGTGTCCGTTTTCGGGTCGTTCCTGTGCGGGGTGTGGGCGCGCGTCATCGGCAGTCGGTGTCCAGGCGGAGCGCCCGCAGCGAAGCGAGGACGAACGGCCTGGATGCCGGCCAGGATGGCGCGATGCTGGTCGCCGCTCGGGAGGACGGGCATCGGGTTATGGGGTTGTCGGGGTCCGTCTTCATGTGTGCCGAAGATCAGCGGGCCGCGGCGACGATGCCGAATCGGCGACATCAGCCGGATCTCGCCGTCGCGCAGGCCGTACTATGACGGGGAGATCGAGGCGTTCCGGGCGATGATCGCCAACCGACTGGCCGGACACCGCGGCTACCGGGCGATCCAGCAGATCAACCTTAGAGGCCAGTCCGTCGACCAGCGGTTCCCAGTTCAGGCCCGACGCCAAGAGCCCTGCTGGACGGCGTGCAAGTGTGCGCCGTGATCTGCCAGTGAATCGCACTCGCGACGTCGGTTGGGACCTGCTCCTCCCCTCCCCCTCCCGGGCCACCTGAAAGCGCTGGCGCAGGCCCGTCCGCCTGCCCGCGCGCCAAGACCGAGGGGCAACGGCACTCGAGGCGGCCCGCGCGATTCGGCTCTGTGCACAGGTGCAGCACCGTTGACCGCCGCACTACCCTGGCCCTAGTCTTCCACCGACCGATCGGTCGAAACGACTCGCCGAGGAGCCGGCCAGGATGCACATCGAGTTCGTCGACCAGACCTTGCGCGACGGGCAGCAGAGCCACTGGGGCATGCGGATGCGCGCCTACGAGGCCGCCGAGGCGCTGCCGCACATCGCCCGCACCGGGTTCAAGGTCGTCGACCTCACCGGCGCCGGCATGTTCACCGTGCTACTGCGCGAATACGCCGACGATCCCTGGGCCACCACGGACTTCCTGGTCCGTGGCCTGCCGGGCAACGAGCTGCGGTCCGGGCTGCGCACCATCAGTGTAATCGGGTTCGCGCACACGCCCGAGTGCATCATCGACCTCTGGGCGCAGACGCTGATCAAGCACGGCGTGACCAGCTTCTGGCTCTACGACTGCCTGTTCGACCTGCCGACGATGCGCAGGCTCTCCGACGTGATCACTGCTGCAGGTGGCACCGCGGTCCCGGCCGTGATGTACGGGCTGACCAGCGTGCACGACGACGCGTTCTTCGCCGACCGCGCCAAGGAGATGGCCTCCTGGCCGGGCACGGAGACCCTCTACGTCGAGGACGCCGCCGGGGTGCTCACGCCTGATCGCGCGGCGACCCTGCTACCCGCGATCCGCGCGGCGACCGGCAACATCCCCCTCGAGCTGCACTGTCACGCCACGACCGGACTGGCACAGCACAACTACGTCGAGGGGATCAAGGCCGGCTTCTCCTGGCTGCACACGGCCTCGCGGCCCCTGGCCAACGGCGTCTCGTTGCCGTCGACGGAGAGCATGGTCACCGTGGTCGAAGCCCTGGGACACACCCACTCCCTCGACACCGCACAGTTCGTCCCGGTCGCGGAGAACTTCGCGCGCGCCGCGCGAGCGGAGTGCCGCCCGCTCGGGGAGGTCGCCGAGTACGACCCGCGCGTCTACGACCACCAGGTTCCAGGCGGGATGATGGGGACGCTGCGCAACCAGCTCGCCACCCACGGCATGGCCGAGCGGCTCCCGCAGGTCCTCGAGGAAATCCCGCAGGTCCGGCGCGAGCTCGGTGAGCCGATCATGGCGACGCCGTTCTCCCAGTTCGTCGGCATCCAGGCCGTCCTCAACGTCGTCACCGGGGACCGGTACTCGATGGTCCCCGACGAGGTCGTGCACTACGTGTTGGGACACTACGGACCGCTCGCCGCACCCGTCGACCCGGACGTCAGGGACCGGGTGCTGTCGGGTCCACGCGCGCAGCAGCTGACAACCTGGGAGCGACCCGCTCCGACGCTGGCCGAGGTCCGCAGGCGCTATGCCGCCGGGATGAGCGACGAGGAGCTGTTGCTGCGCTTCATGACCTCCGACGAGGAGGTGGACCGAATGCTCGCCGCCGAGCCGCTCCGGACCGATCCGCGATGGGCTGCGTCGTCGATCGTTCCCGAGCTGGAGGGCTTGCTGGCCGAGCGCTCAGGTCTGACCTCCGTGTCGGTCAGCAGGCCCGGTCTGCAGGTTCACCTGGCCCGTCGCGCCCAACCGAAGGATGCCCGTTGACGACGCTCGATCCGGCAGTTCGTCTTCCCCTCGACCGCCTGGTCCTGGGCCCGGACCACCCGGCTGTCCCGTTCGCCCATCCGTTCCGGGCCGAGTTCGCCGAGTGGCTCGTGCGAAACCTGCCGACGGAGACCGAGCCACACGACGAGGACGCACGCTTCGCCCGTCGCAGGGCCTGGCAGGCAACGATGAACGCGGGTGGCTGGGCCGGTTTGGCCTGGCCGCATGAGTACGGCGGCCGCGCGGAGGGGCCGCTCGCCCAGCTCATGGCCTACGAAGAGCTCGCGCTGCACCGGGCACCGGAGCCGGCGAACACGCCCGGCATGATCCTGCTCGGGCCGACATTGATGCTGCTGGGTACCGAGGAGCTCAAGCAGCGCTTCCTGCCGCGGATCCTCACCGGCGAGGACCTGTTCTGCCAGGGCTTCTCCGAACCGGACTCGGGCTCCGACCTGGCCTCGCTGCGCACCCGCGCTCGACGCGCCGGCGACGACTGGGTGCTCGACGGCCAGAAGATCTGGACGACCTTCGCCGACCGCGCGGGCTACTGCTTCGTCCTCGCCCGCTCCGAGCCGAGCTCGCAGCGACACCGTGGCCTCACGCTGCTCATCTGCCCGATGGACCAACCGGGCGTCACTGTCCGGCCGATTCGCCAGATCAGCGGCGACAGCGAGTTCGCCGAGGTGTTCTTCGACGGCGCACGCTGTCCGGCAGGCTGGACCGTGGGCGAGCCGGGCCAGGGCTGGGCGGCGGCGATGACGCTGTTCCAGTTCGAGCGCGGCGACCCCGGCTACACCGACCACGCACGGCTGCTCGTGGAGCTGACGGATGCCCGCGACCTCGTCCATGCGGCCGACGACGCGGTCTCCCACGCCGCCCGCGCCGACCTGGGCCGCCGCGCCACCGACCTGTGGCGGCGCTGCCAGGAGCTGCGCGCCCTGAACATCCGGCTCGCGCTGGTCGCCGAGACCGGGGGGCAGATCGCCGAGGCCGGCTCGGTCACCAATCTGGTGTGGGGTGAACTGGCGAAGGACGTCGCCGATCTCGTCGGCGACGCCGTCGAGGCCGCCGGGGCCGAGCCCACGGCGTCCGTCCACCACCGGCTCGCCTCGCGAGCGAAGTCGATCTACTCGGGCACGACCGAGATCCAACGGACCGTCATTGCCGAACGACTGCTGGGGCTGCCGCGATGACCACCGCCGCCTTGAGGACCACAATGCTCACCGAACCCGTGACCGGCGACGACGCGCGCGAGATCCGCGCGGTCGTCCGGCGTTTCCTCGCCGACCGGCTCCCGACGGACCGTGTCCGTGCCCTCGCCGTCACCGAGGCCGGGTACGACCCTGCCGACTGGGTCGCGGCGGCCGAGATGGGATGGCCGGCGCTCGGTCTGCCGGAGGAGCTCGGCGGCGCGGGCTACGGGCCTGTCGAGTTCGCCGTGCTCTGCGAGGAACTGGGCCGCGCGGTCGCGCCCGGCCCGTTGCTCGCCTCCGCGGGTCTCGCTCTTCCCGTCCTCGCCGCCTGCGACGACCCCGTGGCTCGCGAGCTGCTCGACCACGTCGCCGCAGGAACCCGGACCGCCGCACTCGTCGACGACCCCGCCGGAACGCTGGGCGGGGAACCGTTGAACGGCGTCGCCTCACGTGTCCTCGACCCGACCGACCTCCTCGTCGTGGCAGGCCACGACACTGTCGTCGTCGTCGACGTCGACGCCGCCGGGATGTCGGTCGAGCCCCTGTCGACGCCCGATCCCGGGCGCCGGGTCGCCCGTGTGCGGTTCGCCGGGGTCGGTGGCACCATGCTGACAGTGAGGTCGGCCGAGGCGCTGCTGCGCGCCCGGGCCGCCGCGGACGTCAATCTTGCCGCCACCCACGCGGGCGGCGCCGCCCGGGCCCTCGAGATGACGCGGGAGTACCTCACCACCCGCCACCAGTTCGGCAGGCCGATCGGCTCCTTCCAGGCCCTCAAGCACCGGGTCGCGGACGCCGCCGTGGCCGTCACGCTCGCCCGCGAGCTCGTGCACGGCGCCGCCGCGACGCTGACCACCGGGACCGCCGAGGACGCCGCCCTGGCCGCGCGGACCGCGCTGGTCGCTGCAGCGGAGGCCGCGCAGGCGGTCTGCGGCGAGGCCATCCAACTGCACGGCGGGATCGGGTTCACCGAGGAGCACGACGTCGGGCTGTACTACCGGCGGGCCCTGACCGACCGCGACCTGCGCGGCACGCTGGTCGACCGCCGGGCCGAACTCACCGCGGCCCTCGGCTGGTGATGACGCGGATGTTCCGACGATGTGCGACCGGGATCAGGACCGCCGGACGACGGGGGCACCCGTGAGCGACCAGCGCAAGCCCGATACCGCGGGCCGGCGGACCTACGTACAGCGCAAGGCCCGCACCCGCGACTCCGAGGTGCTCGAGAAGGCCATCGGCGTCTTCTACCGCAAGGGCTTCGCCGCGACGTCCATCCAGGACCTGGCCGACGAGCTCGGCATGCTCAAGAGCAGCCTCTACTACTACATCACCTCGAAGGAGGCGCTGTTGCGTCGCATCTTCGAGGACTCCCACGCCGGTGCCGTCGAGGTCGTCCGGCGGGTCGAGGCGATGGACGCCCCTCCCCTGGAACGCATCCACGCCTACCTCCAGGAGTACGCCGAGTGGTTCCTCACCAACTCCGAGCGCGCCGCACTCTATGCGCGGGAGTGGCGCTACCTCACCGGAGAGTTCTACGAGGAGGTCGCCGCTCAGCGGGCCTACTACGACGACGTGCTCATCCGGCTGATCGACGAGGTCAAGCGAGCCGGCGACGTCCCGGAGGGGGTGCCCAGCCGCTACGCCGCGTACTTCGTGCTCGGGTCGTTGAGCAGTCTCACCGACTGGTACCGACCCGACGGTGGGCACGACGCCGCGACGATCGCGGGAGTCTGGGCCGACATGGGCATGCGGCTGCTGACCCATCCCGACGAGCCTGCGGAACTTCCCGAACCTCGCCCGCGCCGCCGTGCCCGGGGCGCCCGATCCACCACCCGAAGGAGCTCCGCATGACCACCGGCACCACGACCCGTTCCTGGGGCGGCGGAACCTGGGAGGGCGTCACCACGTGGCCCGGTTCGGGCCCGACGCCGGTCCGCGCCTACGACCTGGCCGTCCGTGTCGAGGAGGGGATGACGCGTCACCCCGCGCATCCGCCGTTCCGGTACGAGCTGATCAAGAAGCACGGCGAGCACAACTATCCGGGCGGCATCTCGGCGGCCATGGAACTGATGAGCATGCCCGGCCACTGCGGCACGCACGTCGACTCCCTCGGCCACGTGTCGCTGGACGGCTGCATCTCCGACGGGCGCAACGTCCAGGAGGTCCAGTCGGTCACCGACGGCGTACCGGTCGGCTCGGTGGAGGAGCTCCCACCCCTGGTGGGGCCGGGGCACCTGGTCGACGGCACCGAGATCTACGGCCGCGAGATGACCCACGAGGACGGCTTCCACGCCGAGACCCTGGAGGCCTGGTTCGCCGACCGGCCGGCGCCGGAGCCGGGGTCGATCGTGCTGTTCCGAACCGGCCGGATGCTGCACTGGGACGACCCGGAGCACTACCTCGGCACCGGGTACGGGGTTCCCGGGGTGTCGCTGTCGGGTGCCCGCTGGCTGACCGCACGGGGCGTCCGCGCGGTCGGCGCGGACACCGCGAGCTTCGAGCACAAGCCGGAGTGGACGGTCCCGTCCATGAACGTCCACGTCCACTTCCTCGTCGAGTCCGCGACGCCGATCATGGAGTCGGTCTACCTGGAAGGGCTGGCCGCGGACCGGATCCACGACGGATTCTTCTTCACCGCCGCGCCCCTGCGCATCAAGGGCGCCACCGGTTCCCCCATCCGCCCGCTCGCCTTCGTCGGCGGCTGAGCCGGCCCGCTGAGAGGACCCCCATGATCACCATCGCCCCGCTCACCGACGATCCGAAGGCCCTCCGCGCGGCCTACGGCTGCTTCCCGTCCGGCGTCACCGCCGTGTGTGCGGTCGTCGACGGGATCCCCGTCGGTATGGCCGCGAGTTCGTTCGCCTCGGTGTCGATGGATCCGCCGCTCGTGTCGGTGTGCGTGCAGAACACCTCGACCACCTGGCCGAAGCTGCGCGACCGGCCCCGGCTGGGGCTCAGCGTGCTGGCCGAGGGGCACGACGCCGCGTGTCTCGCCTTGTCGAGCAAGCACGGCGACCGGTTCGCCGGCGTCGACTGGGAGTCGACGGCCGACGACGCGATCTACGTGCACGGTTCGACGTTGTGGCTGGACTGCGAGGTCGAGCGCGAGGTGCCTGCGGGCGACCACGCGATCGTCCTGCTGCGGGTGCTGGCCCTGCAGGCGAACCCGCACCAGGCACCGCTGGTGTTCCACGGCAGCCGGTTCCGCACCCTGTCGGCCGTCGCCGGCTGACGGCGTGCGGGCGGTCCGCTCGCCCTGCGCACGGACTCGCTCGGACCACACCGCGCCGGCCGGCACGGATGCCCAGGTCCGGCGCGGGCCACAGAGGCCCATCTCGCCGTGTCGGCCGAGGCCCGCCGCGCCTGGCAGCAGGCCGGTCCCCGGGGTGGGGAGTGGGCCCCGTGCGGGCGGGGCCCACTCGCCGGGTGGGGTGGGGATCAGCCGAAGTCGTTGTACTCGACGAGCAGGCCGTCGGCGTTAAACCGCAGGAAGGTCGCCAGGTCCAGGCGGATCTCCTCGCCCGCGGGACCGAAGCCGGGGATGTCGACCTTCGGGTTGGCCACGAACACGTGCCGGACGACCACGCTGTCCGGGCCCGTGACCTGCAGGTTGATCCGGCCCTCGAAGTGCTTGTCCGGCATGACCTGACCGGCGCCGGTGAAGACCTCCATGGCCGCCGCCTTGCCCTTGGCGTGGGCGCCGCGGTTGTGGTGGGTGATCTCGACGTCGTCCGCGAGCGCGGCGCCGATCCGGTCGAGGTCGCCGCTGTTGTAGGCCGCGATGTAGGCCTCGGCGAGCTCGGTGACGTCCTTGTCGCTCATGATCTCTCCTCCTGGTTGGGGTCCAGCGTGTCCAGCAGCCGCCAGTCGTCCTGGCGGCCGAGGTGATAGAGCAGGAACTCCGCGGCGGGCACCTCGTCCGAGGGCACGCAGTTCGCGCGGAGGTCGTGCACCTGGTACTCCGCGCCCAGCACCTCCAGCACGGGGATCTCCCCCGCAGGATCGTGCGGGCCGGAGCGCAGCGTCACCGTCCCGGTGCCGGTGAACCGGGCCTCGAGGCGGGTGGCGAAGGTCGTGCGGGTGAGAATCGCGGGCCCGGCGAGCCCACGGCCGTCGGCGGCCGTCCGGGCACGGTAGTTGAAGGCGAGCCGGTCGATGTTCGACGCGCCCTGGTCCTCGCCCAGCGTGGCGTGCAGCGAGACCAGGCGGACGCCGCCGCGCTCGATCCAGCCGTGTGCCCGGGTGCCCTCGCGCGTCAGACCGGAGGTGCCGAGCTTCTTCGGCTCGCCGAACACCTCGCGGCCGAAATGCACGGCGGGCTCGGAGTCCATCCACATCCCGACGGCGAACCCGCCCGCGTCTCCCGCGTGCACCGCGCTCAGCGCCACGCTGCCACCTGCGTAGTCGCCGACGCAGTTGCTGCGCCAGCGCCCGACGGCGGCGAGGGCGATCGGCTCCTCCGCCGGTTCGAGCGGCGGCGGCAGGAGCCGGCGGTACACCTGCGGATCGGTCCGGAACCGCACCAGCAGCTGCTCGCCGACGAACCGCGGAGCGGCGAGCACGTCCGACGGGGTCCGGAGGAAGGGGGTCACAGCTCCACCAGCACCTTCCCGACGTTCCCGCCCGCGAGCAGGTCCGCGAACGCGCCCGGTGCGGCGTCGAGTCCGTTGTAGATGGTTTCGGGGTAGGTGACCGAGCCCTCCACCAGCCACTCGCGCATCCGCTCGCGGAACTTCCCCAGCCGGTGCGGGTACATGCGGGCCATGAAGCCGCGCAGGGTCAGTCCGCGGGCCACGGCGTTGAACAGGTTCGGTGGGCCGGGCACGGGGTCCGCCGCGTCGTAGGTCGAGATCGCTCCGCACAGCGCGACGCGGCCCCCGGGGCGCAGTGCATCGAGGGCGGCGACGAGGTGGTCGCCGCCGACGTTGTCGAAGTAGACGTCGATTCCGTCCGGCGCCGCCTCGGCGAGCAGCGATCCGACCGGCCCGTCCCGGTAGCAGAACGCCGCCGAGGCGCCGAGCGCGCGCACGTGCGCCACCTTCTCGGCCGTACCTGCGGAGCCGATCACCTCGTGGCCGAGCCGGGCGGCGATCTGCACGACCAGCCCGCCCACGGCACCCGCGGCGCCGGAGACGAAGACCCGGTCGCCCAGGGCGAGGGAGGCGACGTCGTGCAGCCCGACCCAGGAGGTCAGCCCGACCCAGCCCAGTGGCCCGAGGTACCAGCGAGCGGGCTCGCCCGCCGGCAGCAGCTCGGGTCGCATGGTCTCGGGACCGGGCCCGGCTTCGTCGAGCAGGGCGTGGTCCCGCCAGCCGGACCCGTGCATGACCTGGTCGCCCTCGGCGAACGCCGTCGACCGCGAGGCCACGACGGTCCCGACCGCCCAGCCGGAGAGGGGCTCACCGATCGCGAAGGGCGGCAGGTAGTCGTCCGAGCCGCCGGACATACGGATCCGCATCGACGGATCGAGGGACATCCAGGTGTTTCGTACGACGAGCTGCCCCGGCCCGGGTTCGGGCACCGGGACCTCGACGAACCCGATGTCGCCCTCGCGCGGGCGGCCCTCCGGCCTGCGGAGCAGGACCCCCTGGCGAGAGCTCATGACCGCCGCGCCGACGGCGGGACCTCGGCGGTCGGCGTCTTCTGTGCACGCTGCACGGGGTTCACCAGACCGACGGGGTTGTACCCGGCCTCGTCCCACACGTCCGGGAGGCGCTCGACGACCTCCTCGGGAGTCGGTTCGAGACTCAGCTGCGCACCCTCGGTCTGGCCGAGGAAGAACCGGCTGACCTGGCGACCCGCGGCCGCGACGATCTCCCCGGTGAAGTCACAGGCCGGGTGCGCCAGCAGCAGGAGCACGGGTGCGACCTGCTCGGCGCGAAAGTCCCGTTCGAGCACCTTCTGCCGCTCGGGATCGACGTCCGGCGCGCTGGCGTACAGCGGTGTCCAGGCCGTCGGTGAGATGGCGTTCACGGCGATGCCGACCTTCCCGCCCTCGACGGCCAGTGCGCGCGTCATGCCCAGGATCGCGCCCTTGCAGGAGGCGTACGCGGCGCCGCGCGGGTCGCCGAAGAAGGCGCCGCGGGACACCGTGTTCACGATCCGGCCGTAGCCCTGCTCCGCCAGGTGCGGCCAGGCGGCCCGGTTGATCCGCCAAGTGCCGCGCAGGTGGATGTCGACCATGAGGTCGAACTCGTCGTCCGGGTAGTCGGCGAACTCGTGGAACTGCACGACACCTGCGTTGTTGACCACGACGTCGATCCGGCCGTAGGCCGCGAGCGCGGCCTGCACCACGGCGTCCGCCCCGGCCTTGGTCCCGATGTCCGAGGTGTCGGCGACTGCGTCGCCGCCGGCCGCCACGATGGCCTCGGCGGCCTCCTCCGCGACCGGCTTCAGGCCCTCGTGACCGGGCCGGACGCGGTTGTTGACCACGACCTTGGCCCCGCGCTCGGCGAGCAGCCGGGCGTAGGCGTTGCCGAGCCCACGCCCCGCGCCGGTCACGATTGCGACCTGGCCGTTCAGCCGGAGTCTCATGTCAGCATCCTTCCCACAGAGGGGTGCGCCGCTCGGCGAACGCCGCCAGCCCCTCCGCCCTGTCGCGGCTGGTCGCGTACGCCTCGATCGGCTCGTAGCGCGTGCTCAACGCAATCTCCAGCGGCCAGCCCGCCCGGGACAGCGCCGCGTCCTTGGCCGCCTGCGCGGCCAGCGGAGAGCACTCCGCGATCCGGTCGGCCCAGCGGTCCGCGGCGGTGTGCACCTCGGCGGCCGGGACGACCTCGTTGACCAGCCCGTGGTGCAGCGCCTGGTCCGCGGTGAGGTGCTCGCCGGTGAGGATCATGCCCATCGCGACCCGCTGCGGGAGCTGGCGGATCGCCCGGTGCACCGGCCCGACCTCGGCGAGGTTGCCGAGGCGGGCCTCCGTGATGCCGAAACGGGCCGTGTCCGCGGCGACGATGACGTCCCCGCATACAGCCAGCTCGAACCCGCCGCCGAGTGCGTAGCCCTGCACCGCGCACACCAGCGGTGTGCGCAGCGTCCGCAACGGACCGCCGACGCCGGTCAACCCCCCGCCCAGCGCGACCCGCGGCCGAGGACCCTCCTTGACGTCCCCGCCCGCGCAGAACGCCTTGTCCCCGGTGCTGCGCAGCACGATCACCCGCACGTCCGCGTCCGGGTCCAGCTCGGCCCAGATCCGCTCGAGCTCATGGTCCATGGCGACCGTGACGGCGTTGAGCGCCTTCGGCCGATCGATCGTGACCCGGGCGACGTGCCCGGTGCGCTCGACGAGCAGGTCCGCCATCAGAGCAGCTCGAAGATCGTCGCGTTGGCCTGCCCACCGCCCTCGCACATCGTCTGCAGGCCGTACCGGATCTCACTGCGCCGCATGTGGTGCAGCAGCGTGGTGGCGATGCGGGCGCCGGAGCCGCCGAGCGGGTGGCCCAGGGCGATCGCGCCCCCGTTCGGGTTGAGCAGCGCGTCGACGACACCGGTCTCGGCCTGCCAGGCCATCGGCACGGAAGCGAAGGCCTCGTTCACCTCGAACGCCCCGATGTCGTCGATCGTGAGCCCGGAGCGCTTGAGCGCCTTCTCCGTGGCCGGGATCGGGCCGGTCAGCATCATGATCGGGTCCGAGCCCGCGAGGACCGCGGTGTGCACCCGCGCGATCGGGCGTAGGCCCAGCTCTGCGGCCCGCTCCGAGGTCGTCATGAGCAGGGCCGCGGCGCCGTCGGAGATCTGCGAGGCGTTGCCGGCGGTGACCACTCCGTGGGGGCGGAAGGCGGGCTTGAGCTCGGCGAGCTTCTCGACGCTCCCGCCCCGGCGGATCCCCTGGTCCTGGGCGAAGGACTCCCCGTCGACGTCGATCGGGGCGATCTCGTCGACGAACAGGCCGGCGTCCTGTGCGGCTGCGGCCCGCTCGTGGCTGCGCAGCGCGAACTCGTCGAGCCGGGTGCGCGACAGCCCCCACTGGTCGGCGATCATCTCCGCCCCTACTCCCTGGTTGGGCACCACGTCGTAGCGCGCGGCGAACCGCGGGCCCAGCGGGTCCATCCCGTTGGCGGAGGAGGCCATCGGGATCCGGGTCATGGACTCGACGCCACCGGCGACGACGACGTCGTACTGGCCCGCGATCAATCCGGCCGCGGCCGAGTGGATCGACTGCTGCGAGGACCCGCACTGGCGGTCGACCGTGAAGCCGGGCACGCACTCCGGCCAGCCCGCCGCCAGCACTGCGTTGCGGGCGATGTCGAAGGTCTGCTCGCCGATCTGCGACACGCAGCCCCAGACGACGTCGTCGACGACCCCGGGGTCGACGCCGGAGCGGTCCGCGACCATCCCGAGCACGTGGGCGGACAGGTCGACCGGGTGGACCGGCGCGAGGGCGCCGTTCCGCTTGCCGACGGCGGTCCGCACGGCCTCGACGATGACTGCATCACGCACTGGTGGTCCCCTCGGTGCGGCCCGGGCGCGGGCCGCGGGCGATGGCCCAGACCGACACGAGGCCGATCGCGGCCGCGAGCATGACGAAGAAGGCGGGCGAGGTGGGGTTGCCGGTCGCCTCGACGAGCCACACGCACAGGGCGGGTGCAGTGCCGCCCGCGACGATCACGCCGATGTTCCACCCCAGCGACATGCCCGTGAAGCGGATCGCCCGCGGGTAGATCTCCGGCGACAGGGCGTACCCGGTCACCTGCAGGAACGCGCTGTTCACCATGATCACCAGGAAGGCGACGCCGGCGAGCGCCAGGCTGCCGAAGCCCATCAGCCACATCCCGACCCAGGTGACGGCGAGGTAGCCGACCATGCCGATCGCCCCGAGCTTGGGCAGATCGACCCGGTCGCCGAGCCTGCCGACGGGCAGCATCAGGAGGGCGGTGACCATCACGACCGCCGTGGTCACCCAGTAGACGGCCGTCTTGGGGTACTCGAGCCGCTGGATGAGGTGGATGGACACGTAGGTCAGGCCGAAGTACGCGGTGCCGTTCACTGCCGCGGAGAGCCCGGCGCCCTTGAGGATGCCCCGCCAGCCGACCCGGATCACGTCGATCAGGGAGGTCTTCTTGCCGTCGACGGTGGCGACCGGGTGGGCCTCGTTCGTGATCCGGCGGCGGATCAGGAAGCAGACGACCGTCAGCGGGAGCGACAGCAGGAACGGGATCCGCCAGCCCCACTCGGCCATCTGCTCGGCGCTGGTCAGCGCCGAGGTCAGGCCGGCGACGGCCGCGGCGAGTCCGAACCCGAAGGTGGCGCCCGCCGGATTGAACGCGCCGAAGCGGGCTTTGAACCGGTTGGGCGCCGCCTCGGAGACGAAGGTGGCCGCACCCGCGACCTCCGCACCGACCGAGAAGCCCTGCACCAGGCGCAGCAGGATCAGCAGCACGGTGGCGGAAACACCGATCGTCGCGTTGGTCGGCAGCAGCCCGATCAGCGTGGTCGCCGTGCCCATCAGCAGGATGGTCACGACGAGCACCTTGCCGCGGTCCACCCGGTCACCGACGAGGCCGAACGCGATGCCGCCCAGCGGACGGGCCAGGTACGCGGTCGCGAAGACCACGAGGGTGAGCAGCAGCGAGACGACGGGATCGTCGTTGGGGAAGAACAGTGGGGCGATGAAGACGGAGAGGTAGCCGTAGGAGCTGAAGTCGTAGCCCTCGATGAGGGTGCCCACGCCGCCCGCAATCGCGGCGCGGCGGCTGTTGCGGGGCGGTGCGGAGGTTCCCGAGGACGTGGTGTCCCCCGGCTCGGAGATGGTGGCGTCGGTGGCCATGGTTCCCTCTCGGCTCTGAGCGTCCATTGTGGACAAGCGGCATATGCCCCGGCGGTCCCCGAACCGCCGGTCGGACTACAGAAGCGCGATCGCGTTCGCCGGCGAGCTGACGCCCCCCGGGATCGGCAGCGGCACGCTCACGAACAGGAACTCCGCGCGCTCCTGGGCCGCACATGCGGCGGCGAGGGCGTCGAGGTCGAGCAGCTCGGCCAGGGCGAAGCCGAGCGTCGGGATCAGGCGGCGGTGGAGCGACCCGTCCTCCCGCGCACCCGGGCCCCGCTCGACGGCCGGGTTGTCGGCCGCGACGGCCGCGATCCCCGTGTCCCACAGGAACCTGGCCGTGGACTCCGCACCGGACAGGCCCGCCCACGCCTTCACCGCGGACGGCATGTCGTCCCCGGCGGCCTGACGCCTGCGGTACTCGGCGGTCCAGCCGAAGCGGAGCACCAGGACGTCGCCCCGGCGCAGCTCCACCCCCGACGCCGCCGCGACCTCGGCGAGGTCCTCCGCGGTCACGGCCTGGTTGTCGAACGGGTCGTAGTCCGTGCCCGCCCTGTGTGCGGCGATGTCCAGCAGCACGCCACGCCCCACGATCCCGCGGGCGGCCCAGTGATGGATGCCGAGGTTGGCGGTGGCCTGCTCCTGCTCGGTCACCCCGCCGAACCAGCCGTGCTCGCGCGCCCGGACGTGCCCGAGGCCGTCCCACTGCGAGGAGGCCTGCGGGTTGAACCGGTCGAGGGTGTCCTCGAAGGTGTTGCGGTCGTGCGGGTACACCTCATGACCGGTGGCCGGGCGCCCGAACAGCGGCGGGTCGAACGCGTCGAGCGCCAGGTTCAGCGGGAACGCCTCGCCGGTGCGGACCAGACCCGCGGCCCGCACCACGTCCTCGGGCGCGAGCCGGGACAGCGTGCCCAGCGGCGCCGGCAGGACGTCCCACGCGTGTCGGACGCCGAGGTCCCCCAGCTCGGGCAGCTCGTCGTAGCGCGGTTCGGTCACAGCTTCGCCCCCTCACGGTCCCACGCCGCCCCGACACCCTCGCTGCGCAGCGCGTACTTCTGGATCCGGCCGGTCTCGGTGCGCGGAAACTCCTCGCGGAACTCCACGTACCGCGGCACCTCGTGCTCGGCGAGCCGCCCGCGGGCCCACTCGACGACCTCGGCGGGCTCGAGGGACGCCCCCGGCCGCAGGACGACGAGGATCTTCACGTCGTCCTCGGACAGCTCCGAGGGCACCGCGACCGCCGCCGCGTCGAGGATGTCCGGGTGGGCGGTGATCGCCTTCTCCACCAGAAACGACGAGATGTTCTCGCCCCGCCGGCGGATGGTGTCCTTCATCCGGTCGACGAACACGTGGTAGCCGTCCTCGCGCCGGTAACCCGCGTCGCCGGTGTGGAACCAGCCGCCGCGCATGGCCTCGGCCGTCTTCTCCGGCTCCCGGAAGTACTCGGTCATGTACGCGCCCGGGATTCGGGTGCGCGTGACGATCTCGCCGGTCACGCCGGGAGCACACTCCTCCCCCGCGGGGTCGACGATCTTGACCTCGTTGTGGTCGAGCGCGATCCCGATCGTGCCCGAGCGGGTGTCCGCCACGGGGTTCTTGCAGGCCATGGTGCCGGTCTCGGTGAGCCCGTAGCCCTCGACGATCTGCAGCCCGAAACGTTCCTCGAGCGGGCGGTGCAGGGCCTCGGGGACCGGCGCGGCCGCCATGAACTTGAGCCTGTTCCGCTTCTCCACGTCGTCCTGTGGCCGCTTGGCCATCAGCGCGAGCATCGAGCCGAGCAGGTTGGTGACAGTCGCCCCGGACTCGTCGATCCAGCCCCAGAACCGCGACAGCGAGAACTTGCCGTTGAGCGCCACCGACGCCCCGGCGACCAGCGCCGGGATGACGGTGCACTGCTGGGCATTGCAGTGGAACAGCGGCAGGCAGGTGTGCAGCACGTCTTCGGATCCAAGCCCGTAGTGCTTCACGAAGTAGCGCCCGGTGTTGAGGTAGCTGGTGTGTGAGAGCACCACACCCTTGGGCGGGCCGGTGGTGCCCGAGGTGTAGATGATCGACATCGCGTCGAGCAGGCCGAGCTCGACGGGCTCGGGCGTGCCCGGCGCCAGCATCTCGTCCAGCTCGCCGGTCACCTGCCGCCAGCCCAGCGCGGGCAGCGGGTCGATCCGGTCCAGGTTGGGGACGAGCTCGGCGTCCGCGACGATCCCCACCGCGCCGGAGTGCTCCAGCGTGTAGTGCAGCCCCTCGCCGACCGACGACGCGTTCACCGGCACCGACACCGCGCCCGCGCGGGCGATACCGAAGAAGACGTACAGGAACTCGAGCGAGTTCGTCATCAGCATCGCGACCCGGTCGCCCGCCTGGACGCCGGTGCGCTGGAGCCAGGCCGCGACGTTGCCGGACCGCTCGTGCAGCTGGGCGTAGCTGCAGATCTCCCCCTCGAACGTCACGAAGGTGCGGTCGCCGTACTCCGCCGCCCGCGCCGCGATGAGCGCGGGCACGGAGTCGGCGGGCAGCTCGAACTCGCTCATGTGCTCCTCCGTCCGAGCCGCACCGAGAAGCCGGGCCGGGCGACGTGCAGGGACGTCACCGAGCGCTGCTCGGCGATCAGGTCGACCAGCTCGTTGACGATCGCGTTCGCCGAGCGCCGCGGGTCCGTGCGGATCGGGCCCGCCTTCTTCATCCTGTCGACCTCCTCGTCCGAGGTCATGTAGCGCAGCAGCAGCTCCTCGTCGGAGATGCCCGTCGGGTAGCCCCGCCGGATCTCCTCGATGCTCGGCTGCGGACGCGTCCAGTCCGCGAGCGCCCGGGCGCGGTCGCTGGTCAGCACCTTGTCCGCCACCTCGGGGTCCAACGGCGAGGCCAGTGGCCCGTAGTGCTCCAGTGCGTAGTGCACGACCTCGTCGGGGACGAGCTTGTAGCGCTCCCCCGCGACGATGTTGAGTACCGCCTGGATGCCCACGAACTGGGAGAACGGCGTGGCCATGATCGGATGCCCGAGCTCCTCGCGCACCCGCGGGATCTCGGCCAGCACCTCGTCGAGCCGGTGGGCCATGCCGTGGGTGGCCAGCTGGTTCTTCAGGGTGCCGGTCATGCCACCGGGCAGCTGGTGCTGGTAGATCCGCGGGTCGTACTCGGCCGGGGCACCCGGCTCGAAGCCCGCGTCCCTCGCCGCCCACTCGAAGTTCTCGGCGACCGGGGGCAGCCGGTCCAGGTCCAGGCCGTGCGAGAGCCCCATGTCCTCCAGGATCGGCAGCATGCCCTCGGTGCTGGGCAGCGACGGCCCGTTCGCCATCGGCCGCGACGCCGTGTGCAGGATCGTGAAGCCCGCCTTGAGACCCTCGATGTAGTTGTGCTGGGCGAGCCCGGTGCTCGCGTGGCAGTGCAGCTCGAGGGGGATGGTGCCGGTCGCGGCCCTGATGGCGGGCAGCAGGGTGGCCGCACGCTCCGGCTTCAGCACGCCCGGGGCGTCCTCGACGTAGATCGTCTCGACGCCCTCCCAGCTCGCCATCTCCTTGGCCCTGGCCGCGAAGAACGCGTCGTCGTGCACGCCGGTGAGGCCGTACATGATCGCCGGGACGGCCTGGCCACCCGCGGCGTGGATCACCTTCGCCAGCCGCTGCATGGTCGGCATGTCGTAGAGGCAGTCGTAGATCCAGAAGCTGGTGACGCCGTGCTTGATCAGCGTCCGGACCCAGAGGTCGATGATCGCGTCGGGCGCCTGGGCGAAGCCGATCACCGCGGTGGTCCGCATGCCCGCGCGCACGATGCTGTTCGGCATGTTCTGCACGAGGAAGTCCGTCGACGCCCAGGGGTCGTCGGCGAACTCGCGCAACAGCACGGTGAACATGCCCGGCCCGGTCAGGTCGACGACCCGGAACCCGGTGGCGTCGAGGTGCGGCAGGGCGTCTGCGGCCTGATAGGCCCGCATCCGCAGGCCCCACAGGCTCTGCTGGCCGTCCCGCAGGGTCTGGTCGACGAACTCGACGTCCGGCATCAGGGCTTCTCCTCGAGGGCGGGCAGGTACTCCTCCTCCAGCCACCGTGTGGTGACCGGCGAGGCACGGAAGGCGGGGGACTCCAGCACCGCGAGCTGCAGCGGAATGGTCGTGGAGATTCCCTCGATCCGGCTGCCGCGAAGCACCCGGACCATCAGGTCGACCGCCTCGGCGCGGGTGGGCGCATGGGTGATCACCTTCGCCACCAGCGAGTCGTAGTAGGGCGAGACGACCGCGCCCGGGTGGGCGAAGGTGTCCACCCGGACACCGGTGCCCGCCGGGATCGCCCAGCGTGTGATCGTGCCTGGGGTCGGCAGGAAGTTCCGCTCGGGATCCTCGGCGTTGATCCGGATCTCCACGGCGTGCCCGCTGAGCACGACGTCCTCCTGGGTGAAGGACAGCGGCAGGCCCGCCGCCACGCGCAGCTGCTCGCGCACGATGTCGATCCCGGACACCATCTCCGACACCGGGTGCTCGACCTGGACCCGCGCGTTGACCTCGAGGAACACGAAGTCCCCACGGTCGACGTCGACGAGGAACTCCACCGTTCCCGCGCCGACGTAACCGAGTTCCTCGGCCAGTCGCACCGCGGCGCTGCGGATCTCGGCCGACAGCGCAACGGGCAGATCGGGAGCCGGCCCCTCCTCGACGATCTTCTGGTGCCGGCGTTGGGTGGAGCAGTCCCGGTCGCCGAGGTGGCACACGGTGCCGTGGGCGTCGGCGAGGATCTGGACCTCGACGTGCCGGGCCTTCGCGACGTAACGCTCCAGGTAGAGCCGTCCGTCGCCGAAGGCCTGCTCGGCCTCGCGGTGCGCGGTGTCGAAGCGCGGCCCGATCTCCGCGACGTCCCGGATGATCGACATTCCGCGGCCTCCGCCACCCGCGGACGCCTTGAGCATCATCGGCAGGCACGCACCGGCTCCGAGGGCCTCGGCGAGGGCGTCCTCGGCCTCAGCGCGGGTCTGCAACGGGCGGCTACGCCCGCCGATCGGGATGCCCGCCTTCTCCGCGACCTCGCGGGCGGTCATCTTGTCCCCGGCGCGCCGCATGATGTCGCCGGTGGGACCGACGAAGGTGATGTCGTTGTCCGCGCAGGCGTCCGCCAGCTCCGGGCGCTCGGACAGGAAACCGTAGCCGGGGTGCAGCCCGTCGCAGCCCGTGGACAGCGCGGCCTGCACGATCCGGCCGATCGCGAGGTAGCTCTGCCCCGCCGCGGCCGGCCCGATCAGGACGGTCCGGTCCGCGAGCTGGGCGGCCTGGGAGCCCTTGTCCGCCTCCGAGACCGCGAGCACGGTCTCGATGCCCTCGTCGAAGCAGGCCCGCAGGATCCGCAGGGCGATCTCCCCACGGTTCGCGACCAGGACGCGCTTCAGCTGCTCAGGCATCGGGGCGGATCGCGACGAGCGGCGTCCCGAACTCCACGTGCTCGGCGTTGGCGGGGAACACCGCCGTGACCGTGCCCGCGACGTCCGCCGTCACGTTGTTCATGAGCTTCATGACCTCGACGATGCCGATGGTGTCCCCGACCGCCACGGTCGAACCGACCTCGACGAACGGCGGCGCGCCCGGCGAGGGGGACCGCCAGAACACGCCGACGCTCGGGGCGGTCAGGACGTGGTCGTCCGCCGACGAGGCGTCCTGGGGCCGCGGCTCGGCCGGGGCCGCCACAGCGGCAGGCGCGGCAGGAGCGGGCACCGCGGCAGCGGGCGCGAGCTGAGCCGCCGGCGCCGGTGCCGCCGGAACCGGGGCCGGAGCGGCGACCGACGCCGCCGCGACCGCCCCGGGGGCGGGCAGGTCGTTGCGGCCGACGGCGATCCGGACGTCGTCGACGACGATCTCGGCCTGGTCCCAGCTGGACTTGTCGAGGGCGTCGAGGACGCGCCCGATGTCGTCGGGAGTGAGTGGCATGACGCTCCTTGAGGGCGTGTCGTGTGTCTACTTCTCGCAGTAGCCGAGGTCGACCCGCATCTGCATGCCGGTCACGTAGCGAGCCTCCTCCGAGGCGAGGAACAGCACCATGTTCGAGATGTCCCGCGGCTCGACCCACTTGTGCGGCAGCAGGTGCAGCGACTCGAAGACCTGCCCGAAGTCGTCCCGGCCCGGGTTCTCCAGGTCGGGGCGGAACAAGTGGTACATGGCGTCGTTGTGGATCATGTTGGTGTCCACCGACGTGGGGTGCACCGTGTTGACCCGGATGTTGAACTGGCCGAACTCGCCCGCGAGCGCCTTCATCAGCCCGACCACGCCGTGCTTGGCCGCCGTGTAGTGCGCCAACGTGGGGAAGCCCTTGATGCCCGCGGTGGAGCTCGTCAGGATCATCGACCCGCTACGGCGCTCCTTCATCCCGGGCAACACGGCCTGGCAGGCGTTCCAGACGCCGGTCAGGTTCGTGTCGATCATGTCCTGCCAGGTCTGGTGCGCCATCGTGTCGCTCGGCTCGGTGCTGAAGATGCCGGCGTTGGCCACCAGGATGTCGACCGGACCGACCTCCGCCTCGCCCGCGGCGAGCGCGGCCTGCACGGCCGCCGCGTCGCGCACGTCCGCCTGGCGGGTGACGATCCGGCGGTCGAGCGCCTCGACCTCCTTGGCCGTCTCCTCGAGGTCCCCCGGGTTCGCCATCGCGTAGGGCACGCTCGAGATCTGGTCGCAGAGGTCGATCGCGATGATGTCCGCGCCCTCCTCGGCCAGCCGGAGCGCATGCGCCCGGCCCTGACCGCGGGCCGCACCGGTCACGAAGGCGACCTTCCCGTCGACACGTCCCATCTGACAGACCTCCTCGTCGAGTCTCCTGTGGTGCGTCTCGCGCCGAACCTACCGACCATCTGGTTCGACCACAACGCCTTCCCGGGGCGACCGCCGTCTCCAGCCGAGAAAGGGCGTCAATACGTGCTGTTGAGCAGCCCGGCAAGGAGAATACGGCACGCGAGCCGATAGGGGAACCAGACGGTTGGTTGTATGCTGGTCCAGTCCGTCGGCGCACAGCGGAGCGAGTGCGGGCGGACCACCTGGGAGACTTCCGGGAACGGCGGGAGCACCCGCGCCGGCGACCGACGAGGGGACAGCGATGGCGACGAAGCGCAAGAGCGCGGTCAGTGACCGCCGCAACCGCGAACCCGAGCTCATCGCCGCGGCGATCACCGTGTTCTACGAGAAGGGCTACGCGGCGGCGTCGCTGCAGGACGTAGCCGACATCGTCGGCGTGCTCAAGGGCAGCCTCTACCACTACATCTCCTCGAAGGAGGAGCTGCTCGCCCGCATCTGCGTGGAGTCCCACTCCCAGGCCTCGGAGATCATGGCGGAGGCCCTGGCGAGCGCCGACGACCCGCTCGACCAGCTGCGCGCCTACCTGGGGCGGATCGCGCTCTGGTACCTGACGAACATCGAGCGGGTCAGCATCTACTTCAACGAGGGCAAGTGGCTCACCGGCGAGCGGCTGAACGAGGTGCGCGCCCAGGGGCGCGAGTTCCACGCGTTCATCCGGACCCTCATCGACAAGGCGCGCAGCGGTGATCGCGTCCGCCAGGACGTCGATCCGCGCGTCGCGACCCAGCTGATCCTCGGCTCGCTGAACAGCGTCTCCACCTGGTACCGGCCCGATGGGCTGTACTCGCCGGAGGAGATCGCCACCGCTTTCACCGACATGTCGCTCGCCTCGATCAGCGGGGACGTGCCCGCGGTGCTGCCGCGGCCCGCGTCCCCCGAGCAGCTCGCGGAGCAGGAGGAGTAGATGGCGGCACCCCGGGGATCCCTCGTCGGCCACGCGGTGGCGGACTGGGCGCGCGCCACGCCGGGGCGGGTCGCCCTGTCCGAGGCGAGTGGTCGGGCCCGCACCTACGCCGAACTGGACACGCGCGCGAACCGCCTGGCCCAGGGACTGCTGGCGCACGGCCTCGCCCCCGGTGACCGGGTCGCCGTCTGGCTGGGCAACCGGATCGAGTACGTCGAGACCTACCTGGCGTGCGCCAGAGCGGGACTGGTCGTGGTGCCGCTCAACATCCGCTTCACCGCGGGGGAGGCCTGGTTCGTCCTCGACGACTCCGGCACTCGCGCGCTGGTGCACGAGCAGTCCGTCGCCGCGCGCGTCGCCGACCTGGATGTCACCGGGCTCGCGCCCGTGCTGGACATCGACGGGCCCGGGTTCGACGCCTTCGTGAGCGCGGGTGCGGACACCGCGCCGCCCGAGCCGGACCCGGACGAGCTGCTGGTCATCGGCTACACCAGCGGCACCACGGGCTTCCCGAAGGGCGCCGAGCTCACCCACCGCTCGGTCACCCACCTCGGCCTCACCAACGCGCTCGCCTGCCGGTACGGCCTGGGCAGCGTCCAGGTCTTCGGGCTGTCGCTGTCGTTCACCGCGACCGTCCCGGCGCACGTCCTCCCCCACCTCGCCGTCGGTGGGACCTCGATCCTGTTGCCAGGGTGGGACACCGAGCAGGCGATCGCCGAGATCGCCGCGCACCGCGCGGACTTCGTGATCCTCCCTGGCCCCGCGATCGTCGAGTTCGCCTCGCTGGCCGAGAAGGACCCGACCCCGTTGGGCTCCCTGCGCTCCGTCCTGCACTCCGCGTCGAAGGCCCCGCCCGAGCAGCTCGAACGGCTCGTCGGCGCGATCGGGCCCCGCCTGGTGGAGGGCTGGGGCATGACCGAGAACTCCGGAGGCCTGCTCACCGCGACGACGGAGCGGGACTACGTCGGCGGCGTCCCCGGCATCTTCGCGAGCGTCGGCCGGGCGGTGCCGGGCACCTGCGTCTCGGTCGTCGACGAGGCGGGTGAGCCGCTCCCCCACGACGGCACGACTGTCGGTCAGCTCGTCGCCACCACCGGATCCATGGCCCGGGGCTACTGGAAACGGCCGGAGGCGAGCGAGGCGACCTTCGGTGGCGGCGTGTACCGCACCGGTGATCTCGGGACCGTCGACGAGCGGGGGTACGTGTCGATCATGGACCGCCGGTCCGACCTGATCGTCAGCGGCGGCATGAACGTGTACCCCAGCGAGATCGAGCGGGTCCTCGCCGGCGTCGACGGCGTGGTCGAGTGCGTGGTCGTCGGCGCGCCGCACGAACGCTGGGGCCAGACACCGGTCGCGTTCGTGGTCGCCCCCGGTCGCACCGCCGAGGAGCTGTTGGAGCGGTGCCGCCGCAGCCTCGCGAGCTACAAGCTGCCCAGCCGCCTGGTGCTCTGTCACGCCCTGCCGCGCAACGCCTCCGGCAAGATCGTGCGCGGCTCCCTCCCCCTCGGTTGAGCCTCCGCACACGAGAGCGGGGCGCCCCACCGTGGTGGGAGCGCCCCGCTCCGGCGTCCGTCGAGATCAGGCGGGCAGCTTCACCCGCGGCGCGACCTCCTGTGCCAGCAGACGGGTGGACTCGTTCCACGCCTCGGCGTTGTCGATGTAGTCGTAGTCGTAGGGCATGATCGTGCCGAAGCCGCCGGTCTGCTCCTGGAACTCCTCCAGCTTCGCGGCCACGGTGTCCGGGCTGCCGCAGATCCACACGTGCTCGGCCAGGAAGTCGAGGTCGATGTCCGCCGAGTCGACCCCGGTGCCCTCGGCCAGTCCGTCGAGGATGCCGAACTGCTTGTAGACGGGGAGCAGGTACCTGCTCCACGCCTCGCCCATGCCGCCCTCGATCGCCAGCTTCTTGGCCTCGGCGTCGGTGTCCGCGACGCAGACGTCACGCACCACGTGGTGGTCCTCGCGGTCCGCCTTGTGCCCGTTGGCGGTGGCGGCCTCCTCGAAGACCTTCCAGTGGGACTTGAGGAAGGTGTTGCCCGCGTAGACCGACAGCGGCAGGTAACCGTGCGCACCCGCGAACTTGATCGACGGGGAGCTCGGCGATAGGCCGGTCAGGCCCATTCGGACCTTCCCACCGTGCGGCGCCATGGCCCGGAACGGGTGGTGCGGGTCCTCCTCGGGGAAGCCGGCCTTGAAGTAGGTGCCCTCGTGGTGGAAGGGCTCGCCCTTCCAGATCTTCTCCAGGATCTCGATGGACTCGACGACCATCTCGTGGTTCTTGGAGAGGTCGGTGAACCCGCGGATCGCGCCGTCGGCCGGGTACGCGCCGGCCCCGATGCCGAGGATGTAGCGACCCTCGAGGATCTGACTGAGCCACGCGACCTGCATCGCCAGTGAACCCGGGTTGTGGTACGGCAGCAGGTGGGCGCCGGGGGCAAGGGTGATCTGCTCGGTGTTCAGCGCCGCGGCGGCGATGACCAGCTCGGGGTTCGGGATGGACTCCCAGGACTGGGTGGCGTGCTCACCGATCCAGTACTCGGAGCAGCCGGCCTGGTCGGAGGCGACGGCGCGGTCCACCGCCCACTTGAAGATCTCCTTGGCCGAACGGGTCGGCGGCATGAACGGGGTGTGGAACACAGCAGCGTGCACTAGCAGCTCCTTTGCCGGACTTCGTGACGGGTCTCTCTGCAGCCGAGGCCGGTGCTGCCCGGTGGCCCCGGTTTCGATGTTGATGTCGGCCGTGGCAGGCAACCCTACCAACCGACTGGCAGGGTCAGCGTATCGACAATCTCGCAGCGACGTCAATGCGCTCTGGCCTGCGGATACCGTGTTTCACGAGCAAGCAACCGATCGGATGGTTAGCTCGCGCCGAACACCCGATTGGTCAGTGCGGGACCGGCAGCAGGCCCTCGACGAGCTCGCGCAGCGTCACGACGTGGCGCAGGTACACGTGCACGCCCAGCTCCCAGGTGAAACCCATGCCGCCGTGGATCTGGATGCAGCTCTCCACGATCTCCTGGGCGGTCGCCAGCGAGTGCAGCAGCAGGCGCCGGGTGTCGATCGACTCCGCGCCCTCGGCGAACCCGTCCGCCGCCGCCCACAACACAGCGGTCTCTGCGCGCTCGACCAGCTCGAGCGTATGCGCCGCCCGGTGCTTGATCGCCTGGAAGCTGCCGATCGGGACCCCGAACTGCCTGCGCCCCTTCGCGTACTCCACGGCGTCGGCCAGGCAACGGCGCGCCGCGCCGACTCCCTCGGCCGCCCAGAGCACCGCGAGCTCGCGTGCGGCCTCGGCGGAGAAGGTCGTGGCCTCCCCGACCGTCACCGGGCGCAGGGTGAGGGCGAACGGATCGGTCGGGCCCTCGGCGTCGGCCAGGAACCCGTCCGGGCCCGCGCCGAGACCGGACAGCACCCGGCAGGAGGCCCCGAACGGCGCCACTGCGCCGGCGGCCGTCCGGACGGCGACGGTCACCGGACCGGCCTGGTCCCGCGCAGCGGCGGACCAGCGCTTCGCCACGATGGTCTCGATCAGCGGTGCGGGCGCACAGAACCCGCCCCAGGCGATCGCCACCTCGGTCAGGTCGCGCAGGGTCGCCCCCGCACCACCCGCCTCCTCGGGCACGCCGAGCTCGTCCCAGCCACCCTCGCTCAGCACCGACCACCCCACCGGGTCCGCCTCGGCGTAGTCCGCGATGGGCGTACCGCCGAGGACACCGCCCAGCAGGTCCCGCACGCCCTCCGCGGCGAGGGCGCCGATCTCGCCCGCACGCATCTGTGTCGCCACGTCCGACCGCCTCACTTCGGAAGACCGAGCACGCGCTCGGCGATGATGTTGCGCTGGATCTCCGACGAGCCGGAGTAGATCGACGAGGCCCGCGTCTCCAGGTACTGGTGACGCCAGTGGGCGCGGTGCTCCGGTGGCGCGACCCGCAGCCCCAGCTGCGTCATCTCCTGCCAGAGCTCGCTCCAGGTCACCTTGAGCACCGACGACGCCCGGGCGAACGCCACCGGGTCCGGCTCCAGCTCCACGGCCTTGGCCACCTGCCAGCGCACCAACTCCAGGCGCACGTCGAGGTCCGCGGCCTCGCGCTCATAGGCGGTATCCGCGCAGTGCCGTAGCAGCAGGTCCATGTCGCCGCGCATCTCCACGTACCGGGTGATGCCCTCGACCGCGCCCCGTTCGTTCTGCAGGACGGTCATCGCAACCTTCCAGCCCTCGCCGTCGGCTCCGAGCCGGTCCTCGTCACCCACCCACACGTCCTCGAAGAAGACCTCCGCGAAGTGCGAGGTCCCCGAGATCTGCTTGATCGGACGAACCACGACGCCGGGCTGGCGCATGTCCAGCAGCAGCATCGACAGATTCCGGTACCGCGGCGCGTCCGGGTTCGTCCGCGCGATCAGCAGGCTGCGGTCCGCCACGTTCGCGAAACTCGTCCACACCTTCTGTCCGGTGACCCGGTACCCGTTGCCGTCCCGTCGCGCCGTGGTCGACACGCTCGCCAGGTCGGATCCCGCACCCGGCTCGGAGAAGCCCTGGCACCAGATCTGCTCACCCGAGAGGATCCCGGGCAGGAAACGCGCCCGCTGGTCCTCGGTGCCGTGCGCGATCAGCGTCGGCGCGGTGAGGATCTTGCCGATCCGCCCGAAGCCCTCCGGGGCGTGCGCCCGCGCCGCGAGCTCGTGGAACGCCACTTCCTCGGCCAGTCCCAGGCCCTGCCCGCCGTGCTCCGCGGGCAGCGAGAGCCCCGCGAAGCCGCCCTCGAACAGCTGCCGGTCCCAGTCCCGCTTGACCTGGGTCGTCTCCTCCTCGGACAGCGCCCCCCGCTCGGTCCGCCACCGTTCCGGGACCGACTCACGGAGCCACTGCTCGGCGTCCTGCCGGAACAGGGCCAGGTCCGTCCGTCTGGACAGCGTCATCGCCACCTCGACTTCCCACGTCTCGACCAACTGGTAGGGAGCGTACGAACCAACCGACGAATCAGTCAACGATCAAGCACACATGTGCTGGTTATCCTAGCCGTCTTCGGGATTGAAGTGAGTCCAACCAGACGGTAGGTTGCTCTCGTCTGCACAGCTCGACGACGAGGAGGAACAGTGCCGGAGACGACCCCGGAGGACCGTCCGGAGGTGACCCTCAAGCGCGAGGGCCCGATCGCGTGGCTCACATTCGACCGGCCCGAGCGGCTCAACGCCCTGTCGATGCGGATGCTGGACGAGCTGGCCGAGCACCTCGCGGCGCTGGAGGACTCCGACGCGCGGGTCGTCGTGATCCGGGGCGCCGGGAAGGCGTTCTCCGCCGGCTACGACGTGTCGAGCGACTCGGAGGAGGTCGGCGACGCGCACACGCGCAGCTCCGTGGCCGACCGCGACCGCCAGGCCGCCTACATCGACCGCTTCACCCGGATCTGGCGCTGTACCAAGCCGGTGATCGCGCAGGTCCACGGCTACTGCATGGCGGGCGCCACGCAGCTCGCGCTGTTCTGCGACATCACGATCGTCGCCGAGGACACCCAGATCGCCGCCTCCCCCGCCATCCCGCTCGGCGGAGGATTCATCTCACCCCTGTGGTCCTTCCAGGTCGGTCCGCAGCGCGCCAAGGAGCTGTCGTTCGTGGCCGGGCGCCGCCTCGACGGCCGGACCGCCTACGAGTGGGGCTTCGCCAACGCCGCGGTCCCGGCCGCCGATCTCGAGCAGCACGTCCGCGAGCTCGCGCTGTCCATCGCGAAGACGCCGGCGTCCATCCTGCGGATGAAGAAGCTGGCGATCAACCGAGTCCAGGAGATGAACGGCTTTCTCACCGTCGCGGGGATGGGCGCGGACACCGACGCCCTCATCCACACAACCCCGGACGTGGCCGAGATGCAGGAGCTGGTCAAGGAGATCGGCCTCAAGAAGGCCATCGCCCACTTCCGCGACTGAGTTCCGGCAGCCGAGCACCTTGAACGAGGAGGTTCCCGTGCCCATCCCTACACCCGCCGACAGCGTGCGTGCCGCCGTCGGCGCCCTCGCCGAGGGGCGCATGATCGTGGTGGTCGACGACCACGACCGCGAGGACGAGGGCGACCTGATCGTCGCCGCGGACTCCGTGACGTCGGAGCAGATGGCGTTCCTGGTGGCCCACACCACCGGGATCGTGTGCACCCCGATGTCGCACGAGCGGGCCGACGCCCTCGGCCTGCCCGTGATGGTCACGGACAACCAGGACGCGCACGGCACGGCGTTCACGGTGACCGTCGACCACGTCGACACCGGCACCGGGGTGTCGGCCGCGGCCCGCGCCACGACCTGCCGCGCCCTCGCCGATCCGGCGACCACCTCGCGCGAGCTGCGCAGGCCGGGACACGTCTTCCCGCTGCGCGCCCGCGACGGTGGCGTCCTCGTGCGGGCCGGCCACACGGAAGCCGCCGTCGACCTGCTCCGGCTCGCAGGCCGCGAGACGGTAGGAGTGATCAGCGAGCTGGTCGACACCGACGGCGACATGCTCCGCGGCGCGCGGCTCACCGCCTTCGCGGCCGAGCACGGGCTGCCGGTGCTGGCGATCGCCGACCTCGTCCGCTACCGGCGGGCGACCGAGGAGTTCGTCGAGCACGTCGCCGAGTCGGCCATGCCCACACTCTTCGGCGACTTCCGCGCCGTCGCCTACCGCTCCCACCTGGACGGCACCGAGCACCTCGCCCTGGTCATGGGCGACATCGCCGCGGCGGGCCGCTCCGAGCGCGGTGTTCTCGTCCGGGTGCACAGCGAGTGCCTCACCGGCGACATCGTCGGATCGCTGCGCTGCGACTGCGGCACCCAGCTCGAGCAGGCCATGCGCGCGATCGCCGAGGAAGGCTGCGGCGCCGTGGTCTACCTGCGCGGACACGAAGGACGAGGGATCGGCCTCGGCCACAAGATCCGCGCCTACGCCCTGCAGGAACAGGGCCTGGACACCGTGGACGCGAACACCGCGCAGGGCCTGCCGGTGGACTCGCGCAGCTACGGCGTCGGGGCGCAGATCCTCGGGCACCTCGGTGTCCGGCGGCTGCGGCTGATCACGAACAACCCCGCGAAGTACGGCGGGCTCGACGGCTACGCGTTGCAGATCGTCGGCCGGGTGGCACTGCCGACCGTCGAGACCCCCGAGAACCTGCGCTACCTGCGCACCAAGCGCGACCGCATGGGGCACGTGCTCCCCATCGAAAGGAGTTCCTGATCATGGCCGGACGTCTCGAGGGCAAGGTCGCCTTCATCACCGGTGTGGCCCGGGGCCAGGGCCGCAGTCACGCGCTCACACTGGCCCTTGAGGGCTGCGACATCATCGGCGTCGACATCTGCGAGGACATCCCCGGCGTCCCCTACCCCGGCGCCACCCGCGCCGAGCTCGACGAGACCGTCAAGGCCGTCGAAGCCCTGGACCGGCGGATCCTGGCCACCGTCGCCGACGTGCGCGACCTCTCCGCGATCACGGCCGCGGTCGACGCCGGGGTCGCCGAGCTGGGCAGGCTGGACATCGTCGCGGCCAACGCCGGGATCGCAGCGGCGCCCACCGAGGCCGCGGGCATGGACTACCACATCTGGCAGGACATGATCGACATCAACCTCAACGGCGCCTACCACGCCGCGCGGGCCGGTATCCCGCACATCAAGGCGGGTGGGTGCGGAGGCTCGATCGTGATCACCAGCTCGGTCGCCGGCCTGCACCCCTTCGCGAACATCCCGCACTACGTCACGGCCAAGCACGGCACCGTCGGGCTGGCCAAGTCGCTGGCACTGGAGCTGGGCCCGGACTCCATCCGGGTCAACACGATCCACCCCACCCAGGTCGCCACACCCATGGCGGACAACCTGGCGACGTGGAAGATGTTCCGCCCGGATCTGGAGAACCCGACCCACGAGGACTTCCTCGAGGCCTCGCGCACTCTGCAGGTGCTGCCCACGCCGTGGGTCCAGCCCGAGGACATCTCCAACGCCCTGCTGTTCCTGGTGTCGGACGACGCCCGATTCATCACCGGCGTGGCCCTCCCCGTCGACGCAGGCGCCCTGCTGAAGTGACCCCTGCCGATCTGTACGGCCTGTACGCGCACCACTATGACGAGGGTCGCGCAGCAGAGTTCGCGCAACTGTTCACCGACGACGCCCCTTTCGTGACCAACGGGGTCGAGCGCGCGCGCGGACGTGCCGCCATCGAGGAGATGGCGCGCACCGGCCGCGCGTCGCTGCCCGGTGTGCGCCACCTCGTCTCCAGCGTCGCCGTCGTAGTGGACGGCGACACCGCCGCCGGCACCGCGTACGTCCAGGCCGTGTAGATCAGCGACTCCGCGATCACCCTGGTGACGCTGGGCCGCTACACCGACCGCTTCGTCCGCGAGAACGGGGGCTGGCGGATCGCCGAGCACCGCTACGAGCCCTTCACCGGCCGTGCTCTCGTTAGCGCTCTACTCGGGATAGCCAGAACTTGCTCGGGGTGAGGGGCCGCGGAACTCGAACCGACCGCCCGGATGCCGCACCATGATGTCGCCCCCGCTGCCACTTGCCATCGACGAGCGTCTCGGCCGTCACGTCGGGACGTTGGAACGTCGCGACAGCCGAGCATTAGCGTGTTGCGGGGGGGTTCCGCAAACCCACAGCTCTCCCGGCTCGCCGTCCGCACCATCGGAGCCGTCGTCACGCACCACGCAGACGCTGCCGACTCCGAGGAACGAGCGACCAATGGTCGCGCGGTCGTTGGCCTCCCACGGTGCGCCGCCGAGAATACCGGCCACGGATTCGGCCTGTCTGTAGATCTAGCGCATGTGGATTGCTGCGAATTAGCGGGTCCCGCTCCTGCGAGTCCGCGCTGCTCATCCCGTAGGCGGCAAGAAGCCGATCCGGGTCGACCGGGCGCCCGGAGGCCACGGCTCGCTACAGCGCCATACGCATGGGTGGTATCGGCTCGGCCTCGGCGCCGATTCCTCCGCAGGCACGAAACGGTTCCTGCCGGCGACCACGCCAACCTTGTCGTGGTTCGATCGCCGCCGTGCTGAGCGGGCGCTGTGCGGCCCCGAGGACCCGTCAGCCCCACCGGTTCGCCCGGCCGATCCTGCACTCAGCGACGATCATCAGCGCGTGGGAGCACCGCCCAGGTCGCTCCTCGGCGCCTTTGGCCCATTGTGGTCGGCTCACACTCCTGCAGCATGGACGTCCAGTCAGCTCGAGGGAAGGGCGCGGGCTGTCGCCGCCGACTGCACGATCGCCTTCATCCAGCACGACGCACTTTGTGAGGTAGAGAGCCGGACCAGCCGGCGAGAGCGTCGAAGTCGCGCAGAAACTCGGCCCAGACGTCGAAGTACGCATCGTGTTCGGGATCGCCGAGCGCAGCGTTCTCGCCGAGCCTCGCCCGGCGCCACGCGTCGGCCAGCCGACCCGCGTAGCGCTCCATCCTCGGAACGACGACCACCGCGGCGTAGATCGCCGTGATGCGGTCGGGATGTGTCCGCGCGACGTCCTCCAGCACGGCGGCATCATAGATCGGGTCGTGGTGATCGTTGATCACCGTGGCAGCTCCTCGGTCGCCCGCCTCGCCCTCGCGCAAGAACCAGCGAGACGTCAGGTTCGCGACTTCGACGTCCAATTCCGCCAGTCGCGGCCTCAAGCCGGCCAGTCGCGTCCGGCGCCCCTCGACGGTTTCGGCCGACGTCAACCGCCTCAGGAGGATCCTGCCGATCGCGGTGGAGGACCATCGGCCGGTGGCCGCGCAGTGTGCAACGAGGCCTACCGACTCCGCTGCGAGCAGTTCGCCGTGCACGATGCCGACCCCGATGCCGGACCGCCGCGCCACGCCCTCCACGGTCGACGACCCGGCCACGCACAGCGCGCGGAGAACACGCGTCCGATAACGCTCTGGCGTCGCGGTCAGCATGCGGCCTCACCTTTCGTGACCCGCCCGTACATCGGGGTCGGAGCGGCGAGCCGGAGCGCTCCTCCTCGGAGCACCCCGGCTGCATTCACTCAGAGTAGGAAGGGGGCCTGGCGGTGACTCCCCCTTCAGGGAGGAGAGTCGTACCCATTTCGAGTGAGTAGCAATGCTTCGACTACCTGGCGTCGATGTCGCCGCCCGAGATGCCGGGCCAGGTCGCGGGGTCGAGATAGCTCGTCTTGAGGTTCTGGTAACCCTGCAGCCCTCCGGCCCCAACTCGCGGCCGATCCCGCTGGCCTTGACCCCGCCGAAGGGCGCGGTGGGGTCGTTGACGTAGCCGTTGGTTCCGACCGTGCCGGACACGACTCGCCGGGCCACGGCCTCGCCCCGCTCCCCGTCGGCGGTCCCGACAGAGCCGCCGAGGCCGCAGTCGCTGTCGTTGGCGAGCGCGACGGCCTGGTCCTCGTCGGTGTACGGGATAACCGAGAGCGCCGGGCCGAAGATCTCCTCCTGGGCGATCGTGTACTTGTTGTCCACGTCGGCATAGACGGTGGGCTCCACGAACCAGCCCCGGCCCAGGCCGTCCGGGCGGCCGCCGCAGACCGTCAGCCGTGCGCCCTCGGCCTCGCCCTTGGCGATGTAGCCCTCGACCCTGCCCCGCTGCTACGACGACACGAGCGGACGCACCTGAGTGGTCTCGTTGAGCGGGTCGCCGACGGCGAGCGAGCGGACCAGGTCGCTGATGGTGTTGACGACCTCCCGGTACCGCTTCTGCGGCGCAAGGACGCGAGTGCCCAACCAGCAGATCTGCTCGTTGTTGAGCAGCGTCGCGGCGAAGAAGCTCTCGATGGTCGACGCGAGGTCGGCGTTGTCGAGCGCGCCGACAGAAACGACCCGCCCGATCGTTGGGCCGACCGCTGGAAGGATTGTGCCATTCGTGCGGTGTCCTGCACTCGTCCGTTGGCTCGGCGAGGTGGTGCGAACTGCGACAACCCGGCACCCCGCCGCATGCGCACAGTGGGTCGAACCCGGACGGATGGAGGATGTGTGCGGATACGCGGAGCGGTCGCGCTGGTGACCGGAGGGGCGTCGGGGCTCGGGCTCGCGACGACCGAGAAGCTGCTCGACGAGGGCGCCGACGTCGTGGTGGTCGACCTGCCCTCGTCGTCGGGGCCTGCGGTGGCCGAGAAGCTGGGCCCGGCGGCGCAGTTCGTCGCGGCGGACGTCCGGGACCCCGAGCAGGTCGGCGTGGCGATCGCGGCGGCGAGCGAGCGCGGCCCGCTGCGGGTGGCGGTGAACTGTGCGGGGATCGGTGATCCGGCCCGCACCCTCGGCAGGAGTGGCCCGCTGGAGCTGGAGCGGTTCGCCCGTGTCGTGGAGATCAATCTCATCGGGACGTTCAACGTCATCCGATTGGCGGCCGAGGCGATCCGGGCGACCGAGCCGGTCGACGGCGAGCGGGGTGTCGTGGTGAACACCGCCTCGGTCGCGGCCTATGACGGGCAGATCGGGCAGGCGTCGTACTCGGCGTCGAAGGGCGGCATCGTTGGCATGACGCTGCCGATCGCCCGGGACCTGGCCCGGGACCTAATCCGGATCATGACCATCGCGCCGGGCATGTTCGCCACGCCCATCCTGCGGGGTCTGAGTGACGAGGCTCGCGTCTCGCTCGAGTCCCAGGTCCCCCATCCGTCACGGCTCGGCGAGCCGTCCGAGTACGCGGATCTGGTGGCCCACATCGTCGCCAACCCCATGCTCAACGGCGAGACCATCCGGCTTGACGGGGCGATTAGGATGGCGCCGCGATGAGCGCCCCCGCCGCGCTCGTCACCGGTGCCTCCCGCGGGATCGGCGCGCTGATCGCGGACAAGCTGGCTGCCGCGGGTTGGGACCTGACCGTCTCCGCGCGCTCGGAGGGCCCGCTGCGGGAGCGTGCGGGCCTGCTGTCCGCCCACGGGCACGCAGTTCGCGCCGTCCCCGCCGACATGGGTATGGAGGAGGACGTGGTGCGCCTCGCCGACGCCCACGTCGAGGCGTACGGGCGGCTCGACGCCCTGGTCCTCAACGCCGGCATGGGCTCGATCGGCCCGTTCGCCGACTTCCCCGCCCGCCGCTTCGACAAGCTCTATGCGATCAACGTCCGGTCGGCCTACGTCCTGACGCAGCGGCTGCTGCCGGTGCTGCGCAAGACGGCAGCCAGCGATCGCGGCACAGCCAAGGTGATCGCGGTGTCCTCGTTGACCGGGGTCGCCGCCGAACCGCTCAACTCCGCCTACGGCGCGAGCAAGGCCGCGTTGACGTCCCTGTGCGAGACGTTGAACACCGAGGAGTCGGAGGCCGGCGTGGCCGCGACGGCGATCTGCCCCGGCTACGTCGCCACCGACATGACCGCTCCGCTCGCGGACCAGGTCGACCCCGGTGCCATGATCGACCCGGCGGACGTCGCGGAGTTGGTCGTGGCCCTCACCCGGCTCGGCCGCTCGGTCGTGGTGCCGAGCATCCCGATGACGCGGCCGGGCCCGCACCTCTGGCGGGCCTGACCGCGGGTCAGCCCGCCACGGCCTGCGGGGCGACGGTTCCGCCGTCGACCCGCAGGCCGTAGCTGTGCAGCGTGTCCCGCAGGACTTCGTCCGTTGTGCGCGCGGAGACGACACCGAGGTCCAGGACGACGGTGGCGGCCACCTCCGCGGACGCCCGACGGGCGCCCTCGTCGAGCGGCGCGAACAGCCCGCAGCCGCGGACGGCCCCCGTCGACCGGGTGTAGACGACGACGCCGCGTCCTGCCCTGGTGATGTCCGCGACGGCGTTGTCGAGGTCGGCGCCACAGGAGCAGCCCAACCCACCGAAGACGTCGCCGAGCAGGCACTCGGTGTGCGCGTGGACCGGGAGGTCCGGCCCGTCGAGGTGACCGGCGACGAGGGCCACGTGCTCGGCCCCATCGAGCAGCGTGCGGTACCCGATCGCCCGGAGCCCGCCCCGGCTGGTGGGAAGCGAGGTCACAGCGACCCGCTCGACCTGCGGCTCGGTCCGTCGACGGTGGGCGATCAGCTCGGCGATGGAGACGATCTCCAGCCCGTGCTCGGCCGCGAACCGGACCAGCTCGCCGCCGCGCGCCATCTCCCCCGGGCGCTCACGAGAGACAATCTCGCAGAGCGCCCCCGCGGGCCGCAGTCCCGCCAGCCGCGCGAGGTCGACGGCGGCCTCGGTGTGCCCGGGCCGCCGGAGCACCCCGCCGTCGCGGGCCCGCAAGGGGACGACGTGGCCGGGCCGGACGAAGTCCTGTGCGGTCACGTCCGCCGAACCGAGCGCGGCGACCGTGCGGGCACGCGCCGCCGCCGAGATGCCCGTCCCCGTGCCCACAAGGTCCACCGTGACGCGGTACGCCGTGCCGAACCGATCGCCGTCCCGGTGGTGCATGGGCGGGAGCGCCAGCCGCTCGCACTCCTCCTCCGGCAGCGCGACGCAGACGTATCCGGAGGTGTGCCGGACCGTGAAGGCCATCAGCTCAGGGGTCGCGCATTCGGCCGCGAAGATCAGGTCGCCCTCGTCCTCACGGTCCTCGTCGTCCACCACGACGACCGCGCGACCCGCCGCGATCGCCGCGACGGCCCTGCTGACCCGGTCGGAGACGGTGCTCACCACGATGTGCGTCCTTCCGCGAGGGGTGATTCAGACTGCGGCGAGCCGCCGGAAGCGGCTGCCGTGGAACACGAGCGGCGCGGTGTCCGGTTCGGCCCGGAGCCCGTGGATCTCGAGCAGCGCGATGGCGTGGTCGCCCGCCGGGAGCTCCGCGTGGAGGGAGCAATCCAGCCAGACGCTCGACCCGTGGACGAAAACCCCACCGTCCGGCGCAGCGACCCAGTCCACGCCCGCGAACCGGTCGCCGGTCTTGCGGGACAGGCTCAGGCACACGGCGTCGTGCCCCTCCGCCAGGACGCTCACCCCGAGCCGCGTGCGGCCACGCAGCTTCGGCCAGGTCGTCGAGGTGTCCTGTACGCACACCGACACGAGCGGCGGCGTCACCGACACCGAGGTGAACGAGCTCGCGGCCATCCCCACCGGGACACCGTCGATCAGCGCGCACACCGCGGTCACTCCGGACGGGAAGCATCCGAAGGCCTGCCGCAGCTGCGCACCGTCAGCCGGCACCGGCTCGATCCCGATCATCCTGCGTTGCACCCTCCGTCGATCACCAACGTCTGTCCTGTCATGTAGTCCGAGGCCGCCGTGCTGAGCAGGAGCAGCGCCCCTGCCAGCTCGGCTGGCTCGGCGATCCGTCCCATCGGCACCTGGGCGGTGAGCCGCGCGAGGAAGTCGGGGTCGGAGTAGACGCCGCCCGAGAGCCCCGTCCGGACGAACCCCGGGCAGAGAGCGTTGACCTGGATCCCCGAGCTCGCGTACTGCAGCCCGAGCTCGCGGGTCAGGTTCACCACTGCCCCCTTGGCGGCGGAGTAGGCCGGGATCGGCGAGATCCGCGCGCCTGTCAGGCCGAACATGGACGAGACGTTGACGATCTTCCCGGCCCGCCGCTCCGCCATGATCCGCAGCGCGGCGCGGCTGCAGAGGAAGACCCCGCCGAGGTCGACGTCCAGGACCCGCTGCCAGTCCGCGGTCCGCACCCGGTGCAGGGGCACCGACCGCGGGTCGCCGATGCCGGCGTTGTTCACCAGGACGTCGAACCCGCCGAGCTCCCGGTCCACCCGGCCGAACGCCTCGTCGACGGCGGCCTCCTCGGTCACGTCGAGCTCGAGGTCCAGGGCGGTCGCGCCGCGGTCGCGCAGCGCGTCGGCGGTCTGCTTCGCGGCCGTGCCGTCGAGGTCCGTACAGGCCACGCGGGCGCCGGCGGCCGCCAGCGCGTGAGCGAACTCCCGGCCGAGCCCGCCGCCGGCACCGGTCACCACCGCGACCCGTCCGGTCAGGTCGAACAGCGCGGGCAACGCCGTCCTTCCCGGCCGGTAGAAGGTCTCCGGCACGTCCTCCGGCCGCCAGTACTCCTTCGCCATCTCAGCTCCTCGGCAGGCCGAGCACGCGCTCGCCGATGTAGTTCAGGATGCTCTCGTTGTTCAGCGGGGCGATCTGCAGGATGCGGATCATCGGCCACAGCGTCACGACGTCGGTCTCGTAGACGAACGCCGACCCGCCGTGGGTTTGGATCGCGGCCTCGACCGCGGCGAGGGCGGCCCGGCTGGCCAGCAGCTTCGCCATGTTCGCCTTCGCCCCGGCGTCCCGCCCCGAGTCGTACTCCGCGGCCGCGGAGTACATGACCTGCCGGGCCGCCTCCATCTCCGCCTTGGCCAGCGCCAACGGGTGCTGGACGCCCTGGTGCGCGCCGATCGGGGTTCCGAACGGCGCCCGGACCTTGGCGTACTCGACCGCCTTGGCCAGGGCGTACTCGCCGAGCCCGAGCGCCCAGGCGGCGATCGTCACTCGCTCCTGGTTGAGGCACGCGAGGAGATGGTCGAAGCCCAGGCCCTCCTCGCCGATCAACGCCTCCGCCGGGACCTCGACGTCGTCGAGGAAGACCTCGAACTGGTACTCCGGTGCGTGCCACTCGATGTCCAGGCGTCGCAATTCGATCCCCGGGGAGCCGAGATCGACGGCGAACAGCCCGAATCCCGAGCGGCGGCCGACCGGCTCGCCGTAAGGTGCGGTGCGGGCGAGCAGCAGGATGTGGTCGGACTCGTCCGCTGCGGAAATGAACACCTTCTGACCGGTGATGCGGTAGCCGCCGCCCTCGACGGGGCGGGCGATCGTCCGCGCGGCGAATGAGTTCGTCCCCGCCTCGGGCTCGGTGACGCCGAGGCAGAACCGCCGCTGACCGCTGATGGTGGACACCACGTGGTCCTTGATCTGACGCTCCGAGCCGTGTCGGAGGATCGCCTCGCGGGAGAACGTGGTGAGCGAGTACTGCAGCGGCGGCACACCCGCCCGGGCGAGTGCCTCCATCACCGCGGTGCACCCGGTCAGCCCGCCGCCTGCGCCGCCGAGCTCCTCGGGTACGCCGATGGCCAGCAGGTCGGCCGCGACGATCGCCTCCCACAGCTCGGGAGCGTGCTCGCGGTCCCGGGACCGCTGCAGGTAGAGCGTGCGCGGGCAGGCGGCCAGCACACCGTCGACCGCGTCGAAGACCGACGCGACGAGCTCACGGTGGTCCGGATGGATGGTGGGGACGAGATCGACCGTCATCGAGGACTCCTACCGTCCGACGAACTTCGGTGTGCGCTTCTCCATGAAGGCGCGCGGGCCTTCCCGCGCGTCCTCGGAGGCGACCACGCGGGCGTTGAGCGCGTACTCGAGCGCGAACCGCGGCTCGTTCGCCAGGGCACGCACGGCGATCTCCTTCGCCGCGCGCACCGCCAGCGGAGCGTTGTGGGCGATCCCGGCCGCGATCGCGTGGGCGCGCGGCAGGACGTCGGCCCGCGGGAGGACCTCGTTGATCAGCCCGGCCTCGCGGGCCCGCTCCGCCCCGACGTGGTCGCCACCGAGCAGCAGCTGCATGGCGAACGCCCAGGGCACCTGCTGCGGCAGCCGCACATGGGAGCCGCCGCCGGGCACCAGGCCCCAGCGCACCTCCGGCAGCCCGAACACCGCGCCGTCCGCGGCGACCCTGATGTCGGTCCCCAGCAGGAGCTCCAAACCGCCCGCGACGCACAGCCCGTTGACCGCCGCCACGACCGGCTTGTCCACGTCGGACAGGAACCGCTTGGTCGGGTCCGGGGTCAGGATCTCCAGCTCGCCCGTGGTCAGCCGGGGAATCAGCTCGCCGAGGTCACCGCCCGCACAGAACGCCTTGTCCCCCGCCCCGGTCACGACCACGACGCGCACGTCGTCGTCGGCCTGGGCTGCGGCGCTGGCCTCGGCGAAGCGCCGGACCATATGGACGGTCAGGGCGTTGTGCGCCTCGGGCCGGTCCAGGGTCAAGGTGGCTATCCCGTCGACGATGTCGTACCCGACGTCACCCGCGGTCACAGCAGGCCGAGCTTCTCGTCGCCCGCGGGGATCGGCGCCATCACGGTGACGCCGAGCGGCTCGGCCAGCAGGTCTTCGAAGCGGGCCGAGAGCGCAGTGAACGCCGCTCCGGCGCCGTGCGCGGCGAGCGCCTCGGTCGAGGCCCACTTCTCGATGACAACGAAGCCATCCGGCCCGCGGACCGACCGGTGCAGCGCGTACAGCTCGCAGCCCTCGTCCTGGGCATGGGTGGCGGCGACCGCGGCCAGGAAGGCCGCTTCGGTCTCCGCCTCGCGGCCGGGCTTCGGCACGACGGTGGCGACGACGACGACGGATTCGGCCACGAGGACTCCTTCGGCTCGCGAGTGAGCGGCGGTGCCGCACTCCGGGAGGGACGCTAAGTGGCACCGCGGACCGGCCGGTGTTGCATTCCGCTCCAGCCCGGTCCGGCCGTCCCGTTCTGCGACATCTGTACCGTCCGTCCGCTCCCTACCCTTCGCGTCACCCGATCCGGCGACGGCGCCGGACATTGTCTGGAGGGGCGTGACGACAGTGGTCGATGAGCACGGTGGGGGCGCGGAAGGCCGAAAGGCACCGCCCGAGAGGGTGCTGCGCCGGGTGGCGGGCGCGGCGCTCTCCGCGAGCACGCTCGAGTGGTACGACTTCTACATCTACGGGACAGCCGCGGCGCTGGTCTTCAACACCGTCTTCTTCCCCTCCGTGTCACCGGTGCTCGGCACCCTCGCCGCCTTCGCCACGTTCGGGGTCGGGTTCCTCTTCCGGCCGGTCGGCGGCATCGTCTTCGGCCACTTCGGCGACCGGATGGGCCGGAAGAAGCTGCTGGTCGTCGCGATGGTGATGATGGGCGTCGCCACGACGCTGATCGGGTTGTTGCCCACCTACGGGACGATCGGGGCCGCGGCTCCGATCCTGCTGGTGCTGCTGCGGTGTGTGCAGGGCCTGGCCATCGGCGGCCAGTACGGCGGGGCCATGCTGCTGGTCACCGAGAACGCCCCGGCCCACAAGCGTGGCTTCTACGGAAGCTTCGCCCAGATGGGCCCCTCGCTGGCGGTCATCCTCTCCAACGTCGTCTTCCTCGTCCTCATCGCGGTGCTGCCCGCGGAGGCCTTCGCCGCGTGGGGCTGGCGGGTTCCGTTCCTGCTCAGCGTCATCGTGATCGGGCTCGGCCTCTACGTCCAGCTCAAGCTCGAGGACACCCCGGACTTCCGCGCGCTGCAGGACAGTGCACCGACCGCCGGCGCGGCCGCGCCCACCCGGAAGCGCTCGCCGCTCATCGAGGCCCTGCGGACCCACCCCCTGCAGATCCTTCAATCCGGCGGGATGATCCTCGTGATCCAGGTGTACTACTACATCCTGATCGTGTTCATGGTGTCCTACGTCGGCACCCTCGGCGTCGCCCGCTCGACGATCCTGACCATCATTCTCATCTCCAGTGCGGCCACCGTGCTGACGATCCCGCTATTTGCGGCCCTGTCGGACCGGATCGGCCGCAAGAAGGTCCTGGTGCCCGCCGCGATCGCAACCCTGTTGTCGGCCTTCCCGTTCTTCTGGCTCATGCAGACCGCCACTGTGCCAGGCATGCTGGTCGGGGCCCTAATCGCCGGTGTCGTTCTCGGCGGCCTGTACGGGCCGATGGCCGCCTTCTTCACGGAGATGTTCAGCACCGGTGTCCGCTACTCGGGAGCCTCGGTCGGCTACCAGCTGGGCGCGGTCATCGGGGGTGGCTTCGCTCCGCTCATCGCCGCGTCGTTGCTGGCCTGGTCCGGCACCATCAACGCGGTCGCGGGATTTGTGGCGCTCGCCGCCGTGCTGACGCTGGTCTCGATCGTCACCACCAAGGAGAGCTACCGGCCGGTCCCGGCGGCAAAGCCGAACCCCGCCCGCGAGAGCGCCTGACGGTCGTCGGGCCGGGTCCTCACCCGGTCCGACGACGTCGTCCCGTCACACACGTACGGCCGGGAGAACCTCGTCGGCCAGGACTCTCACGACCCGGGCCCGGTCGGCCGCCGGGCAGGCGGGGGCGAGGATGATCCGGTCCGCGCCGGTGGCCTCGTACCTCCGAAGGGTCGCGACCACCTCCTCGGGGGTCCCCAAGGCGAGGAAACGGTCGGCAATCCGCGCGAAGTGGTGCCGGTAGGTGCGGCTGACCGTCGCGATTCCCGTCTCCTTCGCCCACGTCCCGTTGGAATCGGCGCACGTCCAGACAAGGAGACCGCCGGTCATGTCGGCGGGCTCCGTCCGTGCTCGGCGGCGCCGCCCGGACCCGAGCGAGCGATCCGCCCAACCGGTCGGCGTCGACCGCCGCCCGCGCGTCGCGAGCGGCGGCGGCCGGGTCGCTGCTGGTGAGGCCGATCAGCTTGAACGGTTCTCTTTTCGTCCGGATACAAGCGCGCTCGCGGGATCACCGTGCGGGTACCTACTCCTCGATCGAGGCGACGTCGTACCGCACCCCGATCACGCTGGAGGAGGTCCTCGCTCAGCCCATGATCGTCGCGCCGCTGGGCCTGTTCGAGGTGCCCTCGCGCGGCGACGGCGCGGTCTGCCTGGTGCCCCCTGGGGAGGTGGCCCGCGCGACGGTGCGTCCCTACGTCCGGCTCCCCGGGGGGGCTTCTTCCACGAGGGCGCCCACCAGATCAGCGAGATGCCGGGCGACAAGACCCGGCTCGTCGCCGCCGAGGTCGCGGGGGCTGGTGCGCTGGGGTTCGCGGGGATCACCGCGGGCGACGTCGACCTGGCCGAGGTGTACGGCGCCCCGTGGCACGATCGTCGAGGTGCTGGTCAGCGAGGCCCTGGGCCTGGTGGAGCGGGGTGCGGATGCGTCGGCCGCCGCCGAGGGGCGCACGGTCGATCCCCGTCTGCACCTCTGGCGGGCTGCAGTCGCGCGGGCCCCCCGCGTACCGAACGGTCTCTACACGTTCGTCGAGGTGCTGGAGCGGCTGCGCGGACAGGCGGGCGAGCGGCAGGTGCCCGGGGCCGAGCTGGCCCTGACCAGCGCCGAGCTCGGCAACTGCAACGCCGCGCTCGTCCACGTGCTGGAAGGTGTCGCCCGATGATCCCCGTCCTGAGCGAGACCGGCGGCTGCCCCTACTCGCCCGGCGCAGCGCGTTCACCGCGTCCTTCTGGGACGGGCTGCGCGCGGGGGTCCTGCGGAGCACCCGCGCGGTGTGCCTGCAGTTCTCCTTCCCGACCAAGCCCTTCTGCCCGCACTGCTGGTACCGGATGGTCGACTGGGCCGAATTCACCGGGCGCGTGACGCTGTACTCCTGGACCCGCGTCCACGCCGCGCCGTCGGCCTTCGCCGCCGACGTGCCCTACATCGTGGGCGTCGTCGACCTCGTCGACGGCGTCCGCATCGCCACCCGGATCCTCGCCGACGCGCCGGCCGCGGACCGCCCGGTCGAGCTCATCGCGCTCGCCTACGGCAACCTCACGCTGGTCGCGGCGCGTCCCGTCGGCTGAGGGCGCTCAGGACGGCGGAGTGGTCCGCCCGTCCTCGTACCCCGCCAGCCACCGCTCGTGCAGGCGGGGCAGGTGCACCTCCATCTCGTGCACCGCGCCGTCGGCGTCCCGCGCGAGAACCCGCTGCATCAGCCCGCGCCCGCGCCTCCGAGGCTGCGCTCCGACGACGGGCTGACCGCCGCGACCACCTCGCGCAACAGGTCCAGCACCGACCTCATCATGATGATCAGGATCGGGTTGCAGTAGGCGTAGACCAGCAGGCCATGGAACTCCAGCGGAGCCTGGGCGCGCTCCTCACAGCGCCCCTCGTCGGAGAGGCGGACGGACTCCGCGACGTTCGCGTCCGCCGGTCGCGGTCCTCCTCCGTCATCCGCTGGCACGCGACCCGGACGGCGATCGACTCGACCCACAGCCGCGCCTCGGAGAGGTCGGCGAGCGAGAATTCGGTCAGGTGCATGGTGTCGGCGAGCCGCAGCGCGATCGCGGCCGAATCCGGACTGGTAACGAACGCGCCGCCGGCAGCGCCCTTCTTGATCGTCACCAGGCCGGAGATTTCCAGCATCCGCACCGCTTCGCGCATGGTGTTGCGGCTGACTCGAACTGCTCGGCGAGGGCCGCTCGGACGGCAGCCGGTCACCGCTGCCAGCTCGCCGCTCTGGATCATCGCGCGGATCTGCCCGATGATCTCGTCGAACGTGCGGCGTGGAGGAGCGGGCCGCAACTGCACCCAACTCATCCCGTCGTCCGTCCCGTTCCCCGCAGCCTGCCGCACCGAGCCTACAGCGGGCGCGGCCGCCCGCTCAGAACGCCGCGGTGGACAGGTCCAGGCCCAGCGCCCGCACTTTCCGGTACAGCGTCGAGCGGGCGATGCCCAGCGACTCCGCGGCGCGATGCTTGTTGCCGCCCGCGTCCTTGAGCGCACGCATGATCGCCTGGGCCTCGGCCTGCTCCAGCATGGCGAGCGGGCGCCGGGACGCCCGCGCCACGACGTCCGCTGGCAGATCGCGCGCACCGATGTAGCCGGCGCGACAGCGCGAGACCATGGCCCTGACCAGCGATTCCAGGGTCGCGACGTTGCCGGGCCAGTCCAGCCGGGTCAACGCCTGCACCGCGTCCGGCATCCAGCGCACAGCGGGCCCGTCGCCGACCGCGCGCGCGGTGAGGGCAGCGAGCAGAGCGGGCAGGTCCTCGATCCGGTCGCGCAGCGGCGGGACCTCCAGGACCTCGTCGAAGGTGTCCAGCAGGGGGTTGCGGGGCCCGGGCCCGATCGGCCCGGTCTCCGACGTCGCGATGACCCGACGCCTGGTCGTCCGGCGATCGAGGGCCGCGTCGACTGCCTGGGCTGCTCCCGGCTCCAGCAGGTCGACGTGGCGGAGGACGAGGTTCTCGTCCGGCCCGTCGAGCTCGGTCTCGACGTCGCGCAGCCAGGCCTCCAGCCCGACCACCCCGATCTGGGCGGCGTCGATGATCCGGACGGGCCCGGGCCGGGACAGCGCGGCCGCCACGGCCGCCCGGCCGCTGCCCTGCTCGCCGACCACGAGCAGCCGGTCGACGGGGGCGGTCCGCGCCGCCTGGGCGCAGAGCGCGGTCCACCGCGGGCTCCGCCCGACGAGGCCGGGCAGCGCCGGGACCTCGCGGTGGCCGGGGCGGACCTGCTGGCGCACCACGTCCTGCTTGATCGACAGGACGGCGCCGACGATGTCCGGCCCGTCGTTGACCGGCCGGGTCTCGATCGACACGCGCGTGCCGTCGGTGAGCACCATCGGCTGCGGGGCCGTGGCCTTCTCCCCCATCGCCTTGGACGCGTGCTCCCAGAGCATGGCCTGGTCGATCCCGCTGATCAGGCGGGCCGCCGCGGCGTTGGTGATGATCGTGTTCTGGTCGAGGGTGACCAGCGGGTGGCGGGCGTCCCGGTTGTGGGCGAGGTAGGAGTCCAGCAGCAGGCGCTCCCGGCGGGACGACGCGTTCCGCAGCGCCTCCTGGATGTCCGCCGCCAGCTCCATCACCCATGACAGCACGAAGGGGCTCGTGTCGGCGAGCTTGCAGGTCAGGTCGATGCTCCCGACGATCCGCCGCGTCACCGGGTGAACGATGGGGGAACCGGCGCAGGTCAGGGAGTGGAAGACCTCCGAGAAGTGCTCCGGCCCCCGCACGATCACGGGCTTGCCGCTGAGCAGCGAGATCGCGCTCGTGGTGCCCACGTGCGACTCCGCGACCGAGAACCGCGGGGCCACGTCGAGCGAGTCCAGGCGGCCCGCGAACGCGGTGTCCGGCACCCAGCGGCGCAGCAGCCGGCCGTCCTGGTCGGTGAGGGACAGCGCGCACATTGCCGCGTCGAGCGCCGCACGGCGCTTCTCCACCAGCGGCGCGGCGATCCGGGTGAGGTACGAGTCGAGCTCGACCTCGGGGTAGTAGCTGGGCGCCACGGTGTCCGGCTCGAGGCCCTGCAGCTTGCTGCGCTTCCAGGACTCGTAGACCACCGACCGCACGGGGCCGACCTTCTCCGGCATCCGGCCGGGGGCCTCGCCGAGGACGTCTCGCGCGCCGTGGACGGCGCGGACCCACTCATCCACGGGGGGCCTCCGCGTGGTCGGCCTCTGGGGACACGACCCGTTCGCGAACGACTGGGACGACGGCGTTGTCCACGTTCACTCCCGACGACTCACTGCCGAACCCCACGACGGGCCGCGGCATCGCGTTGACGAGATGATGGCGGACTACTGACAAGCTGTCAATAAGGGGCGTTCGCGCCGGTCTATCGCGGGGCCAGGGCGAGCAGGGTGCGGGTCAGGAGCGTGTGGACCTGGTCCTTCGTCAGCGACCCGGTGTTGAGCCATTCGGCGACGGCGGTCGAAACCATGCCTTGGAAGCTGCGGATCATGGCGCGCATCGAGGTCTCGTCCGGCAGTTCGAGGACCGCGATCAGGCGGTCCTCCCAGGCCCGCCGTCCGTCTCGGAAGACGGCCTCCACCTCGGGGTCGGCCCCGGGTGCCACCGTCCCGATCATCGACATGATGGTCTGCGGGTTCTCCTCCAGGACGTCGAGCCACCGGGCGAACAGGCGGTCCAGCTCGGCGGGCCCGGTCGACCGGCCCGCGCCCTCGGCGGGCAGGGCGGGGAGCTGTCCGAACTCCCGCAGCACCTCCAGGTAGAGCTCCCTCTTGGTGCCGAAGTAGTAGTGCAGGTTCGTTCGCGTGGTGCCGGCGGCGGTCGCGAGCTCGGTCGTGGACACGCTGGAGTACGGGCGCGCGGCGAAGAGCCGGCGGGCACCCTCGAGGATCTGGTCCCGCCGGTCGTCGGCGTCCAGCCGGATCCGCTTGCCCCCACGGGCCGTAGTCGCGCTGCTGCTCGGGCTCACCACACCGAGCACGATAATCGGGAAGACCCCTCGCGCGGGTGGCTGTCGCGTTACGCGACAACCGGATCGGGGGGTCCCCTCCTACCGTCGTGGTCATGCTGCTCGACCTGGACGACGACCGCCGCGCCTTCCGCGACTCCGTACGGTCGTGGGTGGACAAGAACTTCCCGCCCGAACGTGCGCTGGAGCTGGAGAAGCGCGAGTACCAGTACCCCTACGAGCTGTGGGAGGGCATGGCCGAGGCGGGCTTCCACGCGATGGGCATCCCCGAGGAGTACGGCGGGCAGGGCGGCAACGCCGTCGACACCGCCGTGCTGGCCCGCGAGCTCGCCCGCAGCCTCGGCGGCCTGTCCTGGGTCTGGGGGATCCCCTCCTTCGCGGGCGCCAAGGCACTGGTGCACGGCGGCAGCGAGGAGCAGAAGCGGGAGTACCTGCCCAAGCTCGCCGAGGGTGAAATCCGCTTCTCCATCGCCGTGACCGAGCCCAGCGGCGGCACGGACGTTCTGGGCGCCATGAGCACTCGCGCGAAGAAGGTCGACGGCGGGTGGCGGGTCTCCGGCCAGAAGATGTGGTCGACCGGAGCCAAGGAGGCCACGTACCTGCTGCTGCTGGCCCGCAGCGCAGACGCCGAGGCACCCGGCAAGCGCCCGCGGACCACCCTGCTGCTGGTCCCGACCGACTCCCCCGGCATCGACATGCGCTACATCCCGAAGCTGGGGATGCGGGCGATGGGCTCGTGCGAGATCTTCCTCGACGACGTGTTCGTCCCGGACTCGCAGCTCATCGGCGAGGAGCACAACGGGTTCAAGGTCCTGCTCGCCTCACTCAACAACGAGCGGATCATGGCGGGTGCCCTGGCGCTGGGAATGCTCGACGGCATCCTCGAAGAGTCGGTGGAGTACGCGAAGAACCGCACGACGTTCGGCAAGGTCATCGGCGGCCACCAGATCATCCAGCACTACATCGCCGACACGAGGCTGGGCCAGAAGCAGGGTGAGCTCATGGTGTTCGACGCCGCCTGGCGCGAGGCGGCGGGCATGCACTGCCACCAGGAGGCGAACATGGTGAAGGTGGTCCTCTCCGAGCTCGCCGTGTCCGCCGCGGACCGCGGCATCCAGATCCTCGGTGGCATGGGCATCTCCAGCGAGACCCACGCCCAGCGCTTCTGGCGCGACCTGCGGCAGTTCCGCATCGCCCCCATCAGCAACGAGATGGCCCGGCAGAACCTCGCCGAGTCCTTCGGCCTCCCGCGCTCTTACTGAGCCGACTCAGCCCACCCGACCGGAGGCCTCGACGATGAACGTCCTCACCTCGATCGAACGCGTGGCACGTCGTCGCGCCGACCAGGTCGCGCTGCGCTGCGGCGACGTGACCCGGACCTACGGCGACCTGCTCGACACCGCCGCACGATTCGCGGGCTTCCTGCAGGCCCAGGGCCTGGCGCCCGGCGAACGCGTCGGGCTCTTCCTGCACAACGAGCCCGAGTGGCTCCCCGCCCTGCTCGGCATCTGGAAGGCGGGCGGGGTCGCCGTCCCCTTCAACTACATGTTCGCCCCGGCCGCGCTGCGCCACGCCGCGGTCGACTCGGGCGCGCGCTGGGTGCTCGCCCTGGGCACCGACGTCGCCCGGCTGCGCGAGTCGCTGGCCGGCACCGAGCTGGCCGACCACGTGATCGCGCTGACCCCCACCGAGGGGGCGGAGCACAGCTTCACCGAGGCGATCACCGCCGACCCGGCGCAGCGGACCGTCCCGCGACTCGACGGGGACGACGCGCTGCTGATGTACACCAGCGGCTCGACGGGCACCCCCAAGGGCGTCCGGCAGACCCACCGGAACACGGCCGCGGAGTGCGAGGGCGTGCTCGACGCCTGGGACATCGGACCGGAGGACCACGCGCTGGTCTGCACCCCGCTCTTCCACGTCGGCGGCCTCCAGCTCATCTCGCTGCCGCTGCTGCTGGCCGGGGGCACGGTCACGCTGCGCCGGTGGAAGGCCGTGGAGTACCTCGACGACGTCATCACCCTGCGTCCGACGGTCCTCGCGATCGTGCCGGCCATGATGATCGACATCGTCAACCTGCTCGGTGACGAGGGCCGGGACCTCGACTCCGTCCGGGTCTGCATGGTCGGCGGCTCGGCGATGCCCGAGGCCCGCCTCAAGCAGTTCACCGCGCTGACGGGCGTCGTGCCGGTGAACATCTACGGCCAGACCGAGCAGAGCGGTCTCGCCATCACCGAGCCGATCCACGAGGAGCGCCGCTACGGCTCGCTGGGCAAGCCCCTCGAGCAGATCGTGCGCTGGCAGATCGTGCCGGCGGGGTCCACCACGCCCCTCCCCTTCGGAGCCGACGAGGTGGGCGAGCTCTGGGTCCGCGGCGACGCCGTGACGCCGGGCTACTGGCAGCTGCCCGAGGTCAACGCGCAGAAGTTCCACGACGGCTGGTTCCGCACCACCGACCTCGTCCGCGAGGCCCCGGACGGCTACCTGTACTACGTCGAGCGCGCGGACGACATGATCATCAGCGGTGGGGAGAACATCTACCCGCAAATGGTCGAGGGGCACCTCCAGGCCTGCCCGCTCATCGCCGAGGTGACCGTCATCGGCACACCGCACGAGCGCTTCTCCGAGCAGGTCACGGCCATCGTCGTGCCGTCACAGCCCGGCGTCACCGCGGCGGACATCGCCGCGTACTGCGAGTCGGTGCCGGACCTGCGCGGCCTCCAGCGGCCCCGCCGAATCGAGATCGTCGGGGCCATCCCGCGCACCGGGACCAACAAGGTCGACAAGCCCGCGCTGAAGGCGCGCTTCGCGGTCTGAAGGTCACTCACACACGCGAGAGGGGCCCCGCCGACCGGCGGGGCCCCTCTCGTCGTTCCTCGCGAACCGGCTGCTCAGACTGGGAACGCGACCGTCGCGGTGCCGGCGATGGCCCGAACGCCGTCGCCACTGTCGGCCCACACCTCGCAATCGACCAGGTGCTCGCCGTCCACCTCACGGACGGCGGTCACGGTCCCGCCGAGGTCCACCGCGTCCCCGGCGAAGACATTGGCCGAGAACCGGCAGTCGACCACCCGTACGGCCGCGCGCGAGCCCGCCCACGCCGCCAGCATGTTCATCACGAAGGCCATCGTGACGCCCCCCTGATTGACCTCGCGGTCGCCCAGCCCGGCGGCCCGCACGGCGGCGAGGTCGAAGTGGATGGGGTTCGGGTCCTGCAGAACGAGGGCCATGATGCGGATCTTGTCCGCCTCGACGGAGTCGACCCGCAGCGACGGCACGGCATCCCCGACAGCGGGCAGGGTGGTTGTCGTCATCAGGCACCTCGCTTGAAGATGAAACCTTGGTTCACGACACCGACGAGCTCGCCGGCGTCCCGGATCTCGACCCGCACGGTGACGAAGTCCAGGAAGCCGCCGCCACGGGACTCCTTGCGCGCCACGGGACCGACGGTCGCGCTGGTCCGGAAGGTGTGGCCGACGCGCGGCGGGCTGTGCTGCTCGATCCCGCAGGTGCCGAACAGGAGGGTGTCCTGCTCGCGCTGACCGGCGAGTGCGCACAGCTCGTCCACCGTGATGCCCATGCCGCGCAACGCCAGCACGATCAGCCAGAAGGGGTGCGCGTGGTCGGAGTCCTCGGCCGGTGCCAGCAGGGCGTGGTCGGCAAGGGCGCTCTGGTATCCCTCGATGGTGAGCTCGTCCCCAGGCAGGGTCTTGCCGTCCAGGGCCTTGCGCAGGTCGTCCAGGCCGATCAGTTCAGTGCCGAGGTCGGTCGCCATCCTCGTCCTCTCGTGTCGTTCGCGGCCGGGCGGCCGAGCAGGCGTCCCGGCCGGACCGGGTCGTCGGGGTCCACGTCCGCCCACGACGTGATCCGTCGCTCGGCGACGGTCGCGACCGCCTGGATCCTCAGGGCCTCTCCGGAGCGCAGGTGGTCGCGGCGCTCGCTGAAGACGACGCCGTCCCGCGCCTCGACGGTGACCACCTCGGCGGTGGTGCCGGTCCCGGCGTACAGCATGCCCAGCAGGCGAGCAATCGGTTCGGCGCCGATCGTCGGGCGCTGGATGCCGGTGCCGCGGTACTCAGCGTCCTCTGCCAGGTACTCGGCCAGGTCGGACCGCTCGCCCTCGCCGAGGGCGGCGAGGAAGGCCCGCACCGTGTCGCCGGCCGACCGGTCCGCCGGTGTCATCATTGCCGCAGCGGGAGATCGACGGCTTCCTCGAACTCCCGCAGGTCGAAGTAGTCCCGCCAGGCCGTGATCTTCCCGTCGACCACCCGGGTCACTCCGGTGACGGGCAGGGCGAACGACTTGCCGGTCGGCAGGGCCGTCAGGTAGTCGACCCGCTCGGTGAACACGAACCCGTCGCGCGACGCGAGGTAGAGGGTCTCGATGCTGTCCATCGACATCACGGAGAACAGCGCGCCCAGCGTCGCGAGCACGGCCTCCGCCCCGTGGGCGGGCGGGAGCGGCATGTTCTGGTACATCGCGTCGGGGGCGAAGTACGGCGCGAGCTTCTCGGGGTCGCCACTGGAGAGGTCGGCGAAGAACGCGAGCACGAGTCGCTCGTCGTCGTTGACCGCCGCGGCGGCCTCGGTCTTCTCGTTCGCCCACGGGTGGGCGTCGCGGTAGCTGCTCATCGGGCTCTCCTTCGGTGCAGGGCCGGTCGATCAGAAGATGGTGTAGCCGCCGTCGACGACGACCTCGTTGCCGGTGTGGAAGGTCAGCGACGGGTCGGCGAGGAAGGCGGCCACCTCGTGGAACTCCTCCGGGTCCGCCCAGCGACGGGCCGGGGTGCGCCCGATCGTCGCCCTCATGAACCGCTCGTCCTCCTGGAGGTCGGTGTTCATCCCGGTGCGCGTCCAGCCGGGGATGAGGATGTTGCAGCGCACCTGATATCGCGCCAGCTCGACCGCGAGCGTGCGACCGAGTCCCAGCAGCCCGGTCTTGCTGGCCGCATAGGACGCCATCCCGGCTCCGCCGTAGCGGCTGATCGTCGAGGACAGCACCACGATGGATCCGCCCGTGCCCTGCGCCACGAAGCGGCGAGCCGCCTCGCGGGTGCACAGGAAGCCCCCGTCGAGGTTGGTCCGGAGCACCCGGTGCCAGCTGCTGAGGCTCATCTCGGTGATCGGTGCAGCGTCGGCGATCCCGGCGTTGGCCACGAAGCAGCCGAGCGGGCCGAGGGCGTCGACGGTCTGGGTCATGGCCGCGGACACCGCGTCCTCGTCCGCGACGTCGCAGCTCACCGCGATGGCCTTGACCCCGTGCGTCGAGATCTCCTCGACGGCGTCGGCGCTGCGTTCGGCGTTGCGGGCCCAGACGGCGATGTTCGCGCCGGCCTTGGCCATGCCGACCGCCATCGCGCGGCCGATCCCGTTGTTGCCGCCGGTCACGACGGCGGTGAGCCCGGTCAGATCGGTCATGCCGGCACCCCGGGAAGGTCGACCAGCTCAGCCAGGGCCGCGCGGTGCCGCTCGGGCGTGCCGAGGGCGATCGCGCTGCTCTTCGCGCGCTTGAGGTAGAGGTGGGCGGGGTGCTCCCAGGTGAAGCCGATCCCGCCGTGCAGCTGGATGCACTCCTCGGCGGCCTGCTGGGCCACGACGGAACAGTGGGCCTGGGCCAGCGCCGCGGCGACCGGCAGGTCCGCCGAGCCGGTGGCGGCGCACTCCGCGGCGTAGCGGGCGACGGCGCGGGCCTGGGTGATCAGCACCCACAGGTCGGCCAGCCGGTGCTTGAGCGCCTGGTAGGAGCCGAGGATCCGGCCGAACTGCCGCCGGATCGCGAGGTACTCGACGGTCGTCTCGAGGCAGCGCTCGGCCAGCCCCAGCTGCTCGGACGCCAGCAGGACGGCGCCGATCCGCAGGGCGTCGGTCACGGCGCCCTCCGCGTCGGAGGCGACGAGTCGGCCTCGCACGCTGTCGAGGGTGAGGTCCACCAGCTGCCGCGTCATGTCGAGCGAGACGATCGGGGTGCGGGTCAGCCCGTCGGCCTCGGCGCCGACGGCGTAGAGGTCGTTCCCGACCGGGACCAGCAGGACGTCGGCGGCGACCGCGTCCGCGACCCCGCGCACCGTGCCGTGCAGGAGCTCGCCGCGCAGCTCCACGGCCGGGGTCGGGGCGCCGGGCGCGGTGCCGAACGGGACCGCGAGGGCGGCCACGAGTCCACCCTCTGCGAGCTGCGGAAGGATCTCCTGCTCCCCCACCGCGACCAACAGCGCCGCGGCGAGCCCTGCCGAGCCGAGGAACGGCACCGGCGCGACGGCACGCCCGAGCTCCTCGGCGACGACGGCGGCCTCCCGCCAGCTCGCTCCGGCACCGCCCTGCTCCTCGGACACGGCCAGCGCCGCACACCCGATCTCGGCCAGCCGCGCCCACAGCTCGCGGTCCACGGTCTCGTCGGTCTCGGTGCGGGCAAGGACGGCGTCCCAGGCGCCTTGCTTCTCCAGCAGCGACCGGACACTGGCCCGCAGGTCGTTCTCGATCTCCGAGTAGAGCAGGTCACCCGTCACCGGGGTCGCGGTCATCGGGGCAGGTCCTTCCACGGTGTGTCCTTGTCCGCCCGGGCCTCGGCCGGAAGGCCGAGCACCCGCTCGGCGATGATGTTGCGCATGATCTCGGAAGTCCCGCCCTCGATTGAGTTGCCCTTGGCGCGCAGGAACCGCCAGTTGGCGGGGCTCTCGGAGTGGGTCACCAGCACCGGGCGGCGCGCCGAGTAGTCGGTGTAGCGCAGGGCCTCGTCGCCGAGCAGGTCGAGCTCGAAGCTCGAGATCTGCTGGTTCAGCCGGGCGTGGGTGAGCTTGGCGCCCGACCCCTCCGGCCCCGGCATCCCCGCCGCCTGCTGCTGCCCGAGGCGCTCGGCGGTCAACCGGCCCGCCTCGGCCTCGACCCAGAACCGCAGCACCTGGTCGTGCTGCCCCGGGGTGCGCAGCTCGGGGCGCTCCCGCCACACCTTGACGAGCTCGCCGATGGCGCCGCTCTCCCGCGGGATCGTGCCGCCGCCGATCGCGACGCGCTCGTTCATCAGGGTGTTCTGGGTGACCGCCCAGCCCTGTCCGGCCTCGCCGAGCCGCTGGGCGTCCGGCACCCGGACGTCGTCGAGGTAGACCTCGTTGAACTCGCTCTCGCCGGTGATCTGGCGCAGCGGCCGGACGTCGACGCCGGGCGAGTCCATCGCGCACACGAAGAAGGTCAGGCCACGGTGCTTCGGCTGCGCGGGGTCGGTGCGGGTGACGAGGATGGCCCAGGTCGCGTCGTGGGCCAGCGACGTCCACACCTTCTGCCCGTTCACCACCCACTCGTCGCCGTCCGGCTTGGCGCTGGTGGCGACGTTCGCGAGGTCCGACCCGGCGCCGGGCTCACTGAAGAGCTGGCACCAGATCTCCTCGCCGGTCCACAACGGACGCAGCCAGCGGCGCTGCTGCTCGGCGGTGCCGAACCGCAGGATGGTCGGCGCGGCCATGCCGAGCCCGATGATGTTCGTGTGCGGACGGTTGTCCGGGGCACCGGCCGCGGCGAAGGCGGCGTCCACGCCCCGCTGCAGGCCCGGGTCCGCCCCGAGCCCGCCGAGGCCCTCGGGGTAGTGCACCCAGGCCAGGCCTGCGTCGAAGCGGGCGCGGAGGAACTTCAGGCGGTCGGTGCTCGCCGGGTCGTGGTCGGCCAGGAACGCCTGAACCCTGGCGCCGAGCCCTTCCGCGGTGAGCGGGCCGCCGGTCGCGGTACTGGTCACGATCACCCTTCTGCTGGTGCGCACGGGCCCATGAGCAGACCCGTCCTGGACTACGTGGCCCGACCCTAGGAACAGGAGGCGGTCAGGGGTTGTCGCAAACCGCGACAACCGGGCAGGGCCGGGCAGTGGAGCGGATTGCGACACCCGCGTACGCGAGATCTGACTAGCGTCGCGCCCGCACTCGCCGGGGCCGCTGGCCCCGACGCCCCTTGAGATCGGAGCACGGACTATGGGTCGTCTCGACGGCAAGGTCGCCTTCGTCACCGGCGCCGCCCGCGGTCAGGGCCGGAGCCACGCGATCGAGCTCGCCCGCGAGGGCGCCGACATCATCGCGGTCGATGTGGCGCACGATCTGCCCGAGCTGGGGCTCGGCTACCCGCTCGGTTCGGCGGAGGAGCTCGCCGAGACGGCGGCGCTGGTGGAGAAGCTGGACCGCCGAGTCGTGACCGCCGAGGTCGACGTCCGGGACGGCGCCGCCCTCAAGGCCGCCCTCGATTCCGGGGTCGCCGAGTTCGGCAGGCTCGACATCGTCGCGGCCAACGCGGGCATCGCCGCCAACGCGGTCCCGGCCCATGAGATCACCGAGGACGCCTGGGAGCAGATGCTCGGGATCAACCTGACCGGCGTCTGGAAGACGTCGAAGGTCGCCGTGCCGCACCTGATCGAGGGCGGCCGGGGAGGGTCGATCATCCTGACGAGCTCAATGGCCGGACTGCGCGGCTACCAGGGCATCGCGGCCTACACGTCGGCCAAGCACGGCGTAGTCGGGCTGATGCGGGTCCTCGCGGCCGAACTCGCGCCTCATTCCATCCGGGTCAACAGCGTCCACCCCACGCAGGTGAACACGCCGATGGTCCAGAACGACGCGACCTACAAGATCTTCCGCCCCGACCTCGAGCACCCCACCGCCGAGGACTTCAAGGCCGTCTCGACCGCGATGCACGCCCTGCCCGAGCCGTGGGCCGAGCCGATCGACATCAGCAAGGCCCTGGTCTTCCTGGCCTCCGACGACGCCCGGCTGATCACCGGCGTCCCGCTCCCGATCGACGCAGGGCTGCTGGTCAAGTAGCGGGTCGGGCTCCGGACCGGTCCGGTCCGGAGCCCGCCTGTCTCGCGGCCGCGGCGAACTCCGAGCGGCGACGTCCGCTCCCCTCGCTCCCCCTGCCCGCGGCCGTTCCGTCGCGCGACACCCCGACCGTGCCCCGGTGGCTACCGTCGGCGGCTCGACGGAGTCCGGCCGCGTGGGCGGCCGCGAGCAAGGGGGTTCGAACGATGGTCGAGCGTTTCCGCGACCGCAGCGCACTGGTGACCGGGGCGTCGGGCGACATCGGGTCGGCGGTCGCCCGCGGTCTCGTCGCCGAGGGCGCCCGGGTGACCCTGGTGGACCGGGACGCGGCCGCCGTCACGGCGCTGGCCGCCGAGCTGGGCGAGGCCGCCCACGCGGAGCCCGCGGACGTGACCGTGGAGGCGGACGTCGAGCGCGCGGTCGCCGCGGCAGCCCGGTTCGGCGAGGGCCTGCACCTGGTGTTCAACAACGCCGGCATCGAGGGGCCCATCGGCCCGCTGCACGAGCTCGACCTCGCCGCACTGATTCACGTCCTGCAGGTCAACGTGGTCGGCGCCGCCGCGGTGCTCAAGCACGCCCTCCCCCTGCTCGGGCCGGGCGGCGTGGTCGTCCAGTCCGGGTCGACGGCCGGCCTGTCCGGCGCCCCGTCCGTGGGCCCCTACGTGGCCTCCAAGCACGCGCTGGTCGGGCTGACCAGGGTCGCGTCCCGCGAGGTCGCCGCCCGCGGCGTACGGGTCGTCGCGATCTGCCCCGGCCCGGTGGCCGGGCGGATGATGAGCAGCATCGACGGCGGACGCACCGGCCCGCGCACCGTCCCCACCGCCCTCGACGGCGGCCGCTACGCCACCGTCGACGAGATCGCGGGGGCGGTGTTGTTCCTGCTCGGGCCGGAGGCCGGGTTCGTGGCCGGCTCCACCTTCGTCGTGGACGGCGGACGCCTCGCCTGAGCGGCGCCGGCGGCGGTCCGCTGTCCCGTCACCCGGTCGGGCGGAGCGCCCGACTGTAGCGCAATGCGACAACGTCTCCGTTCGGCGCACTGTCAGCCTTGGCGAGACGCAGGACACACAGCGTCGGCGGAGGAGCCGCACGAGAGCCTCGGACACGTCCGAACCGTGCTCGCGGCTCGTCCCCACCACCCCTCCGACTCCAGCAGAGCGGGTCGACCCCATGTGCCGAGGAGGCCACGTGAAGGTCCACATGACCAACCTGATCCAGAACTACAACAACGCCGACAGCGACTACGACATCTACAAGGACCAGATCGCGCTGTCGCTGCGGGCGGACCAGGACGGTTACGAGAGCATCGGGTGCGTCGAGCACCACTTCGACCCGGGCTACTCGATGTGTCCCGACAACACCCAGTTCCTGTCCTACCTCGCCGGTCGGACCACCAACGCCAAGATGCACACGACTGCGGTCATCCTGCCGTGGAACGACCCGCTGCGCGTGGTCGAGAAGATCGCCCTGCTGGACAACCTGTCCGACGGCCGCGCCCTGTTCGGCATGGGCCGCGGGCTCGCCCGCCGCGAGTTCGAGGGCTTCGGGCTCGACATGGGGACCTCCCGCGAGCGGTTCGACGAGGCCGCGGAGATGATCATCCGCGGGCTCGAGGCCGGGTACGTCGAGAACGACGGCAAGTTCTACAAGCAGTCCCGGGTCCCGATCCACCCCGCGCCGCTGCGGACCTTCAAGGGTCGGACCACCTGCGTGGCGATGAGCCCCGACTCGGCGGTGGCCGCGGGCAAGCTCGGCGTCCAGATGATGGCGTTCATCCAGGGACCGATGGACACCATGCACATGCCGATGATCACGCAGTACCGCGAGGCGTTCCAGGAGACCCACGGCGAGGAGGCCCCGCCGCCCCTGATGATCGACCTGACCTACTGCCACCAGGACAGCGACGAGGCCCGCCGGGTCGCCGCCGAGCACATCGCGAACTACTACATGTGCTGCGTGGAGCACTACGAGTTCGGCGGTCGGCACTTCGAGAGCACCAGCGGGTACGCCTCCTACGCAGCGGCGAAGGCGGCCATCGACGAGTACGGGCTGGACACCGTCGTCGACATCTATGTCAACGCGCAGATCTGGGGCACCCCCGACGAGCAGCTCGCGAAGCACGAGGAGCGCCGGGCGATCGTGGGCGACTACGAGCCCATCATGGTGTTCCAGTTCGGCGGGCTGAAGGGCGAGAAGGCCGCCGCGAGCTACGAGCTGTTCACCAGCGAGGTCATGCCGACCCTCCAGAAGATGTGACCGGATCAATGACGATTCCATCGATTCCCGAGGAGTGTGTGTGATGGCGAGTCCCGAGGTGCAGCGCGCACGCGACCTGCTCACGCACCTGGTGTCCGAGCCCGAGGCCACCATGGACGACTACCGGCGCCTCTACGACGAGGTGCTGGCCAACTTCAAGCTCCCGGCCGACGCCGAGGTCGAGCACGTCGATGCCGGAGGGGTGCCCGCAATCTGGGTGAGCGCCCCGGGGACCTCCCCCGAGCAGGTCGTCGTGGTGGTCCACGGCGGCGGTTGGTGCATGGGGAACGCGAAGGGCTACAGCGAGTTCGGCTACCGCGTCTCGAAGGCCGCGGACGCCCGCGCGCTGGTCGTGGACTACCGGCTGGCCCCCGAGAACCCCTTCCCCGCGCCGCTCGACGACGTCGTGGCCGCGTACCGCTTCGCCCGCGCGCAGGACGGCGCCAAGCGGGTCGCCCTCCTCGGCGACTCCGCGGGCGGCGGCCTGGTGATCTCGGCGCTGGTGAAGCTGCGCGAGGACGGCGAGGTGCCGCCCACTGCGGCGGTCACGCTGTCGCCGCTGGTGGACCTGGCGGGCGAGGGCGAGTCGCTGCAGACCCGTGCCCACCTCGACCCGCTGCCCGCCGCGGCACTGGTCGGGGCGATGGGCGGGGCCTACCTGGGCGGCGCCGAGCCCAAGTCGACGCCGCTGGCCTCGCCGCTCTACGCCGACCTGTCCGGCCTGCCGCCGCTGCGAGTCCTGGTCGGCACCGACGAGGGCCTGCACGACGACTCGATCCGCCTGGTCGAGAAGGTGAAGGCCGCGGGCGGGGAGGTCGAACTGGAGATCGGTGAGGACCTGGTGCACATCTGGCCGATCTTCTCCTTCCTCCCGGAGGCCCAGGCGTCGACCGAGCGGTTCGGCGAGTTCCTCCGCAAGCGATTCGCGGAGGCGTAGGACCGGACGTCCGCCCCCCAGGTCTGCGCGTACCGGCCACCGGCCGGTCGTGCAGCCTGGGGGGCCTTTGGTGTGGGCGAGAGGAGACGGACATGGACGAGGTCGCAGAGGGTCGCGACCTGGCGGGGCGGGTGGCGGTGGTCACCGGGGCCGCGTCGGGGATCGGGGCCGCGTGCGCCCGGCTGCTCACCCGGCGGGGGGCATCGGTCTGCGTGGCCGACATCGACCCGGCGGCCGCGGAGCGGGTGGCGACGGAGCTGGACGGGGCGCTCGCGGTGCCGGTCGACGTGACCGACCCGGCCTCGGTGGCCGCGATGGTCGACACCGCCGAGCGGCACTTCGGACACGTCGACCTGGCGGTGAACAACGCGGGCGTCGGGGTGCCGGACAAGCGGCGCATCGCCGACATGGACCGGGCGCAGTGGCGCCGCGTCCTGGACATCAACCTCGACGGCGTGTTCCACAGCCTGCAGGCCGAGATCCCGGCGCTGCAGCGCGCCGGGGGCGGGGCCGTCGTGAACATCGCCTCGGTGATGGGCGCGGTCGGGACGGGCCGGTCCGCGGCCTACGTCGCGTCGAAGCACGCGGTCGTGGGGCTCACGAAGGTCGCCGCGCTCGACTACGCCCCGGACGGCATCCGGGTCAACGCGGTCGGCCCCGGTTTCGTCGACACCCCGCTGCTCAGCCACCAGAGCCCCGAGGTGCGGGCCCGCACCCGGGCACTCCACCCCGTGGGCCGGTTGGGCACCGCGGACGAGATCGCCGCCGTGGTCGCCTTCCTCCTCTCCCCCGCCGCCTCCTTCGTCACCGGCGCCCACTACCTCGCCGACGGCGGCTACACCGTCGGGTGAGCGGGCCGCCGGGGGACCGCGAGGTCGCCCCGGCGGCCCCGCTGTCAGGCGAGGGTCAGCCTGCCGATGGCGTTGCCCGTGTAGCCGACGAACCACAGGGCGCCGTCCGGTGCGGGCGTGGGCGGGAAGTCCGCCGGCCCGATCCCCGGCACCGGGACGGTGTACTCGGTGAACTCGAACGTCTCGGGGTCGAGCCGCGCCACCTTGTTGCCGACCGTCTCGGCGAAGTAGCAGGCGCCGTCGGGGCCCGGGTTCCCGCAGATCATCCCGGCCGGGACGGTGGGCACCGCGAACTCGGTGATCTCGCGGGTGACGACGTCGATGCGCGCCACCTTGTTCCCCGCCGTGTAGGTGACCCAGATGTTGCCGTCGGGCCCGACGTTCGGCGAGAACGGCGCCGCCGCGAGGGTGGGCACCGGGTACTCCTCGAAGCGTTCGGTCTCCGGGTCGAAGCGAGCGACCTTGTTGCCGACGAGCTCGCAGAACCAGAGCCCGCCGTCGGGCCCGGCGATGATGTCGGCGGGTGCGGAGGCCGGGGTGGGGATCGGGTACTCGGTGAACGTCCGGCTCGTCACGTCGAAGCGGGCGATCCGGTTGCCCAGGGTCTGGGTGTTCCACATGGCGCCGTCCGGGCCGGGGACGATGTCCAGCGGGCCCGACGCCGGATGCGGGAGCTCGTACTCCTCGATCACCCGCGTCGCGGGGTCCAGGACGCCGATCCGGTTGCCGACGGTCATCGTGATGTACAGCAGCCCGTCGGGGCCGGACTTGATCCCCGCGGGTGTGGAGAGCGGGTCCCGGACGGGGACCTCGATGATCTCCTTGGTGTCCGGGTCGATGCGGCCGATCTTCCCGCCCACCATCTCGGTGAACCAGAGGCCTCCGTCCGACCCAACGGCGATGTCCGCCGGGAAGGACGACGGGGTGGGCACGGCGAAGAGCTCGATCCGGGCCGACGGGCCCGGTCCCGCCACCGCCGGGCCGAGCTGCGCGAGGGCCTTCGGGGCCGTGACCGGCAACGGGAACTTGCTGGGCACCGTCAGCAGGTCCGCCGGGAGGACCTCGGCGGCCGCGCGGGAGAAGCCCGAGGTCGCCACCCCGGTCCCGCCCAGCACGGCCAGCCCCACACCGAACACACCCGCGCGCCCGATCAGGGCCCGCCTCGTCAACGCCATCCGTCCACTCCTCGTCGAGAGCCCTTCGCGGGCGCCTACACGACGCCGGCCCACCGGGTGCTCCGGTGGGCCGGCGTCCCTGCACTCGCTCAACGAGCAGGCGGGGTGGCGAGATTGTCGCGTTATGCGACGGTCAGATCTTCTCGAAGTGCGCGATGTCGAGGATCTGCCCGGTGCGCTCCTCGGCCCACACCGCGCGGACCCGGGTGCCCGGGCCGATCTGCTCGCGGACGGTGGTCGGGTTGCCCAGGTCCAGCCCGCCGACGTAGTGCATGAGCAGCGTGGACGCGCCGTCGAGGCGGATGCCCGCGATGGCGTAGGGCGGCGTCGGGCCACCCCGGAAGCCCAGCCATGCCACGGTGAACGCCTCGACGACACCTTCGGGGGGCAGCTCGAGCCACTCGTCGGTCTTGACGAAGCAGGACTCGCAGTAGGCCTGCGGCGGCACGAACACCCGCGAGCACTCCGGGCACCTGTTCGCCAGGATCTTCTGCTCGGTGAGGCCCTGCATGAAGCGGCCCCAGGTCGCGCCCAGGTGGACGTCGTAGTTCAGGTCCCAGTGGACCCGCTGGGTGGTGATCGGGGTGCTCACAAGCGCTCCAGGATGGCCAGGTTCTCGAACTGGAAGAAGGTGCCGCCGGTACCGTGCGCGAGCCCGCGGCGGGGGCCGGTGACCTGCATGGCCTCCGGGGCGTCGCCCATGAGCTGCAGCGCCACGTAGACGATCGGGGCGAGCTCACCCGCCACGCCGGCGTTCGTGCACAGCGGGCCGCCGGAGAGGTTGACCGGCACGTCCCCGTCGATCCGGGTCGCACCGGAACGGATCAGGTCGATGCCGCCCCCGGGCGGCGCGAACCCGAGCGCCTCGAGCTGCATCGGCTGCATCGGGGCGTACGGCGAGAACACCTCGACGACGTCGATCTCCTCGCGCGGGCTGCGCACGTCCGCGAGCTGGTAGACCTTCTGCGCGAGGATGGCCAGGTTCTCCATCGCCGCGAAGTCGTTCTTCCCGCCGCCCAGGTAGGGGTCGCTGCTCGTGGCGAAGGCCTTGATCAGCACCGGGGTGGGCCGCAGGTCCTCGGTGGTGCCCTCGGCGCAGACCAGCAGCGCGTTGGCCGAGGTCGACACCGGGCACACCATCGCCATGGTCAGCGGGTAGGACAGCGGCTTCGCCGACACGACGTCCTCGACGGTCATCGTGTTCCGCAGGTGCGCGTACGGGTTGCGGGAGGCGTGCTCGTGGTCCTGCACCGCGGAGACGGCGTAATCCTCCACCGTCGCGCCGAAGCGCTCGGTGTAGGCGCTCGGGTAGAACGCGCCCATGTGGTAGGCACCCATGCCGAGCGGCTGCTCGACGATCATCGGCGAGTTGGTGTTGATCGCCGACTGGAGGTCCTCGGCGCCGAAGAACGTGGGGCCGCCGATGACCAGCACGCGGCGCCGGTCCCCCGCCCGCACCTGGCGGGCCGCGACCTGCACGAGGTTGCCGCCCGTCGTCCCGCCGGTGTTGAGGATGGACACCGGCAGGTCCGGGCCCAGGCCCAGCCGCCGGACCAGGTGCTTGGCCCCGAGGACGGTGCCCTCGAAGCCGTCGATGTTGCCGATCACGATGCCGTCGAGCGAGTCAGGGGTGGCGCCGGAGTGCTGCAGGGCACCCCAGACGGCCTCCTGGATCAGCTCCAGCGACGACGACGTCTGCTTGCGCGGCGAGCTCGCCGGGGTGATCCCGACACCCGCGATCACGGCCCTGCCCCGTTTCAGCCCGGCCATCAGACTCCCTCCACCACGAGCACGGTCGCGGTCTCCGCGACCGGACCGGTCAGCAGGTCCGTCGAGTGCGACACCGCCTGCCCACCGTTCTCCTCGAGCCACTCCACGGCCTCGAACAGCCGCAGCGCCCCGTTCGCGACGCCGGGGAAACAGCTCGCCACCCCACCCGACGGATTGATCACGGTGTCGCCCTTGGCGAGGCCCAGCGCGTCGACGGTCGGCGCGAGCAGCGCCGGCGTCGAGGTCGTCAGTTCGGCGGCGCCGATCTGCTCACCCGGTTCGGTGAGCCCGGCCCGGCGGTAGGCCTCCTGGCCCGCGCGGCGCGCGGCCGCGGCAGGGTCGGTCAGCCACTGGCCGCCCGCGGTGGTGTCGCTGGTCGCCTGCCCCCACCCGGTGATCACCGCGCGCGGGTGCAGCGCTCGCCGCGACCGGCCGAGCGAGCCGAGCACGACGGCGATCGCGCCGGTGGCCTCGGCGGGCAGCATGAGCTCGCGCAGGACGCCGTTGACCGGCGCGGAGGCGGCGACATCCGCACTGGTCACCGCGGTACGGGCGGCACGCAGCCTGCCCGCACCGCGGGAGATCTCGGCCGCCGCGAGCTCGGCGAGCCGCTCCTCGGTCAGCGCGCCGGAGTCGACGGCGTACCCGGCGTGCAACCCGAACACCGTCTCCGCCGACAGCCCCACCGGGCGGTCGAAGTGCGGCTCGAAGCCGTGGTTGGAGATCTGCTGCAGGAACGCGCGGCGATCCGGCGCGGACACCTCGGGGTTGTAGACACCGACGGCCAGCGTCAGGTCCGCGTCGCCCGCGGCGATCGTCTGAGCCGCGTGCACGATGGCCTGCCCGGCGTCGCCCTCGATGCGGTACGACTGCGCGAGGTAGCCGCCGGAGGCGGCGTTGGTCAGCCCGGAGGAGATGCTGCGGCCGTCGTAGATGTCCAGCGACGCCGTGACCGACAGGCCGATCTCCTGCTTGCGGACGCCGGCCTCGCGCAGCGCGCGGGACACGGCGTCGAACACCAGCTCGTCGAGGACCGCGTCGGACTCGGGCACGAGCGGGGTGGCGGCCAGCCCGAGGACAGGGATCGGGTCCTGGGCCGCGGCTGAAGGGTTGAGCCCGCTCACATCGACACACCCCCGTCGACGGGGAGCACGACCCCCGTCACGTAGGCGGCCTGCTCCGAGGCCAGGAAGCCGACCGCGGGCGCCATCTCCGCCGGGTCGGCGAAGCGGCCCAGCGGCACCGTGGCCGTCATCTCCGCGAGCCGGTCCGCCGGGATGGCCGCGACCATCGCCGTGGAGGCGTTGGGCGAGATGGCGTTCACGGTGATGCCGAAGCGCGCCACCTCCTTGGCGACGGTCTTGGTGAAGGCGATGATCCCGCCCTTGGCCGCCGCATAGTTCGCCTGGCCGACGTTGCCGTGCATGCCGGTGAAGCTGGTGACGTTGACGATCCGGCCCGAGCCCGCCTTGCGCATGTGCGGCACGACCGCGCGGGTGACGGCGAAGGTACCGCCCAGGTGGACGTCCAGCACGATCTTCCACTGCTCGTCGGTCATCTTCCAGACCACGGTGTCGCGGGTGATGCCGGCGTTGTTCACCGCGACGTCGATGCTCCCGGCCCACTCGACGATGCCGTCGACGGCCTCGGCGACCGCCGCCGAGTCGGACACGTCGACCGCGACCTGGCGGACGTTCTCCTGCCCGTCCCACGCGGTCTTGAGCGCCTCGGCGTCCCGGTCGACCGCGGAGACCTTCGCCCCCGCGTCCAGGAAGTACTTGACGATCTCGTACCCGATGCCTTGGGCCCCGCCGGTGACCAGCACCGACGTGCCGGTGAAGTCGGGGGTCAGGGTGCCCGCCATCAGAGGCGCTCGATGATCGTCGCGTTGGCCATGCCGCCGCCCTCGCACATGGTCTGCAGGCCGTACCGGCCGCCGGTGGCCTCCAGGTGGTTCACCATGGTCGACAGCAGCCGGACACCGGAGGCGCCCAGCGCGTGCCCCAGGGCGATCGCGCCACCGCGCGGGTTGAGCTTCTCCGGGTCCGCGGCCAGGTCGTGCTGCCACGCCAGCGGGACGGGCGCGAACGCCTCGTTGACCTCGTAGGCGTCGATGTCGTCGATGCTCAACCCGGCGCGGGCGAGGACCTTCTGGGTCGCCGGGATGACACCGGTCAGCATGAACAGCGGGTCGCTGCCGGTCACCGCGAACTCGTGGAAGCGGGCGCGTGGGCGCAGGCCCAGCGCGTTCGCCTTCTCCTCGCTCATGATCAGCGTGGCGCTCGCGGCGTCCGTCAGCGGCGAGGAGTTGCCCGGCGTGATGCTCCAGTTGATCTCCGGGAAGCGCTTGCCCAGCTCCTCGTCGGCGAACGAGGGCTTGAGGCCGGCGAGCCCCTCGGCGGTCGTCGAGGCGCGGATCGTCTGGTCGACGTCGTGCACCTGCCCGTCGACGGTGATCGGCACGATCTCGCCCGCGAAGGCGCCCTCGGCGGCGAACGCGGCGGCGCGCGCGTGCGAGCGGGCCGAGTACTCGTCGAGGGTGTCGCGGTCCAGCTTCCACTTCGCCGCGATCAGCTCGGCCGACACGCCCTGGCCGACCAGGCCCTCGGGGTAGCGGGCCTTGAGCGGCGCGGTGGGGTGCTGGTCGACGCTGCTGTAGCCCATCGGGACCCGGCTCATCGACTCGACGCCGCAGGCGATCACGATGTCGTAGGCGCCGGCGAGCACGCCCTGCGCGGCGAAGTGCACCGCCTGCTGGCTCGAGCCGCACTGGCGGTCCACCGTGGTGCCCGGCACGGACTCGGGGATCCCGGCCGCGAGGACGGCGTTGCGGGCGATGTTCAGGGTCTGGTCACCGGCCTGCGACACGCAGCCGGCGATGACGTCGTCGACGCTCGCGGGGTCGATGCCGGTGCGCTCGAGCAGCGCCGACAGGGTGTCCGCGAGGAGGGTCACGGGGTGCACGCTCGACAGCGCACCGCCCGGCTTGCCCTTGCCGGACGCCGTCCGCACCAGGTCGACGATCACTGCTGAAGTCATGGAGCTCCCAATCGGTTCACAGGGGGGAGACGACGCGCGGCCCGGCTCCCCGATCGTCTTCAGACGCTAGGGAATCCGGGCCGCGATGGGTTGTCGCAAGGCGCTACACGCGCCACGGGCTCAGTCCGGCGGGGGCGCCGGGTTGAACGTGGAGAGCACGAGGTGCCCGCTGTCCACCGGCATCTCGATGCCGGTGATGCGGGAGGACTCGTCGCTCGCGAGGAAGACCACCGCACCGCTGATGTCCGACGGCTGCATGAGTCCGCCGAACACGTGCCAGTGCCGCGCGGCCACCTCGTGCTCCTCGCGCGTGCCGCCCTCGTGGCCGCTGGTCATGTCCCACGCGCCCTGCCAGTTCGTCATGCTGGTGTCGACGAACCCCGGCATGATCGCGTTGACCCGCACCCGGTACGGCGCGAACTCCATCGCCGCGGCCTTCATCAGCCCGAGCGCGCCGTGCTTGGCCGCCGTGTAGTGCGCCGACCCGGCCTGGCCCTCGACACCGTTCACCGACGAGGTGATGATGACCGACCCGCCGCGGCGCTCGCGCAGGTGCGGCGCCACCGCCTTGAGCGTCTTCCAGACCGCCGTCAGGTTCATGTCGATCGTGTCCTGCCAGGACTGCTCCGGCAGGTCCCAGAGGGGGCCGCGGGTCCAGATGCCGTGGTTGATCGCCACGACGTCGATGTGCCCGAACTCGGACAGCGCCTCGGCGACCGCCGCGTCGAGACCGGCCTGGTCGCGTGCGTCGACCTTGCGCGCCAGGACGCGCCGGTCGAGAGCCTCGACCTGCGACACGGTCTCCTTGAGGTCGTCCTCGGTCGCCAGGCCGTACTGCACGCTGTCGATCTGTTCGCAGATGTCGAGGGCCACGATCTCCGCGCCCTCGCGCGCCATGGCCAGGGCGTGGGAGCGCCCCTGGCCGCGCGCGGCACCGGTGATCAGTGCGACCTTGCCGTCGAGTCTTCCCATCGATGGTCTCCCGTCGTCGCCGTCAGGTGGGGATGGAGGTCAGCGGGCGGCGCGCTCGGCCTCGAACCGGGCCTGGGCCTCGGCCTGGCCCGCGCTGGTCGCCTTGGCGCCGGCACCGTCGCTGTTCACGGTCTGGTCGTAGCCGCGCTGGCGCCGCTCGAGCGAGCCGTTGAACACGGGCATGACGTTCTCGGCGATCAGCTCGAGGCTGCGGATGCTGTTCGGGTGGTTCGCCCACTCGCCGTGTAGGACGAGCAGCTTGCCGAAGCCGCCCGAGGCCTCCTGCATCCGCTTGATCTGCTCGACGGCCATGTCCGGGGTGCCGATGACGCCGAAGCCGGTGCTGTTCATGCCGTCGATGAGCACGTCCACGTCGTCGAGCTGGGCCAGGCCCGGGCTGACGTGCGCGAGGTAGTTCATGAGGTAGAGCAGGCCGTGCCGAACGTTCTCGCGGGCCTTGGCCTCGGTCTCGGCGATGTGCATGGGGCAGGTCAGCCGCCAGTTGCGGCGGTCGACGGTCTTGCCGTTCTCGGCGGCGAGCTCCTCGACGATCCCCCAGTGCGCCTTGAGCGCGGCCGAGCCCTCGGGGCTGGTCGCGGCGAGAGAGAGCAGCCCGGCGCCGTAGCGGCCGGCCAGCTTGGGCCCGGTCGGCGAGACGGTGGCGGTGACCGCCGTGTGGATGTCCGAGTACGGCGGGACCTGCAGGTAGGCCGCGTCGAGGTCGTACCAGTCGGTCTTCTCGGTCACGGTCTCACCGGCCAGCAGCCGGTGGATGACGTCGAAGGACTGCTCCATCTTGCGGCGGTTCTCGAGCGAGTCGATGCCGATCGAGCGCGAGTCGTCCACCAGCTGACCCGGTCCGGCACCGAACAGGAACCGGCCGCGGGTGAGGTGGTCCAGTAGCACGATGCGGTCCGCGAGTAGGAACGGGTTGTGGTAGGGCAGCGACAGCACACCGGAGCCGAGCTTGATGCGCTGGGTCCGCTCGGCGGCGGCTGCGATGAACAGCAGCGGGTCGGCGACGATCTCGACGCCACCGGAGTGGTGCTCGCCGATCCAGAACTCGGAGTAGCCGAGCCGGTCCATCGCGACCGCGGTCTCGAGGTCCTGGTGGATGGCGATGTTGGCGTCGGTGTCCACCCGGTGCCAGGGCGCCAGAAAGGCGCCGAACTCGAGGGGGGTCTGGTCGGTCATGAAGCCTGCCTCCGGAACGGGTCGGGCGGAGGCCGACCTGCCGGATGGCGCCACCTCCGCGTGTCCGGTGCCGAAGCTAGGGAAGTGATCACGTCGCACGGTGTCGCAATCCGCTACAGACTCACGCGGAGGCACCGCCCTGTCTCCCACGGGCACGGGGTGTCCCGAAATGCGACAACCATGGGCATGGTGGAGCCGTCATCCTTCCGATAACGCCAGCTTAACCCATTTGGCTTAGTCCGGTGCTCGACGAACCGGAACAGAGAAGGTCGACGACACCCGGCGGCTCGCTCCCCGCTCGCCGCTCGGGCACCACTCCCCGGGGTGGCGTCGCCCCGACCCGACGACGTGTCCCTCGACGGCCTCCACCGTCCGGGCTCCCCCGCGTCGGCGGCCGGGGCAGCGCCCCCGCGGTCCCCCGAGACCGAAGGACGGACATGACCCGTTGGAACCTCCGACCGCGCTCGATCCGCGCGGTCGTCGCGGCGGCAGCCGTGGTCGTCGCCCTGCCGGCGATCTTCGCCGGCGTCGCGACCGCGCTCCCCACCCCGGCACCCGGGGAGGGCACGGTGCACGAGTACGCCCTCCCGCCCGCCTCCTCCCCCGCCGACATGAAGCCGGGTCCGGACGGCGCGATGTACTGGACCGAGCTGACCGGCAACCACATCGGCCGGATCGACCCGGACACCAAGGAGATCACCCGCTACCCGGTGCCCACGCCGGCGTGCGTGCCCTACGCCGTCAACGGCGGCCCGGGTGACGCCGTGTGGTTCTCCGCCGTGGGCTGCGACAGCATCGGCAGGCTCGACATGCAGACCAAGCAGATCGAGCTCTGGCGGATCCCAGGCCTGCGCGCCTACCCGGCCGACCTGAAGATCGGCCCCGACGGCGGGATCTGGTTCACCGAGACCGTCGGCAACAAGATCAGCCGCTTCGACCCGGAGACCCACGAGTTCGAGCAGTACCCGCTGCCCGACCTGGCCGCCGTCCCCATGGACCTGGCCATCGTCGACGACACCTACGTCTACTTCTCCGAGCAGGGCGCCAACAAGCTCGGCCGGATCGACGTGAACACCCACGAGATCGACACGTTCCCCTACCCGACGCCGGCGTCACAGGTCCTCGACATCGACCCGGGCCCGAACAGCGACGGCACGGTCTGGTTCGCCCAGATCGCGGGCAACAACGTCGGCTGGTTCGACCCGAAGACCGAGCAGATGACGGAGATCCCGACACCCAGCCCCCTGGCCGGGCCGTTCACGATCGCCGAGGGCGCCGACGGCGCCATGTACTACACCCAGATCACCGGCGGCCGCGTCGCCCGCGTGGACCCGGACACCAAGGAGATCACCGAGGTCCCGATCCCGTCACTGGTCAGCGCGCCGGGCGACATCGCCTGCGAGAAGGAGCCGAGCACCGAGTCGCAGTTCGCGCCTTGCAAGCCGGGCGGCTCGCTGTGGTTCACCGAGGTCGGCGGTTCGCGGGTGGGCGAGCTCGAGCCCTGATCACCCACGTCGTGCCGAGAATGCCGGCCGCTCGCTCCTCGCGGGCGGCCGGTTCTCGCGCGTGGCCATGCATGGCGCGAACTGCAACAACCCCTCCGACGACGACCGACAAGGCTGCCTCCATGCGCGTCTTCAACGACCTCGACGAGATCCGTGCCCTGGTGGGCGAGAAGCTCGGGACCTCCGAGTGGCTGACCGTCGAGCAAAGCCACATCGACCTCTTCGCGGACGCCACCGCGGACCACCAGTGGATCCACGTGGACGCCGACCGTGCGGCGGAGGGCCCCTTCGGCACCACCATCGCTCACGGCTTCCTCACCCTGTCCCTGCTGCCGGTGCTGGCCGCGTCGGCGTACCACATCGAGAAGAAGCGGATGGGCATCAACTACGGTCTGAACAAGGTGCGTTTCACCGCGCCGGTCCCCGTGGGCAGCCGGGTTCGTGCTGCGGCCGAGCTCGTCGCCGCCGAGGACACCAAGGACGGCGGCGTGCAGCTCGCGACCGCGTTCGTGGTCGAACTGGAGGGATCCGAACGGCCTGCTGTCGTGGCCGAGTGGCTCGTCCGCTACTACGTCTGAGCACGTGGCTATGACCGACCACTCCGCGACGCCCACCGTCAACTCCGACCAGGACGCCGCCGGCTTCGAGCGGATGACCGTCCAGCTGCGACGCCTCCTCGACGCGATGGCCGCGGCGACCCCCGATCCCGAACTCGTCGACGCCGCCACCGACGACCTGTCCGCACTCGCCGACTGGTTCACCGAGCAGGCCGCCCCGACCTCGGACCAGGTCACCGGCAGGCTCGCCGGGATCCCCGGCCGCGGCCAGGCGCTCGTCCCGGTGTTCCGCGTCGACCGCGCCGACGATCACCGGGTCGGCGGCACCGTGCGGTTCGGCCGCTACCACCACGGGAGCGACGGCACCGCGCACGGGGGCGCCATCGCCCTCTTCCTGGAGGAGGTGCTGGGTTACCTCGCCGTGTCGGGGCGGTCGCGCTCGCTGACCGCCTCTCTGCAGCTCGACTACCGCAGCGCCACTCTCGTCGACCGCGATCTCCGCGTCGACGCCTGGTTCGAGCGAGAGGAGGGACGCAAGCGGTTCCTGCGCGCGACACTGCACGACGGCGAGGCGCTCTGCGTCGAGGCGAAGGCGCTCTGCGTGGCACTCCGCGCCGCGGTTTAACCCACTCGGCAAAATATTAGGACAGCTGTCCGGACAGCTGTACAGTCTGCCTATGGGTTCGACCGTCGACGCTGCCGCGACCCCGCGCAGACCACTCACCGACGGGGCCACGAAGGAGGCGCTGCGCGCGCCGGTCATCGTCGCCCCGATGTTCCTCGTATCCGGCCCCGACCTGGTCGTGGAGTCGTGCCGGGCCGGCTTGGTCGGGTCCTTCCCGACCCAGAACGCACGGACGTTCGAGGATCTCGTCCGTTGGCTCGACGCGATCCGCGACGGGGTGGCGGACCTCACCGCCCCGTCGTGGGCCGTGAGCATGATCGTTCACAAGAGCTACGACCGGTTCGCCGCAGAGCTCGAGCTGATGCAGGAGTACCGACCGGACGTCGTCCTCACCGCGCTCGGCTCGCCGAAGCGTGTGCTCGATGAGATCCACGGCTACGGCGGCGCCGTCTTCGCCGACGTGATGTCGGTCGAGCACGCGCGCAAGGCCGCCGACGCAGGCGCGGACGGACTCGTCCTCGTCTGCCATGGAGCGGGTGGGCACACCGGCCGCCTGTCCCCGTTCGCCTTCGTCGACGAGGTCCGCCGCTTCTACGACGGCACGATCGTGGTCGGCGGTGCCGTCTCGACCGGGCGGGCGGTCCGCGCCGTCGAAGTCCTCGGCGCCGACTACGCCTACATGGGCACGCGGTTCATCGCGTGCCGCGAGACGCTAGTGAACGAGGTCTACCGGGACATGCTGGTCCGGGCGCGGGTGGGCGACGTGACCGCGACCGCCGCGGTGACGGGCGTCCTCTGCAGCTGGCTGACCGAGAGCCTGAAGGCGGTCGGCTTCGACGAGGAGAAGCTGGCGTCTGCCGGGACCATCGACTTCTCGGACGTCCACGGCGAGCACAAGCCCTGGAAGGACATCTTCGGCGCCGGTCAGGGCGTCGGGGAGATCGACAGCGCGGCACCCGTGGCCGAGGTCGCGGACCGCATCGTGGCGGAATACGAGGCGGCGTGCGGCCGACCCGTGCCCGCCGGCGTCCTGGAGGTGACCGCCTGATGGTCTCGTTCGCATTCGACGAGGAGCACGAGGAGTTCCGAGCCACGCTCGCGGACTTCGCACGTAAGGAACTCCTGCCGAACTACCGGGAGCGCGCGGGATCGACGGAGTTCCCGTTCGAGGTCTTCCGCAAGCTCGGCGAGCTGGGCGTGCTCGGGATCGGACTCCCCGAGGAGTACGGCGGCACCGGCGACGAGGACCCGGTCCTGCTCGGTCTGGCCACCGAAACGCTGGCCTACGGCGACGTCAACCTCGCCTCGGCGCCGGTGCAGATCGGCCTCATCGCGTCACAGTTGGTGCACGGCACCAAGGAGGTCCGGGATCGCTACCTACCGGCGATGATCGAGGGCCGGGAGACGGTCGCGATCGCCCTGACGGAGCCCGGGTCCGGCTCGGACGCGAGTGCGCTCGCGACGGTCGCCCGACCGATCGACGACGGCTGGCTGCTGAGCGGCGAGAAGACGGCGATCACCTGGGCGTGCAACGCCTCCGCAGCCCTGGTCTACGCGCGCGAGCCCGGCTCCAGCCGGTCGAAGGGGGTCAGCTGTTTTCTGGTGCCGCTCGACGCTCCCGGGGTCACGGTCAGCCCGATGCCGGGCATGGGCTGCCTCCCGCTCGGCTGGGGCTCGATCCACATGGACGAGGTGCACGTGCCCACCGAGCACCTCATCGGCGAGCTCGGCCGAGGCTTCCACACGGTCATGGATCACTTCGACTTCAGTCGGGCCGCACTCGGCCTGATGTGCCTCGGTGCCGCCCGGGCCAGCCTCGACGAGGCGGCCACGTACGCGAACCAGCGGGAGACGTTCGGCAGGCCGATCGGTGAGTACCAGGGCGTGTCCTTCCCGCTCGCCGAGCACGCGACGTACCTCGAGGCGGCCCGGTGGCTGTGCTACCGGGCGCTCTGGCTGCGCGCGGAGGGGAAGCCGCACACCTCGCTCGCGTCGATGAGCAAGTGGTGGCCACCGGTCGTCGCCAAGGACGCCATCGAGGCCGCGATGAAGATCCACGGCAACCTCGGCTACTCCGCGGAGTTCCCCCTGCAGCAGCGGTTCCGCGACGTGATGGCCTACCTGGTCGCGGACGGCACGGCCGAGATCCAGAAGAGGATCATCTCGCGGGAGATCCTCGGTCGGGAGTCCGTCGCGTTCTGACCGGGGTGCGAAGGTGTCACCGCTGCACAGGCGCGTAGAGCGTGTTCCACACGATGCGGCTGTAGGCGTCGAGGAGGGCGTCGGTCCGGCGCTCCTCCTCGACCCGCACCATCCGGTGCAGTCCCCGCTCCGCCATCCACTGCAGCCAGTAGGCCGTCTCGGCGGCCGGAAGCGCGGGGTCGACGAAGCCGGCGCGCTGACCCGCCGTGATGTGCTCGGTCAGGCCCGTGATGTAGCGGCTCATCGCGTCCTCGACGGCGGCGCGCACCCCGCGGTCGTAGCCCACCGCCTCGTGCGTGGCCGCCATCAGCTCCGGGTGCGGCCGGTACGCGTCGACGATCCCCCGCAGGACGGCACGCACGTCGTCCACCGTCGCCGTCCCGTCGAGGGACCACCAGCGCCCCGCCGCCGCCATGATCGAGTCGCTGACCTCGTCGTACCACGCCCGCAACAGGTCGGCCTTGTCCGGGAAGTAGACGTAGAACGTGGTCCGCGAGAGCCCGGCCTCGGCCACCAGCTCGCCGACCTTGATGTCCGCGAACGTCTCGCCGTCGCGAAGGCGGCGCTCGACGATGTCGAGCACTCTCGTGCGCGTCTCGTCCCGGCGCCGCGCACGCGTCGCCCTGCCGTCGACCTTTCCGTCGAACCCGTCGTGGTGCACCGTGCCGCCTGCCACGCCGTGATGCTACGAGCACACGAGCGATCGAGGACACGACGGCGGGCCGTTCCCGCATTATCGGACCGATGATATAAAGGTCTGGCCAAATAGCGGCTGCTCTGGCCGCTGGGTCCCCGCCCAGACTCACCGCTGGAGAGGTCACGATGAAGCCCGAGGAGTTCACCGACATCACCTACGAGGTCGACAACGGCCTCGCCTGGATCACGATCAATCGCCCCGACCGCTACAACGCCTTCCGAGCCCGCACGGTCGACGAGCTCGTGCACGCGTTCAAGCTCGCCTGGGCGGACGACGAGGTCGGTATACTGGCCCTGACCGGCGCCGGCGAGAAGGCGTTCTGCTCCGGTGGCGACCAGAAGCAGCGGATGGAGACCGGGGACTACGGTCCCTCGGAGACTGGCCTGTTCGAGGTCGAAGCCCTGCACCGGGTGATCCGCGACGTTCCCAAGCCGGTGGTCGCAGCGGTCAATGGCATCGCCATCGGCGGTGGCCACGTGCTGCACGTCCTCGCCGACCTGACCATCGCCGCCGACACTGCCACGTTCGGCCAGAACGGCCCGCGCGTCGGCTCCTTCGACGCCGGCCTCGGCTCCGGGTACCTCGCCCGGGTCGTGGGGGAGAAGAGGGCCCGCGAGATCTGGTTCATGCTCCGGCGGCTGAGCGCCACGGAGGCGCAGGAGTGGGGCCTGGTCAACAAGGTCGTCCCGGCCGCGGAGCTGCGCTCGGCGGTCCGCGAGTGGGCGGACACCATGCTGACCTACTCCCCCACTGCGCTGAAGGTGCTCAAGCAGTCGTTCAACACCGACACCGAGCACCTGATCAGCATCGGCAACCTGGCCTACTCCACGCTCAAGCTGTTCGGCGAGACGGACGAGGCGCGCGAGGGCATCACCGCCTTCAACGAGAAGCGCCAGCCCGAGTTCGGCAAGTACCGCTCGCACTGAGCTCAACGGCACGACCGGTCCGGCCCGGACGGGGAACTCGCGAAGGAGCGATATGACACAGTCGAAGAGGAGCTCGTTCGCGCCGGACCTGTTGGCAGGCAAGCGCATTCTCATCACCGGTGGCGGGACCGGCCTCGGTCGAGGTGTCGCCCGGCACCTGGTCGAGCACGGTGCCGAGGTCCATCTCTGGGGTCGCCGCCCGAACGTCCTCGAGGAGGCAGCCGCCGAGGCGGCCGGGTCCCGGCCGGGCTCCGCCCACATCCAGACGGTCGACGTCCGTGATGGAGACGGTGTCGATGCCGCGATGGAAGCACTCTGGCAGGAGCACGGCCCGCTCACGAGCGTGGTGAACAACGCCGCAGCCAACTTCATCGCCCCGACGGAATCGCTGAGCCCGCGAGCTTTCGAGGCCGTCAGCGGGACCATCATGAAGGGGTCGTTCCACACGACACACGCGGCCGGGAAACGGTGGATCGCCGCCGGTCTGCCCGGCAGCGTGCTTTCCACCCTGACGACGTGGGTGTGGACCGGGTCCGCGTTCGTCACCCCGTCGGCGATGGCCAAGGCCGCCGTGCACTCGATGACGATGTCGCTGGCCGTGGAGTGGGCGCGGTACGGGATTCGGCTCAATGCCGTGGCCCCCGGCCCGATCCCCACGGACTACGCCTGGGAGATGCTCAACCCCACGGACAAGAGCTCCGTCGGAGCCACCCAGGCCGACCAGATCCCGATGGGCCGCACCGGAACCATCGAGGAGCTGGCCAACCTCACGATCTTCCTCCTCTCCGACGCCTGCGATTATCTGACCGGCCAGACCATCGCGATGGACGGCGGGCAGATGCTCGCGGGCCCCGGCACCTTCGCGGGTCTCACGTCGATGACCGCCGACGACTGGGCCGCGGCCCGGGAGAAGAGCAAGGCCGCCAGCGCAGCGCCGAAGGCACAGCGCAGCTAGATCACCCCGTCCCGCCGGAGCTGCTCGAGTCGGTCCGGCCGAGCTCGAGCAACTCCTCGAGCACCACATCCGAGTGCTCGCCCAGGCGGGGCGGGTAGGACGGACGGGTCGGCGCGGAGTCGCCGAGCCGCAAGGGGCTCCCGAACACCGTGCAGCGCCGCTGGCCGTCGGTCAGCTCACGCAGCATTCCGCGATGTCGGACGTGCTCGTCGTCGACCACCTCCGACAACGTGCGGACCGGGGCGGCCGGCACGTCGGCCTTGTGGAGCAGGGCGAACACCGTGTCCTTCTCCCGCGTGCGGGTCCAGTCCGCCACCGCCGCGTCCACCTCGTCCATACGACGTACCCGGCCGTCGGGGGTGGCCAACTCCGGATCGTCGGCGAGGTCGGCGCGCTCCATCAGCGAGCACAGCGCCTGCCAGTGCCGCGGACGGATGCAGAGAATCGCGATCCGGCCGTCGGCGGCCGGGTAGACGTTGTCGGGAACCACGTCCAGGCCGCCGTGCCGGTTGCTCGTGCGGTCGGGGAACGCCTCACCGTGCTCCAGGTAACCACCGATGTTCGATGCCAGGGTCGGCAGGATCGCGTCCTGCATGGCCACCTCGACCTGCTGGCCGCGGCCGGTGCGCTCGCGCTGGAACAGCGCAGCGAGTACCGCGGCGGCGAGGTGCACACCCGAGGAGAAGTCGACCACCGCGGCGCCGGCCTTGACCGGGGCCTGGTCGGGGAAGCCGGTCGTCGCGACGATCGCGGTCATCACCTGGACGGTGACGTCCATGCCCCGGAGGTCGCGGTGTGGCCCGGAGAGCCCGTAGCCCTTGCCCGAGGCGAGCACGATTCGCTCGTTGGCGGCCTGCAGCGCGGCGTGGACAGTCCCAGCCGGTCGAGTACGCCGGGCGCGAAGTTCTCCACCACGACGTCGGCGAGAGCCACGAGCTGCAGGAACAGCTCACGGCCCGCTTCGGTCTTGAGGTTGAGCCGCAGGCTTCGCTTGCCCGCGTTCAGCAGCTGAAAGGCCGCATTCCCGTCCGCGCGTCGTCGCCAACGCACCCCCGCCCGGTTTCGCGGATCACAGCCCGGCGGCCGTCTCGGCCGCATCGAGGAACGAGCGGACCAGCGCCGGATCCGCGTAGTAGGGGTCGCCGTGGCCGGCGAGCGTGCGGCGGTGGCTGTACTCGTACAGCACCGCGAGCTTCCACAGGGCCAGCGCGGTGTACCAGCGCAGGTTCGGCAGGTCCCGCCCGGTCGCGGCGGCGTAGCGCTCGGCCAGCTCGTCCCTCGTCGCGTACCCGGGCTCCAGAACGGCCGCGCCCAGCTGCGCGGTCGGGGTGAGCGGCTCCCCCGCGACCGGCCACGAGGCCAGGAAGTAGCCGACGTCAAATAGCGGGTCGCCGATCGTCGCCAGCTCCCAGTCCAGCACCGCCGCCACCGCGCCCGACGGGCCGAGGATGACGTTGCCGAGCCGGTAGTCGTTGTGCACCAGGGTCGCCCCGGACTCGGCCGGGACGTGGGCCTCGAGCCAGGCGTCGATGTCGGCGAACGCCGGGGGCGGGTTCCCGTCGGCGTCCGCGACGAGCCGGCGCATACGGCGCAGGTGCCGCCCGTTGAAGCCCTCCGGCCTGCCCATCTCGGCCAGTCCGGCGGCCTGCCAGTCGACGGCGTGCAGGCGTGCCAGGGTGTCGACCATCGACTCGCCGATCGCGCTGCGGTGCTCGGCCAGCTCCGGCGGCGTGCGGGTGGTGATGACCGGGCCGGGCACGCGGCTCATCACGTAGAGCGGGCTGTCGATCACCTCCCCCGCCTCCGCCGTGGCCAGCACCTCTGGCACGGGCACGCCGGTCCCGGCGAGGCCGGTCAGCAGCCGGGCCTCGCGCAGGACGTCGTGCGCGCCCGGCGGCAGCGGCGGGGGCGGCGGCCGCCGGACGACGACGTCGCGGCTGCCGCGGACCAGGTAGGTCAGGTTGGAGTGCCCGTCCCCGATCCGCCGCGCGGTGAGCGGGCCGTCCGACACACCGTGCTTGGCCAGGAACGTCTCCAGCGCGGCGAGGTCGGCCTCCGACCAGTCCCAGCCGGCCCCCACGTCGGCAGGGCTCACCGGTTCCTGCTCGCGACGAGGTGGTTCAGGTACTCGCGGGGCCAGTGCGTCTCCCACTGCCCGGCGGCCGGCTCGCCGTCGATCGTGGCGTCGCAGGCAGACTCCCAGATCTCGGTGGCCATCTTGTCGTTGGTGGGCAGCTTGACCAGGCCGTAGCGGTCGAAGGTGACCTCGGTCCGGCCGCCCGCGGTGTCGACGAGGGTGGCCTCGAGCCGCTTCTGGGACATGTCGTCCTGGTAGGTGGCGTGGTGCTCGATGTGTGACACCGGGATCGTCACGCCGTCCTTGAGCACGGAGCCGGCGAAGCCCCACTCGCCGCCCGCGATCCAGATCCAGCCGTTGATCGCGCGTCCGGAGTCGGTGTAGGCGACGGACCACTTCCAGTGGTGCGGCACGCCCCAGTCCCGGTTGCCCCAGGAGTGGTCGCGGTGGCCCATCCGCCGGTCCCACTCGATGCGGCGCCCCGCGACCTCGAGGAAGCCGCTCACCCGGCCCGTCTGCTCCAGGCGGTTGGCGGCGAACCACTCGGGCAGGCCGCCCGGGTTGCTGCGGTAGCTGAAGGCGTCCTGGATCGCCTCGAAGTGGTACTTCAGGCGCACCTTCTCGCTCTCGTAGGTCACCTCGGCGGTGCGTCGCAGCTCCGGCTGCCGCACCGTCAGGCCCTTCAGCCGGAAGTCGTCGAAGTCCATGTCCTCCGGCACGGTGCCGCCGTCGAGCTCCAAGGCCAGCGGCTCGGCGTCCGGGCCCCACACCGCGACGTTGAACCCGGACTTCCCGCGGTCGGTCAGGTACAGGTAGACCTGCGCTCCGAGCCGCTCGTCAGGCATGATCATCTCCCAGAACAGGGAGTCGCGCATCCTGCCACCGGGACTGGTCGGCCAGTGGCGGAGGTCGTCGTGAGGGCCGAAGCCGGGGTCGGGGACGTGGAGCCCGGACGGAGTCATGGCGGTCATCGCTACCTCCCGGTGAAACGGGACGCACGGCCCTCGGTGAACGCGGCGAGGGCCTCGGGCATGTCCTCGGTACAGGTGAGTAGCGCCTGCCCGCGGTTCTCCAACTCCAGGGCCGCCCCGTACGAGGAGATCTCCTGGTTGCGCAGCAGGGCCCGCTTCGACATCCGGACACCGCCCGGCGAGTTGCCGGCGATCGCCGCAGCCAGGGCGTCGGCCTCGGCGAACAGGTCCTCGCTCGGCACGACGCGGTTCACCAGGCCGATCCGCTCCGCCTCGGCGGCGCCGACGATCCGGCCGGTGAAGCCCAGCTCGGCCGCTCGCCCGTAGCCGAGCAATCGGGTCAGCTGCCAGGACGTGCCGAGCTCGCCGCAGGACAAGCCCACGCGAACGAACGCACACGACAGCTTGGCTGTGGGGGCGGCGAGACGGATGTCGGCGGCCAGCGCGAGCGCCAGCCCACCGCCGACCGCGGGGCCGTGGATCGCGGCGATGACGGGGAACGGCAGTTGCCTGATCGCGGCCAGGCCGCCGGTCGCGGCCTCCTGGAAACGGAGGAACTCCCGGACCCCCATCTGCTGGATGGCGCCGACCTCGGCGAGGTCGAAGCCGGAGCAGAACGCCCGGTCCCCCGCGCCGCGCAGGATCAGCGCCCGGGCGCCGGTGTCCCGCACCGCGAGGGCTGCGTCCGTGAACTCGTGGAACATCGTGACGGTCTGCGAGTTCGCCCGGCCCGGTCGGTTCACCGTCAGCCCGGCGACCCCGTCCGCCCGCAGCTCGAGGAGGAGGGTCTCCAGCTCGATCACCGTGCGGGCGGGCGCGGTCGGCACGGTCGGGCTGTCCGTGGCAGTCATCAACGGCCTCGGAAGGTCGGGGCGCGGCCGTCGCGGAACGCCGTCAGGGCCTCCGTCATGTCCTCGCTCCGGGTCAGCAGGGCCTGCCCGCGATTCTCCAGTTCGAGCGCCGCGGCGTAGGAGGTGACCTCCATGTTCGCCTGCAACGCCCGCTTGGACAGCTGCACCCGCCCGGAGAGTTGCCGCAGATCTGCTCGGCCATCTCCAGCGCGGTGGCCAGCAGGTCCTCCTCGGGCACCACGCGATTGACCAGACCGGTGCGCTCGGCCTCCTCGGCACCCATCATGCGGCCGGAGTAGACGAACTCGGCGGCCGCCGCAGGTCCTATCAACCTCGGCAGCAGCCAGGACGCGCCGAGATCACCCGCCGACAGCCCGATCTTCACGAATGCCGCGTTGAACCTCGCCCGCCGCGAACCCAGCCGGATGTCCGCAGCGAGCGCCAGGGACAGCCCCCCGCCTGCCGCCGCCCCGTTGACCGCGGCGATGACCGGGACCCGGATACCACGGAGTGCCGCCAGTGCCCGCGCCGCTTTCTCCTGCAGCTCGAGCATGCCCAGCGCGCCGAGGCCGGGCAGCTGCTCCGCGTCGGCGAGGTCGTAGCCGGCGCAGAAGGCCTTCCCGGCGCCGGTCAGCACCAGGACCCGGAGCCCCTCCTCACGGTCGAGAGCTCGGGCGACCGTCTATAGCTCGTCGAACATGGTCGCCGTCATGGCATTGAGCCGCTCCGGGCGGTCCAGGGTGAGGACGACGACGCCGTCGCGTGGCCGTTCCAGCCCCAGTGTCGTGTGTCCCTCGTCCGACATCGGTGTCGTCCTCTCGATCGGGCTCAGGCAAACTTCGGCGACCGCTTCTCGAGGAACGCGGTGAGGCCCTCACGCGCCTCGCCGTGCTCGAACAGGCCCTGGATCTCGTCGATCTCGTATCTCTGCCCCTCGGCGAACGGGAGATCGAACGCCGCATCGACAGTGTTGATCACGGCGGTGATCGCAGGCCGGGACAGCGCGGCCAGCTCCTCGGCGAGCTGCAAGGCGGCCTCGCGGGCACCACCGGCGGTCACCAGACGGTCGACGAGGCCGATCGCCTTTGCCTCGTCGGCGGGGACCTGACGGGCGGTGGCCATGATGTCGATCGCCCGGCCCCTGCCGACCAGCCGCGGCAGCCGCTGGGTACCCGCGGCGCCCGGGATCAGACCGAGCCGGACCTCGGGAAGGCCGTACTTCGCCTCGGCGCCCGAGACCCGCATGGTGCACGCCATCGCGAGCTCGAGCCCCCCGCCCAACGCGACGCCCTCGACGGCCGCGATGCTCACCAGGTCGGCCCCGGCCAGCCGCTCCACCGCACCGCGCAACCGGTTGCCGTAGGCGCGGAAGGAATCCGCGTCGATGCCGCCCATGTGCTTGATGTCGGCGCCCGCGGCGAAGAACCCGGGGATGGCCGAGGTGAGCACGAGTACCCGTGTCCCGCGCTGCTCGGCCTCGTCGACCAGGGCGTTGAGCCCGTCGATGATCGGCGGACCGAGGGCGTTGGCGGGCTTGCGGTCCATCGTCGCGACGAGGACGCCGTGGGCGGCGTCCTCCCAGGTCACCACGGATGCGTCGGTCATGGTCGGTCCTCTCGGTCAGGCGCGGCGGGGAAACGGTCGAAGTCGGGGGCCCGCCTTCGCCTTGTACGCCTCGCGGCCCTCCTGCGCCTCCTCCGAGGCGTAGAAGAGCAGGTTGGTGTCATGGGCAAGCTGCTGGATGCCCGCGAGACCGTCCTCCGCCGCGTGGAAGCTCGCCTTGCTCAGCCGCAGCGCCATCGGGGAGAGCCGTAGCATCCGGCGACACCAGGCGACGGTCTCCGTCTCGAGCTCGGCAAGCGGCACGACGGTAATCCCGAGGCCCATCTCAAGCGCCTCTGCGGCGTCGTACTGCTCGCAGAGGAGCCAGAACTCCTTGGCGCGCTCTGTCCTACCTGCTGGGCGAGCAACGCGGCACCGTAGCCGCCGTCGAAGGAGCCGACCTTCGGCCCGACCTGGCCGAATCGGGCGTTGTCCGCCGCGATCGTCAGGTCGCACACCAGGTGCAGCACGTGCCCGCCGCCGATGGCGTAGCCCGCCACCATCGCGACGACGGGCTTGGGCAGCCTGCGTATCTGCACGTGCAGGTCCGTGACGTGGAACCGGCCGACGCCACCGGGCTCCTCCAGGTACCGGTATCGCCGCGGACGCGTTGGTCGCCGCCCGAGCAGAACGCGGCCGGCCCCTCCCCGGTCAGCACGATCACGCCGATCGTGCCGTCCTCCCGCGAGCGGGTCAGCGCGTCGGAGACCTCGATCAGGGTCTGCGGCCGGAAGGCGTTGCGCACCTCCGGCCGGCAGATCGTGATCTTGGCGATGCCGTCTCCGGAGTGGCCCAGGCGGATGTCGGTGTACCCATGGGCCTTGCCGACATCCGCCCATTCCACCGGCTCGCGTGGTCCGGAGACCCTCACGCCATCGTGAGGCCGCCGCTGACGGACAGCGTCTGGCCCGTGATGTACCCGGCAGCGTCGGAGGCGAAGAACGCGACGGCGGCCGCGACGTCCTCCGGCAGCCCCAACCGCTTCATCGGGACCGCCCGGGTCATCCCGCCGATCACCTTGTCCGCGTCCTGGCCGGACGCGTCGGCGAACTTGCGCAGCGCCGGGGTGTCCGTCGGGCCGGGGCAGACCGTGTTGGCGGTGACGCCCTTGGTCGCGACCTCGCGGGCCAGGGTCTTGGTGAAGGCGATGGTGCCACCCTTGGCGCCCGAGTAGACCGCCTCGAGCGAGGAGCCCACGCGGCCGGCGTCCGAGCCGATGTTGATCACGCGCCCGAAACCGCGCTCGACCATGCCCGGCACGACGGAGTGGGTGACCCGGAGCATACCCTTGAAGTTGATCTCCAGGATCCGGTCCCAGAAGTCCTCGGTGGTCTTCAGGAACGGCATGAAGTCGTCCCAGCCCGCGTTGTTCACCGCGACCTCGATGGGGCCGAGCTCCTCGGTGACGGTCTTGACCGCGGCCTGCACCGACGCCGTGTCGGTCACGTCGGCCTGCACGGCGATCGCCCGACCGCCGGCCTCGGTGATCTCGGTCGCCGTGGCCTGGGCGGCCTCGGTGTTCAGGTCCACGACGGCGACGGCGAAGCCGTGCGCGCCCAGCGTGGTGGTGATGCCCTTGCCGATGCCCTGGGCGCCGCCGGTGACGAACGCGGTGCGGTTACTCATGGGTGGTCCTCTTCGTCGGGGAGTGCAGTGTCGGGTTCAGGCCGGGTGGGTTCAGGCGCTCTACAGGTGCCAGTCGATCGGCCCCGCGATGAGCGAGTGGCTGGTCAGGGTGCGGCCGAGCACGCGCTGCGCCTCGCGTGCCGCCTCGATGACACTCGGCAGGTCGATCCCGGTGTCGACGTCCATCTCGTGGAACATGCTCACCAGGTCCTCGGTGGCGATGTTGCCCGTCGAGCCCTTCGGGACCGGGCAGCCGCCCAGCTCGCCGAAGCTGGACTCGAAGCTGGTGCAGCCGGCCTCGAGCGCGGCATACGCGTTGGCCAGCCCCTGCCCGCGGGTGTTGTGGAAGTGCGCGGTGACCTCGACGCCGGGCAGCCGCTCGAGGGCCGCGGCGAAGAAGTCCCGGGCGTAGGCCGGGTTGCACATGCCGGTGGTGTCACCGAAGCCGACCTCGGTGGCGCCCGCCTCGGCGAAGCGCTCGGCGAGGGATAGCACCTGCTCCATCTCGACCTTGCCCTCGTAGGGGCAGCCGAACGAGGTGGCGATGACCGCCGCGCAGCCCAGGCCCTCGCTGCGGATCCGCTTGGCCATGACGTCGTTGTCCGCCATGGTGTCCGCGATCGCACGGTTGACGTTCTTCTTGTTGTGCGTCTCCGACGCGCTCACGAAGATCGCGGCGTCGTGGAACTTCTCCCGCACCTTCAGGGCGTTGTCCAGACCCTTGCTGTTCGGGACCAGCACCATCAGCCGCACGTCCTCCGGTACGTCGATGCGGTTGAGCACCTCGACGCCGTCGGACAGCTGGGGAATGACGTCCGGCCGCACGAAGCTCGCCACCTCGATGCGGGTGAACCCGGAGCGGCCCAGCGCGTCGATCAGGCGGATCTTGTCGTCCGTGGGGATGTGCTCGGGCTCGTTCTGGAAGCCGTCGCGCGGTCCCACCTCGCGGATGTGGACCTTGTCCGGTCTGGTCACGATTCCCCCCGGAGGGTTCGGTAGAGGTCGTCTCGGTGTTCGGGGGCGGCCACGGCGACGAGCCGCTCGCCGTACTCGCCGTGCGGACAGCCCCGCAGCCAGGCGGTCCCGTGCTCGGTCACGACGGCATCGACGTCGGCGCGGCCGGTGCTGACCGGCCCGCGCAGCCGCGGCACGATCGTCGAGGCCGCGCCGGCCGTGGAGCGCAGCGCGATGATCGAGCGGGCGCCGGTGCGGGCGGCGGCGCCGGAGAAGTCCGCCTGGCCGCCGATCCCGCCGAGGTAGCGTCCGCCGACGGCCTCGCCGTTGACCTGCCCGGACAGGTCCACCTCGATCGCGGAGTTGATCGCGACGAGGTGGCGCAGCCGGGCGAGGACGCCGGGGTCGTGGGTGTAGCTCGCGGGCCGGAAGAGCACGGGCAGCTCTCCGATGCGGGCGTAGAGATGAGCGCTGCCGATCGCGGTGCCGGTGACCAGCAGGCCCTCGTCGATCTCCTTGCGCCGCCCGGTGAGCACGCCCTTCTCCACCAGCCGCAGCACCCCGTCGGTGAGCATGCCGGAATGGAAACCGAGGTCACGGTGTCCGACGAGGCCGTCCATGATCGCCGTCGGCAGGGAGCCGACGCCCATCTGCACGGTGTCCCCGTCCTCGACCAGCTCGGCGACGCGGGCGGCTACGGCCTCGTCCACGGCGTCCGGCGCGCGGTCCGGGGCCTCCGGGAGCGGCCGGTCCGTCTCGATCGTCGCGGCGAAGCGGTCCATCGGGATGCCGGGCGTGCCGGTGCTGGGGGGCATCCGGTGGTTGACCTCGCCGATCAGGACCCTGCTGTGCCGCACCGCGTCCCCGGCGTAGTCCACGCCGATGCCCAGAGAGCACACGCCGTCCGGCCCCGGCGGGGACACCTGAACCAGCCCGACATCCCCGGGCAGGGCCCGTTCGGCGAAGAGCCGCGGCAGCACCGAGTAGTGGGCCGGTACCACCTGCAGGTTACGGGCCCTCCTGAGCTCCCCCATCGCGCCGTACGAGGCCAGGGTGAGCTGCGAGGGCACCTCGCGCAGTCGCCGGTTGAAGCTCAGCCCGCAGAATGCCCGCACCGGGCCGATGTCGGCCACCTGGTCGAGCAGTGCGTCGACCAGTGGAGTGGCCTCCGCCCCGGCCTGGCTCCACCAGACGCCGTCGCCCTCCCGGATGTGCGGCCGCAGGTCGATCATGGTCAGACCCGCTGCAGCAGGGTCGCCGTGCCGAGCCCACCGCCGCAGCACATGGTGACCAGGCCCAGCTCGACGTCCCTGCGCTCCATCTCCGCGACGATCGTGGCCAGCAGCCGCCCGCCGGTCGCCCCGACGGGGTGGCCGATTGCGATGGCGCCGCCGTTGACGTTGACCCGGTCCATGTCCGGCTTGTGCTCGCGCTGCCAGGCGAGCACGACGGAGCTGAACGCCTCGTTGACCTCGAACAGGTCGATGTCGGAGATGCTGAGCCCGTTGCGCTCGAGCAGCTTGTGCGTGGCCGGGATGGGGCCGGTCAGCATGATGATCGGGTCGACACCCACGGTGGTCTGGTCGAGGATCTTCGCCCGCGGGGTGAGCCCGTGCTCGTCCACGGCCCGGCGGGACGCGAGCAGGACACCCGCTGCCCCGTCGCAGATCGGCGAGGAGGACCCCGCGGTGATACGGCCGTTCTCGGGGCGGAACACGGTCTTGAGCCCCGCGAGGGTCTCGGTGGTGGTGCCCGGCCGCACGGTCTGGTCACCGCGGCGGACCTCGCCGTCGAGCTCCCAGTCGATCAGCTCGTCCTCGAGCCTGCCCGACTCGATGGCCTCCGCGGCCAGCCGGTGCGACCGCGCGGCGAAGTCGTCCATCTCCTCGCGGGACAGCTCCCACCTCTCGGCGATCAGCTCGGCGCTCTCGCCCTGCGAGACGAAGTCGTACCGCTCCCACATCTTCGCCGTCCACGGCTCGCCGTAGAGCTCGGAGATCTTGGCGGGCGAGTTCATGGGCACGTGGCCCATGTGCTCGACACCGGCGGCAATCACCACGTCGTGCACCCCGGAGGCGATCAGCGACGCGGCCATCTCGCTCGCCGTCTGCGCGGACCCGCAGCGCCGGTCCAGCACGACGGCGGGGATCTCGGGCGGGTAGCCCTCCTGCAGCCAGGCGTTGCGGGCGATGTTGCGCGACTGCTCGCCGAAGGGGGCGGTGCAGCCCACCACGAGGTCCTCGACCACCGTGGGGGCGATGCCGGCGCGGCCGAGCAGGTCGCGGTAGACCGCGCCGAGGAGCTCGTTGGGGTGGGTGTCGCGGAACCACCCCTTCTCCGGGTGGGACCTGCCGAACGGCGTCCGCGCGCCTTCGACGACGAAGACGTCCCGGCCCTGCAGCGGCACTCAGATCACCGTCCCGCCGTCGACCGGCAGCACCTGGCCGGTGATGTATCCGGCTGCGGGCGAGGCGAGGAAGACGAAGCTCGCTGCGATCTCGTCCGGGTCCGCCCACCGCTGGAGCGGGATCCGCTCCAGCGTCTTGGCCGCGAGCTTTTCGTTGTCCCGGATGTTCTGGGTCATCGCCGTCGCGGCCAGCGGGGCCAGCGCGTTCACGGTGATCTGCCTGCGGGCGAGCTCCTTGGCCAGGGACTTGGTGAGCCCGACGATCCCGGCCTTGGCGGCGCCGTAGTTGGCCTGACCGATCGTGCCGACCAGCCCGGCCGCCGAGGTGACGTTGAGGATGCGGCCCGACCCGTCGTCGGCGAGGAACGGCAGCGCCGCCTGCGAGACGGTGAACGAGCCCACCAGGTGGATCTCGACGATCCGCCGGAAGGCGTCCTCGGTGAGCTTCGGGAACATCGCTGGCGAGATCGCTCCCGCATTGTTCACGACGATGTGCATCGCACCACCGCCGAGATCAGCGGCCTTCGCCGCAGCTGCGTCGGCAGCCGCGCGATCCCGGACGTCGAGCACCTGACTGTCCGCGACGCCCCCCGCCTCGACGATCTGTTTGGCGACGACACGAGCCGCGTCCTCGTTCACATCAGTGACCATGACGGCCGCACCGGCGCGGGAGAAGGCGTGCGCGACCGAGGCGCCGATGCCACCACCGGCACCGGTGACGAGCGCGGCGCGACCGTCGAGCGAGAAGACGTCGAGTGCGGGCATCAGTAGCTCCCCATTCCTAGTAGCTGCGGGGCAGGCCCAGCACGTGCGAGCCCAGGTAGTTGAGCACCATCTCCTGCGACAGCGGGGCGATCCTCATCAGCCGGGCCTCGCGGAAGTATCGGGCGACGTTGTACTCCTCGGAGTACCCCATGCCGCCGTGGGCCTGCAGGGCCCGGTCGGCGGCCTGGAAGCCCGCCTCGGCGCACAGGTACTTCGCGGTGTTGGCCTCGCGGCCGCACGGCTTGCCCTGGTCGTAGAGCCAGGTCGCCTTGCGCAGGATGAGCTCGGCCGCGTCGAGGTGGGCCAGCGAGTCCGCCAGGGGGAACTGGATGCCCTGGTTCATGCCGATCTGACGGCCGAACACCTCGCGCTGGTTGCCGTAGGTGACCGCGCGGTTCAGCGCGACCCGGCCGATCCCGAGAGCCTCGGCGGCGACCAGCATCCGCTCCGGGTTGAGCCCGTCGAGGATGTACGTGAAGCCCTGGCCTTCCTCGCCGACTCGGTCCTCCACGGGGACGATCAGGTCGTCGATGAACAGCTCGTTGGACGTCACCGCGTTGCGCCCCATCTTCGGGATGGGCCGGATGTCGATCTTGGAGCGGTCCAGGTCTGTGAGGAACAGCGTCATGCCGTCCGTCTTCTTCGCGACCTCGTCCACCTTCTGGGTGCGGGTCAGCAGCAGGACCTTCTCGGACTCCATCGCCTTGGAGATCCACACCTTGCGGCCGTTGACGCGGTAGTGATCACCCTCGCGCTTGGCGAACGTGGTGATCCGGGTGGTGTCCAGGCCCGCGCCCGGCTCGGTCACGCCGAAGCAGACGTGCAGCGAGCCGTCGACGATCCGCGGCAGCGTGCGCTGCTTCAACTCCTCCGAGCCGTGCTTGATCACCGGGTGCATGCCGAAGATCGACAGGTGGATGGAGCTGGCCGCGTTCATGCCACCGCCGGACTTGGCGACCTCCTCGATGAGGATGGAGGCCTCGGTGATCCCGAATCCGTGTCCGCCGTACTCCTCAGGTGTGGTGATGCCGAGCCAGCCGCCCGACGCCAATGCGTCGTAGAACTCGGTCGGGAACTCCTTGTCCCGGTCGTGCTCCATCCAGTACTGATCGTCGAACTTGCCTGCGAGGTCCCGGACCGCGTCCCGGATCGTCGCCTGATCGTCCGTGAGCTCGAAAATCCATCGCGCCCCTCCAAGGACCACGTCGTCTTGGTATCGGTCTGATCCTAACAAAGGACTGACCAAAGGACACGCTTAGCCCTGTGACGTTCCTGGCAGGAGCTCCAACCTGGCCGCGAGCCGTTCGTTCCACTCGGCGACGGAGCCGAACAGCTGCGCGTCGAGCTTCGCCCGCTTGTAGAAGATCTGGAGGTCGTGCTCCCACGTGTATCCGATGGCCCCGTGCAAGGTGAGCGCGGTGTCCGCGGCTACAGATGCAGCGCCACAGACCTGCGCCTTCGCGGCCGCAGCGTGCAGAGGTGCGTCGTCCAGCCCCGCCTCCACGGAAGCCGCTGCGAGATAGACGATCGACCGCGCCGACTCCACCTTCACGAGCATTTCCGCCGCCGCGTGCTTGACCGCCTGGAAGGATCCGATCGGCACGCCGAACTGACGGCGCTGACCGGCGTACTCCACCGTCTCGTCGAGCATTCGCTCCATCACCCCGAGGGCGTCGGCCGACACCAGCACCGCGGCACGCAGGGCCGCCTGCTCGAGCACCTCGGCCGCGTCGCCCGGGATCGTCGTGCCGTGCACACCGTCGAACTCCACGTCGCCAACGGTGCGAGTCCTATCGGTCAGCTCCCGTCCGTGCACCCGCACGGCGTCCTGGCCCGCTTCGACCAGCTGCAGCGTTCCGTCCTCGACCGGGACGACGAAGCGCCGAGCCCGGGTCGCGGCCAGCACCGTCGAGATCGCTCCCCGCAGACCGCCGTCGCCCGCCAGGGCGTGCCGTCCGTTCGGGACCGCGCCTGACGGCACCGCAAGGACCGTCGTCATCCCGTCCGCCAGCAGCGTCTTGGCCGCCTCGGCGTCCCGCGCAAGGGCCGGGAGGGCGAGCATCGACCCCAGCCAGGCCGACGACGGCGCCCCACGGCGCCCGAGCTCCTCGGCCGCGAGAGCAAGCTCCACGAGCCCACCCCCCTCGCCCCCGAGGTCCTCCGGCGACCCGACACCGAACCACCCGTCAGCCGTGAAGCGCTCCTCGAAAGCGCCGTGGTCGCCGGCGTCCAGCCAGCTGCGCAACGTCTCGGGTGCGCACACCTCGGTCAGCCAGTCGGCGAGCACCGAGCGGAAGTCGGCCTGCTCGGCGGAGAGTTCCCAACGCATGTCCTGCTCCTCGTCGATCCGCGATGCGCACCGCACCGTGCGTCGCCTCTGTCGATGCTAGATTGGGTCAGACCTTTAGACCAAGGAGGGCGCGCGATGGCCCCGAACGACGCCCGATCGGTGATCCGGCTCCCAGCGATGGAGGTGCCCAAGGCCTCGGATGTCCTGGCGAACGAACTTCGCGAGCGCATCCTGTCCGGGGAGTACAGCGAGGGCACCCCGCTGCCCCCCGAACGCGAACTGGTCGTCCAGACCCGGATGAGCCGCACCACGGTGCGTGAGGCGCTGCGCATCCTCGAGGTGCAAGGGCTGATCCGGATTCGCGCGGGTCGCTCGGGCGGCGCTTTCGTGCAGCAGCCCGGCGGGGAGTCCGTGGCCAGCTCGCTGGACCTGCTGATCCGGGGCCGGCACCTCCGGCTGGCCTCGGTTCACGAGACCCGGGAGGCCGTCGAGCCGTCCTGCGCCCGGCTCGCGGCACTGCACCACACACCGACCGACCTGCGGCGACTCGACGTCACGAACGAGGAGGTCGCCGCGGCCGAGAACCTGGACGACTTCCTGCGGGCGAACGTCGCCTGGCACATCGCCGTGGCCGAGGCGGGCCACAACGAGATCCTCACCGGAGTCATGATGGCGCTCTCGCGGGCTATCTACACCACGACGAACAACGAGGGCTTCGTCAACGAGCAGGTCCGCTCCATCGCCGTGCGGGCCCACCGGTCGGTGACCCGCGCCGTTGCGGAACGCGACCCCGATGCCGCGGTGCGGCGGATGGCCCGGCACGTCCACTCCTACGCCGCCGCGGCGCTGGAGGCGGACAGCCGGACCGAGATCTCCGTCGCCGACCACTGACCGGGCATGACCACCGCTCGCTCGGTCAGCGGGCATCGGAGGCACGCTTCGCGTCCCGCGCCGCCGCACGAACGACCTCGAGCGCCTCGGGATTCTCGGCTCCGGACAGGCCCCCGGGATCCTCGTCGAGGGCGGCGGCCCGGACGGCCCGCCGCATGATCTTCGCGGAGCGGGTCTTGGGCAGCTGTGCCACGGGGCGGAGCAGCGAAGGCGCGAACGGCTTGCCCAGCTCGTCCGCCACCCGTGCGCGCAGCTCCGCGGCGATCTCCTCCGGCGCAGCGCTCGGGTCGCCCTGTCGCGGCACCCAGAACGCCCAGACCGCCTCGCCCTTCTTGGCGTCCGGCACTCCGACGACGGCGGCCTCCGCCACGTCGGGGTGCGCGATCAGCACGGCCTCGACCTCCGCCGGCGCCAGTCGCTTACCCGCGACGTTCATGACGTCGTCCGACCGCCCGCGCAGGTACCACTGTCCGTCGGCGTCGACCACCGCGTGGTCCCCGTGCCGCCACATCCCGGGGAACGTGGACCAGTAGGCCTCGAGGTAGCGCTCCGGTCACGCCAGAACCCCCGGGTCATCGCGGGCCACGGCTGGCGGCAGACCAGCTCGCCGACCTCGCCGCGTACCGACTTCCCCGAGGCGTCGACGACGTCGACGTCCATCCCCAGCGAGGGCCCGCCGAGGGAACAGCTGCGGATCGGCTCGATCGGGTAGGGCGCCAGGAACGAGCCACCGACCTCGGTGCCCCCGGAGAAGTTGATGATCGGGACCCGGCCACCGAACACGGTCCGTGCCAACCAGTCGTAGGACTCGGCGTCCCACGGCTCCCCGGTCGAACCGAGGGGTGTGCACCGACCTCAGGTCGAACCCCGAGAGGTCGCTGTCGCGGGTCCGCAGTGTGCGGATCAGCGTCGGGGAGACGCCCAGCATCGTGACCCGGTGTCGCTCGACGAGGCTCCAGAGCCGGTTCAGGTCGGGCACGTCCGGCGAACCCTCGTACAGCACGAGGGTGCCGCCGTTGGAATGAGTTCCCACGATCGACAGCGGGCCCATGATCCAGCCCATGTCGGTGATCCAGCAGAACACGCCGCCGGGGCCGACGTCGAACGAGTAGGCGACCTCCGACGCCGTCTTCACGAGGAAGCCGGCGTGGGTGTGCACCGCACCCTTCGGACGGCCGGTGGTGCCGGACGTGTAGGCCAGCAGGAGCGTCTCGGTCGCCGGGAGTTGCACCGCGGGACCGGCGTCCGGATCGTGCGCGAGGAGGTCCCGCCACGACACCTCGGGCACGGCGGCGTCAGGGTGCCCCTCGCCGCCGACGACGACGAGATGCCGCACGCCCGGACAGTGACGCACTGCCTCCCGCACCGTCGGCAGCATCGCCACCGTGCGCTTCCGTCGGACCGTCGAGGCCGCGACGATCACCACGCGGACGTTGGCGTCGTCCAGCCGCGACGCGACCGCACCGGCGGCGAACCCGGAGAAGAACGGGACCAGCACCGCCCCGAGCCGGGCCGCCGCGTAGAAGGCGATCACCGCCTCGGTGGCCCTCGGAAGGTACAGAGCCACCGCGTCCCCGCGACCGACACCGAGCTCGCGGAGCCCTGCCGCAACCCGTCGCACCCGCTCGTCGAGCTCGGCGAAGGTCAGCCGGTCGACCGCCCCGCCCTCGTCCTCGTGCACGACGGCGGGACGGTCACGGAACTCGGGATCGGCCGCCCAGCGGGCCAGGCACGCGTCCGCGAGGTTCAGCTCGCCGCCGACGAACCGCTCGGGGTCGGTGATGCCCTGCGAGTCGTCGAGCACCTGCGAGCACGGAGAGCTGAACGGCAGCCCGAGGTCCTCGACGACAGCGCCCCAGTACCACCCGACGTCGGCGACCGAGCGCTCACGCAGCGCGGCGATCCCCTCGATCCCGTGTCGGCGGGCGAACCGGGCGACCCTGGCCGACTCCAGGTAGTCCAGTCCCGGGGTCCAGACGTAGGCGGTGTCCTGTCCCTCGTGCGTCTCGGAGACGGTCGACACGGTCAGCTCCTCGGCAAGCCGAGCATCCGCTCGGCGACGATGTTGCGCTGGATGAACGTCGAGCCACCGGCGATGGCGGTGCCACGGGCCTGGTAGGCCAACCGCTGCCAGCGGCTCTCGGCGTCGGACTGCTCGGTCGTCGCCAGTTGCCCGCCGATCGGGGACAGCGACTGCCGGAAGTCGGCCAGGTCCTCGACCAGCGGGCAGAAGTAAAGCTTGCCGATCGAGGTCACCGGTCCGGGTGCCGCGCCGTCTGCAGCGAGCGAGAGGACACGCTGCCCGATGGCGTTGTGCACGAGCGCACGCCCGTAGAGGTCAGCGACCTTCTGCCGGACGACGCGGTCCGCCCCGAGCGGCGTGCCGTCCGCGCCGGTCATCCCGCGGATCTCGGAGACGATGTCGTCCACCGCGCGCTTGGTGTTCACCCGGCCAGTCGCGATGCCGACCCGCTCGAAGCCGAGCGTCGCCATGGCGACCTTCCAGCCGCCGTTCACCTCGCCGAGGACCAGGTCGTCCGGCACGAAGACGTCGTCGAGGAAGACCTCGTTGAACTCCGCCTCGCCCAGCATGTGGGCCAGCGGCCTGACCGTCACGCCCCTACTCGCCAGTGGCAGGAGGAAGTAGGTGATCCCCTTGTGCCGCGGCAGGTCGGGGCCGCCCGTCCGGGCCAGCAGGATCGCGTTTGTCGCGAGGTGGGCCCGACTGGTCCAGATCTTCTGCCCGGAGATGCGCCACCCGCCGTCGACCTTCGTGGCCTTGGTGCGCAGCGAGGCCAGGTCGGAACCGGAATCCGGCTCCGAGAACAGCTGGCACCACAGCTCGTCACCGGCCAGGATCGGGCGCAGGAAGCGTTCCTTCTGGGCGTCGGTTCCGAACGCGATGATCGTGGGCCCGGCGAAGTCCTCGCCAACCGTGTTCAGCCGCTCCGGGGCGCCGGCGCGGTCCGCCTCGTCCGTGAAGACCGCTCGGATCCGGGCGTCGGCTCCCTGGCCGCCGTACTCCTGGGGCCACGACATCCCGGCGAACCCGCCGTCGAACAGCATCCGCTGCCACTGCCTCCAGAACGGCAGCTTGTCCACGAGCTCGACCGGTTCGGGCCAGGGCAGCGCGGGGAGCGACTCGGCAAGCCAGATCCGTACCCGCTGCCGGAACGTCGCCTCTTCGGGGGTGTCCGCCAGATCCATCGAAGCTCCTTCGGTCCGTAGCGCTTAATATGCTAAGGGTCAGACCAAACCTGTGGAAGACAGACTCCTCACCGATCCTGCGACAGCGCCTGCAGATCGGCCCGGCGCACCTTGCCCGTCTCGGTCCGGGGCAGCCGCTCGACGACATAGACGACCCTCGGGCACTTGAAGGGCGCCAGCCGTTGCCGGCAGTACTCGACGAGCTCCGTCGCGAGTCCGGGGCCGGGAGTACCCAGCGGTTGGACCGCCGCGCGGACCTGCTCGCCGAATTCACCGTCGGGCACCCCGAACACGGCGACGTCTTCCACGGCCGGATGCAGGGCCAGCACGTCCTCGACCTCGGGCGGATAGACGTTGACCCCGCCCGTGATGATCAGCTCCGAACTGCGGCCCGACAGGTAGAGGTACCCCTGGTCGTCGAGCCTGCCGAGATCACCCGCACATCCCCATCCCGGCGTCGCCGCGAGGTCGGCCCCACCGTCCGGCCGGCGAAGGGGCTCCGGCGCACCGTCGCGGACGAGCCAGACGCGCCCGGTCTCCCCCGCCGGCAGGTCACGCCCCTCGGCGTCGGCGATGCGGATCGAACCACCCTTGGCCCGACCGACCGAGCCCGGGTGCGCGAGCCATTCCTCGGGGCCGATCGAGGTCCTCCCGTAGCCCTCCGACGAGCCGTAGTACTCGTGGAGGATCGGACCCCACCACTCGAGCATCGCCTGCTTGACCGTCGGCGGACACGGAGCGGCGCCGTGCACCGCGACACGGTGGGAGTCGAGGTCGTACCGTCCCCTGACCTCCGCCGATAGCCGGAGCATGCGCACGAACATCGTCGGCACCCAGAGACTGTGCGTCACCTCGTGCCGCTCGATCGCGGAGAGGCACTGCTCCGCGTCGAAGCGCTCGGCCATGACGACCGTGCCGCCGAGCTGCTGCACTGCGTGGAGGAAGCCCATCGGCGCGGTGTGATAGGCGGGACCGGGACTGAGGAACGTCGGCGGCTCCTCGCCAGGGCGCGGGACCACGCCCAGGTCGGTCATCATCGTGGCGTACCGCAGTGAGACCTCGCGAGGGTGGACGCCCGGAGGGCTCTCGCGGAATGGCTTTGGTCGACCGGTCGTGCCCGAGCTGAACAGCAACCGGCCGCCCATGGTCTCCGGTGGAGCGTCCTCCGGGCGAGCTGCGGAGACCATCTGGTCGTAGCCCTGACCGACCACCGACCACATCGGATCCGGGACCCCCGCGAGACCCACGGCGGCCCGGACCGTCGGCACGAGTTCCGTCCCCACCACCACGGCGGCCGGCCTGGCCATCTCGACCAGGGGTGCGAGCTCGTCCGCACGGAGGTGAGTGTCGACGGGAGCGAGCACCAGGCCACTACGCCAGCAGGACCAGGCGATCTCGGCCCAGCGCACGTCGTTGGTCAGGGCGAGGAGGACGACGTCCCCGATCGCGAGGCCGGCGCGGCGCCACACGGCCGCCAGCGCCGCACTGCGGGCGTCGAGCTCGGCCCAGGTGACTCGGTTCCCGCTCCCGACCATGACCAGGGCGGGCCTGTCCGGCATCGTCGCCGAGTGCACACCGGGATACATGGGCGACAGCGTAACTTTTGGACCGACCATTGATAAGGGCGATGCCTTCTCGCTAGCATCGTGCCCCCGATCACAACCGGGCGTTCGCGACGAAGCGGAGAGAACACCGATGGTCACTGCCGAGACCCCCGCCCTGACAGTGCACGACCGGTACGACGAGGAGACGCGGCGGCGTTACCGTGAGAACGGGTGGTGGCAGGGCGGTTCCGCTGCCGGCCTCCTCGACCGTTGGGCGGAGGCCACCCCTACACGGCGGTTCGTGTCCGACGGGACGACGGAGTTGGACTACGGCACGCTCCGCGAACGTGCACACGGCTTCGGCGCCACGCTGCTGCGCCTCGGCGTCCGGCGCGGGGATCGGGTTGTCGTCCAGCTGCCCAGCTGGACGGAGTTCGTGATCGCGTACCTGGCGATCAACCGCATCGGCGCGGTGACGGTGCCGATCATGACCGTGTACCGGCAGACCGAGGTCGCGCACGTCCTGCGCAACTCCGGCGCCGTCGCCGCCGTCACCACCGGCGAGTTCCGCGGGTTCGACCACGCTGAGATGTTCCGCGCCCTGCAGCGTGAGATCCCGGCGCTCGCGAACCTCATCGTCGCGCGCGCCACCCCGGCCGCCGGCGAGCTGGCGTTCGACGAGGCGTGCGCCCCTGCGTCCGGCTCTGTGGACCTCGGCGAGTACCCGGACCCCGACGACCCGCACGTCATCGTCTACACGTCCGGGACCGAGTCGACCGCCAAGGGCTGCGTCCACACCTGGAACACCATCGACTTCTCTGCCCGCGGTCTGGCCCGGGACGTGTTCCAGACCCGTCCGGACGACGTCATGTTCATGCCGTCCCCCGTCGCGCACGCCACCGGCCTGCTGGTCGGGGTGCTCGTCCCACTCGCGACAGGATCCGAGACGCATCTGCTCGACGTCTGGGAGCCCACCGAGGCGCTGCGCCGCATCGAGCGGTACCGCTGCACGGCGTCGGCCACCGCGACCCCCTTCGTCCGGATGGCACTGGACGCCCAGCGCGAGGCCAGGCTCGACCTCTCCTCAATGCGTTTCTGGCTGTGTGCCGGCGCGCCCATCCCCGAGGCCCTGGCCGTCGAGTTCGACCAGGCCTTCGACGGCGGCGTCCTCATGCCGCTCTACGGCTGCACCGAGTTGCTCGCTGTCACCTGCTGCCATCCGGGAGACCCCCTCGAGCGTCGGGCGGGCTCGGACGGCACCCCCGCGCTGGAAGGCGTCGAGCTCCGGCTGCTCGGACCCGACGGGGACCCCGCGGCCGTCGGAGAGGAGGGTGAGATCTGCTACCGCGGCCCCGGCGCCATCCTCGGGTACTGGCGCGACCCGGAGCGCACGGCTGCCACCGTCGACTCCGACGGCTGGCACCACACGGGTGACCTGGGGAAGTTCGACGAACACGGCTACATGCGCGTGTCCGGCAGGCTGAAGGACATCATCATCCGCGGGGGCACGAACCTCAGCGCGGCCGAGATCGAGGGCTACGTGCTGGCTCACCCGGCCGTCGCCCAGGTTGCCGTCGTGCCCTACCCAGACGAGCGGCTCGGCGAGAAGGCGTGCGCCGTGGTGGTGCCGACGCCCGGCGAGCGGCCGACGCTCGAGGACATCGCGTCGTTCCTCACGGGACGCGACATCTCGATGCAGAAGCTCCCGGAGAAGGTCGTCCTGGTCGACCAACTGCCGATGACTGCGACCGGCAAGATCCAGAAGTTCCTGCTCCGCGACCTGGCGCGGCCCGGGACCTGACAGCCGCCGGTCCGCCCGCGGCGCCGGGGACCGTTCTCAGACGCGGTTCCCGGCGAGGTCGAGGGCGATGTCGACGATCATGTCCTCCTGGCCGCCGACGAGGCCGCGGCGGCCGACCTCGACGAGGATGTCCCGCGTGTCGAGGCCGTACTGCGTGGCCGCGCGCTCGGCGTGGCGCAGGAAGCTGGAGTACACCCCTGCGAAGCCCAGCGTGAGGGTCTCCCGGTCCACGCGCACGGGCCGGTCCTGCAGCGGGCGGACGATGTCGTCGGCGGCGTCCTGCAGGGCGAACAGGTCGCAGCCGTGGTCCCAGCCGTGGAGGTCCGCGACCGCGACGAAGGCCTCGACGGGACAGTTCCCGGCGCCGGCGCCGTGCCCGGCCAGGGAGGCGTCGACCCGCGTCACCCCCTCCTCGACGGCGACCACCGAGTTCGCCACCGACAGCGAGAGGTTCTCGTGGGCGTGGATGCCGATCTGGGTCGTGGGCTCCAGGACGTCGCGGTAGGCGCGGACCCGATCACGGACGTCGCGCATGGTCAGCCGGCCACCGGAGTCGGTCACGTAGACGCAGTGCGCGCCGGCCTTCTCCATGATCTTCGCCTGGGCCGCCAGGTCGGTGGCGGGGGCCATGTGCGACATCATCAGGAACCCGGACACGTCCATCCCGAGCTCGCGGGCGGTCTCGATGTGCTGGATCGCGATGTCGGCCTCGGTCGCGTGAGTGGCCACGCGCACCGAGCGCACGCCCAGGTCGAAGGCCGTCCGCAGCTGCTCGATCGTGCCGATGCCGGGCAGCAGCAGGGTGGTGAGCACAGCGTGCTCGACGACCTCGGCCGCGGCGGTGATCCACTCCCAGTCGGTGTGGCTGCCCGGACCGTAGGTCAGGCTGGCCCCGGCCAGGCCGTCGCCGTGCGCGACCTCGATGGCCGCGACCCCGGCCCTGTCCAGGGCAGCGGCGATGGCCCGCACCTGCTCGGGTGTCATCCGGTGCCGGACGGCGTGCATACCGTCCCGCAGGGTGACGTCCTGAATGTAGAGCTGTGCGGTCACCGGGTCACCTCCAGCTGAGCGCCGACCAACTGCTCGGCTGTGCGCAGCGCGGCCGAGGTCATGATGTCCAGGTTCCCGGCGTACGAGGGCAGGTAGTGCGCCGCACCTTCGACCTCGAGGAAGACCGCGACCCGCCAGCGCGGGCGCGGGGCGTCGCCGATCAGGGTGCTCAGCGGCTCGTCGTCGAGGATCGGGTCGACCTGGACCTGTTGCTTGAGCCGGTAGCCGGGCACATAGTGGGCGACCTCGGCGCGCATGGCGTTCACCGAGGCCCGGATCTCGTCGGGGTCCCCGCCCGCCGCGAGGCACAGCACGGTGTCGCGCATGATCATGGGCGGTTCCGCCGGGTTCAGCACGATGATCGCCTTGCCACGGCGCGCGCCGCCGACGACCTCGATCGCCTTCGACGTGGTCTCGGTGAACTCGTCGATGTTGGCCCGGGTTCCGGGTCCGGCCGAGCGGGCGGCGATGGAGGCGACGATCTCGGCGTAGGGCACGTCCGTGACCCGCGAGACCGCGGCGACCATCGGGATCGTCGCCTGCCCACCGCAGGTCACCATGTTGACGTTGCGTGCGGTGCGGTGCTGGTCGAGGTTGACCGCGGGCACCACGAACGGGCCGAGAGCGGCGGGCGTGAGGTCGACAAGGATCTTCCCGTGCGGCTCCAGCAGGGCGGCGTTGGCGACGTGTGCCCTGGCCGAGGTGGCGTCGAAGACCACACCGATGTCATCGAACACCGGCAGCTGCAGTAGGCCCGGCACACCCTCGGCGGTGGTGGCGTACCCGAGTCGCTGTGCCCGGGCGAGCCCGTCGGAAGCGGGGTCGATGCCGACCATGGCGCCCATCTCCAGCGTCTGCGACAGCCGGATCACCTTGAACATCAGGTCCGAGCCGATGTTGCCCGAACCGACGATCGCGACCTTCGTCCTCAAGGCGTGCGTCCTCTCAGTTCGCGACGCTCAGCGGGCGGGTGTGGGCGACACCGCCACCGGGCCGAAGGGCGGTGCCCGAGAAGCCGACCGACACGGTGCCGAGGTCGGACAGGCGCGCGGTGTAGACGCCGTCCGTCGTCGCGGGCACCATCGGCCCCAGAGCGCCGGACAGCACAACCTCCCCCGCCCGCAGCGGGACCCCGAGATCCCGGCAGGTCCGGGCCAGCCACAGCACCGCCTCGACCGGGTCGCCCAGGCACGCCGCCCCGGTCCCCTCGCTCACCGTGGCGCCGGCCCCGTCGACCAGTTCCATCCGTACCGTGGTCAGGTCCAGCCCGGCGAGATCGAGCCGCTCGGTCCCGAGCACGTACATCGCACTGGAGGCGTTATCGGCCACGGTGTCCGCGAACGTGATGTCCCAGCCGGCGATCCGGCTGTCCACGATCTCCAGCGCCGCCACCACGTGTGCGGTGGCGGCCCGGACCGCGGCGGCGTCGAGGTCCGCGGCGTCGAGGTCGGCGGCCAGGACGAAGGCGATCTCCGCCTCCACCTTCGGCTGGAGCAGCCGGCCCGAGTCGGCCACCGTGGCGTCCGCGACCTCCATGTCGGCGAACAGCACGCCGAAGTCGGGGCGGTCGACACCGAGCTGCCGCTGTACGGCCGGTGACGTCAGGCCGACCTTGCGGCCGACGATCCGACGGCCCTCCTCCAGGGACCGCGCGGTCAGGATGTTCTGCACGGCGTACGCCGTCCCGGCGTTCCCGTCGGGCAGCAGGTCTCGGATCGGCGCGCACGGGGTGCGCGTCCGCGTGGCCTCGAGCAGCCGCTCGGCGGCCTCCTGGATGCCGTTCGGCATGGTCGTCCTTCCGTCGGTGAGGGAATCGGCCCCGAGGGCCAGGTACTCGTGCCGGCGTCCCCGAGGGCCTGCGGGCTCAGGCATCGTCCAGGCCCAGGAACTCCAGGGCGTTGCGGCACAGGCGCTCGTGACCGAGGTCGGCGGGCAGCGCACCCGACTCGCGGGCCACTTCGACCGAGCGCATCGACTTCGCCAGTTGGTCGGGGAAGAAGGGTGCGTCGCTGCCGAGCAGCAGTCGGTCCGCGCCGAAGCGGTGGACGAGCAGCCGGAGATGCTCGTCGTCGAACACGAGGGTGTCGGCGTACAGCCGGCGCGTCAGCGCGTCCCAGAGGTCTGGGTCACCCGCACCACCCAGATCCGCGGCGACCCGCAGGCGGGGGTAGGCCCAGGGGAAGGCGCCGCAGCCGTGCGCCAGGGCGACCCGAAGGTTCGGATGGCGCTCCAAAACGCCGCCGAAGACCAGCGACGATGCGGCGATGGCGGTGTCCGCAAGCATCCCGAGTCCCAGGTCGTAGGGCTGGCCGGCCCGGCGAACCACGCCCTGTCCGCCGAGGATCGGGTGGACGAACACCGCCGCGCCGACCCGGTCGCAGGCTGCCCAGAAGGGGGCGAGCTCAGGGGCGTCGAGGTCGAGGTCACCGACCCGCGTGCCGATCTCGACCCCACGCAACCCCAGATCCCGGCAACGGGCCAGCTCGTCGACCGCCTTGCCGATGTCGGCGAGGGGCAGGCAGCCCAGGCCCAGGAGCCGCCGGTCCGACCGCTCGCACGCGGCGGCCACGGAGTCGTTGATCCAGCTCGCATAGGCGGGGTCGGCGCCCGGGGAGCACGCGTGCTCCATGGTGACCGGCACGGGCGAGACGACCTGGTGGGAGACACCCGCAATGTCCATCTCACGCAGGCGCTCGTCGACGTCCCAGAGCACGGACGTCACCTTCCGGAAGGTGACCTCGCCGCACATGATCCTTCCCGCGGACCCGCTGTCGAGGACGAGTCGGGGTGCGGACGGGTCGTGCGGGCCAGGCTGCGGGACGTCCGTGCCGAGATGGTGGGCGTGGACGTCGACGGCCGTCGGAGCAAGCACGGGCATCACCTCGCCGGTGGCGGCGCGAGCGGACGGCGCATCGCCGCGATGAGCCGGCTCGTCATCTGGTCGGTCTCCTCGGGGTCGAGCCCCCACGGCGGAGGCGTCAGGACGAGGTGATCGACCGGCTCCGCATGCCTGGCCACCACCGTGGGTAGATCGGCGGCGGTGCCGACGATCGTGCACTCGTCGATCGCGGCATCGGGTACCGCTGCCGCCATGGCCGCGAAGTCCTTCGCGCGGGCCGCCTCGCGGATGTGCTCCTGCTCGGAGGTCCAACCGTGCAGGGCGAACAACCGGTCGTAGACCCGCGACGCGGCGTACTGGGCGACGGCGAACGCCGCCCGGCGCCGGGCCTGCTCGAGGTCGGACGCCCCCTCGGCCACGGCGCAGATCCGGATACCCATGACCTGGAACGCGTCGAGGTTGCGACCGGCTGCGGTAGCAGCCACGGCCAGCTCCGGTCGGACGACCTCGTCGAGGTAGCGGCGCGTGAACATCGGGTGCCCGACCAGGCCGTCGGAGGCCCGTCCGGCCGCCCGGATCATGCCCGGGTTGACGCCCGCGGTCCAGATCGGCAGATGTTCTTGAAACGGCGGCGGCGTGTCTGCAGTCGGTGACACGTTGACCTTGTAGAAGCGCCCCTCGTGGTGCACCGGGCCCTCGTGCAGCCGCCACAGCTTCCGCAGCACCTCGACCAGCTCGGTAATTCTCGCGGCCGGCGACTCCCCGCTCACGCTCAGCCAGTTCTCCAGCATGCCGCGCGTGCCGGTGCCGAGGCCCAGCACTAACCGGCCCTCCGAGAGCTCGTCGAGGTCGCGCGCCTCCGCCGCCAAGATCAAAGGCGAGCGGCCAGGGCCGTAAGCGATGTTCGAGCCCACCATGACTCGCGAGGTCGCCGCGGCCAGCATGGCCCTCGAGACCGTGGCGGACCGGTTGTAGAGCTCACTCACCCACACGCCGTCGAAGCCGGCATCCTCGGCTTCGCGGGCGATCGCACCGAGCCGTGCGTACCGATCCGCTCCCCGCCCTCCTCCGAAGATCGTCAAGCCGTACCCGGTCATCGACCCTTCCCTGTCATGTCCCACTGCCGCCGGCCCCGAGCCCATCGTCAGTGAGTCGCAGGAGGACCGATGCCTCAGCGACCGCCTTTCCGGTGGCCCCCAGGATGCGGACCCGGGTGCTCGCCAGCGAACGCCCGGCGTGCAGGAGCTCAGGGACGACGGTCAGCGGACCGGTCGCCGGCCGCAGGTAGACGACGTGCACCGACGAGGTTCGCCAGCGCCCGCCGAGGGGCCCACCCCGGACCGCCTCCTGCGGTGCGGCACGGCGACCGGACATCTCGGCCAGGCAGGCGAGGACACCACCGTGCATCACCCCCTGGGCATTCTCCAGCCAGGATGACGGCTCGGTCGTGAGCCGCCCACCACCCTCGTGGAGAACGCCGAGCGCGGCGGAGAGTCCTGCACGACGGCGGGCCTCGCCACCGGTCGCCGCCGCACCGGCGGCCGGCACCCCGGTCACGGCGTGCAGCCAGACCGTGGCCGCCGCGACGACGGACCCGTCCTCGTGGACGGCGCGCCCGCGGGCCGCGCCACCGTTGCTGTCCACGTGCAGCATCTCCGACTCCGCGAGCACGCGGCCCCCGGCAGGCAGCGGCGCTGGGAAGCTCAGGCTCAGCTCCGTGGTGACGGCCCACATCTCCGACGGCATGCACGAGAGGGCGGCCTGCCCCACCACGTCATCCATGAGCACGGCGAGGGCGCCGGATGCCAGCCCGTCCCCGCCGAGCCCATCCTGCAACCACGGGCCGAGCGTCATCGTCCCTGCCGCCCAACCACGGCCGGCTCGGAGCGGCGCCACGGCGAACAGCTCCTCCGGCCGGCCGTGCGGTGTGATCGGAGGGGTCAGCACGGGCGTGCTGCTGCTCGGGTCACCCACGAAGGAAGTCCGCCACCAGCGCCGTGAACTCGCCGGCCCGCTCGATCTGCGTCCAGTGCCCGCAGCGTGCGAACACGTGCAGGTCGGCATCCGCCAGGAGGTGGAGCATCGTCCACGACACCTCCGGCGGGACGACCTTGTCCTCGCGGCCGTGGACGAGCAGTGAGGGCGTGCGGATCGCGCGGGCCTGCTCCTCGGTGATGCCCAGCTCGTTGCCCTTGTGCCGCGGATCGGTGAACATCGCTCGATAGGCGTCGAAGGTCTCGACGCTCGCCTCGTACCGGATGCGCACCAGCTCGTCGGTGATGATCGACTTGTCGACGGCGAAGTAGTCGAGCAGCAACGCCCGCATGTTCTCGGGAGACGGCTCGTAGGCCCGCAGGGCCTTCAGCCCGTCCGTCACGGTCATCCCCACGCCGGGCGACCCCATGAGCACCATCCGCTCGACCCGGTCCGGGTATCGCTCGGCCATGTCGAGGGAGATCCGCCCACCGAGGGAGTTGCCGACGAGTGAGACGCGGTCGAGCCCCAGCGCGTCCATGAACCCGACGATGTGGTCGGTCCAGGTCTGCAATGAGTACACGACGTCGGCGGGCCGTGAGGTCGCGCCGTAGCCGACGGTGTCCGGCGCGAGGACGCGGAAGTGCTCGGCGAGACCCGGGATCGTGTGCTGCCAGTTCGCCCAGCCCGAGACCCCGGGTCCGGAGCCGTGCAGCAGCAGTACCGGTGCGCCGCTCCCGGCCTCGAGGTAGAAGGTGTCGATCGGCTCAGCGGTGAGGCCGGGCACGACGACCCGATTGCGCTGCACGAGGTCGGCGGCCGTTGCCGTGGTCATGAGACGTCCCGTCCCGCCGTCCCGGCACCCACCTCGGCAGGCGCCTTGAAGACGGCGAAGCACTTGTTGGAGTTGAACACGTCGGTGGTCACGAAGGTCGACCAGTCACGCGGCAGCCCGAGCTCGTGCACCGCCCCCAGCAGGCAGAACCAGTTGAGCATCTCGTGCTGTCCGGCATCGACGATCTCGGCGCCGGCGACCGCGCGCCAGGTGTCGACGTCGTCGGCGAGGAAAGCTTCGTAGAGCCGCTCGTCGGCGGGGGTGTCCGGGCGCAGGTGCCACAGCTTGTCGGTGAGGAACGCGTGCGACCAGCTCGACGACGCCACCAGCGCGACCCGCAGGTCGGTGTCCCGGAAGGCCCGGGCGACGGCGGCGCCGAGGTCCAGGCAGCGCGCCGGCGAGGGACCGACGGGATCCAGCTGCTCGTGGGCGATGTCGGCGAACCGCGCCAACCCACCCTTGCGTGCAATCGCGTGCTGCCCGTAGCAGTTCACGGTGATCGGCAGCAGCGGGTACGGGAACTTGGATCCGGCATCGTTGTAGTCGAGGAACAGCTGGGTGTTGAGGATGGCGTGCGGGAAGTGCGCCCCCGCCCGCTTGCGGTACGAGTACGCCATGTCGAAGCCCGACTCGATGAGGACGTTCGCCAGGCGTCGGGCCGCGGCGGCGTCGCCGTGCAGGGTGATCCCGAAGTCATCCGGGAGGCCCCAGGCGTTGGGGCTGCCGCGCTCGTTCATCACCTCGAACGCCGGGACCTCGAGGTCGTCGTAGGCCAGCACGCAGAAGGGCGGCACGACCTCCTCGCGGAAGTTCTCGTACTGGTCGTCGCCCCACACGACCACCAGGTCGGGCCGGAACTCGTCGAGCTCGGCCCGGCAGCGTGCGAGGTGCTCGACGAGCTCGGCCCGGTGGGCGGAAGCCGCGGCGGTCCCGCCGTCCTCGCCCCACTCTCGGCGCATCCGTTCCGGCCAGGAGGTCGGGTCTTTCAGCTCCTGCGGGATGTCCGGGTCGGTCAGCGTCCAGCGCAGGAGGCCGGCCATGTGTTCGTCCGTCCCGGCGAGCAGTGGGTAGTGCGTCAGCCCCAGGCCGAGGAACTCCGCCATGATCCCTCCACGTGTCGTCGGCGTCGCTGCCGTCGGGCCACCCTACGCAATCCTGTATGCAAGATTCAAGAGTCGTCGGCCGTCACCGGCGAGCGCGAGGAGTCCACGGCCCGGACGAGGTCGCCCCGATGCAGGCCCAGCACCTTGTCGAGCGCCTCCCGGTCGCCGTCCCGGATCGCCGCCACCAGCTCCGCGTGCACCTGGATGTTGTGGGCGTACATCTCCTCGTGCCCGGGGAGGAGCTCGACGCGCACCAGGCTCCCGCTGATGATCGCGGCGATGGACTCGTACATGCCGGCCAGCACCGGGATCCGGGCCGCACGGGCGATCGCCAGGTGCAGCCGCAGGTTCGCCTCGAGATAGGCCCGCGGGTCGGCGGCGGACCGCATCGCCTCGAGCGCCCACTCCATGTCGCGCACGTCCGACGGTCCTGCGCGGTCGACCGCGACCCTGGCCAGGACGTCCTCGAGATGGGTACGGGCCTCGAACAGCTCCAACGGGTCCGCACCGGTGCCGGTGAACCACAGGTCGAGCGCCCCGAGCCGCACCTGCGGCGGTCGGCTCGCGACGAACACCCCTCCCCCGGGCCCCGATCTGACCACCACCAGGCCACGGTCCCGCAGGATCCGCAGGGCCTCGTTCATCACGGTGGGACTGACCCCGAACCGCTCCATGAGGTCCGTCCGGCGCCCGAGGTTGGCGCCCACTGGAGTGCGCTCCGCCAGCAGTTCGTTCTCGACGTCCGCCGCCACCCGCTGGGCACGTGACAGCGGCCTCCCGTCCTCCGGCACGGAGCCTCCTCAGGGTCGATTGTCTTGAATCCTACACACAGGATCGGTACGGTCGGACCAAATCCGCCGATCGAGGCGGGAACCTGGACGACGCCGTCGAGGAGTCAGACACATGACCGTCACGCACGACCCGATCCGGCAGCAGGCTCCGAGTGGCCCTCTCGTCGAGGAGGATCACGCCGGACACCGCTTCCGGGTGCACCGCTCGACCATGACGTCGCCCGAGGTCCATGCCCTGGAACTGGAGCGTGTCTTCGCGCGCAGCTGGCTCTACGTCGGGCACGAGTCCGAGATCCCGGACAAGGGCGACTACGTGCGCCGTCCCGTCGGCGGCCGACAGATCTTCATGGTCCGCGGGCGCTCCGGGCAGGTAAACGTCTTCCACAACAGCTGCACACACCGCGGCGCGATGGTGTGCCGTACCGACCGCGGCACCGCCAAGGTCTTCTCGTGCTTCTACCACGCCTGGTCGTTCAACACCGACGGCGACCTGGTCGGTGTCCCGGACCGGCAGGCCTACGGCGACGGGCTCGACTTCTCGGCGCTCGGCCTGCGCAGCGTCCCCCGTGTCGAGAGCTACCGCGGCTTCGTGTTCCTCTCCTACGACCCGACCATCGTGGGTCTGGTCGAGTACCTGGCGGACGCGAAGGAGTACATCGACCTCGTCGTCGACGCGACCGGGACCCCCGAGATCATCTCCGGCACCAACGAGTACGCGATCAACGCGAACTGGAAGCTTCTGGCGGAGAACAGCATCGACGGCTACCACGCCGTGTCGACCCACGACACCTACTTCAAGTACCTGGTCGCCCTGGGCACCGATCTCGCGGGCGGTGTGCAGGGCACGGCGAAGTCGCTCGGGAACGGCCACGCGGTCCTGGAGTACGCCGCCCCGTGGGGCCGCCCCGTGGCCAAGTGGGAGCCGCTGTTCGGTGAGGCCTCCCGGGAGGAGATCGGCCGGCTGCGCGCGGAGCTGGTGGAGCGCCACGGCGAGCAGCGTGCCTCGCGGATGGCGGACACCAACCGCAACCTGCTGATCTACCCCAACCTCGTGATCAACGACATCATGGCGGTCACCGTCCGCACCTTCGTGCCGGTCTCCGCGGACCGCATGGAGGTCACCGCCTGGGAGCTCGCCCCCAGCGAGGAGCTGCCCCAGCTGCGCCAGCGCCGGCTGGACAGCTTCCTGACCTTCCTCGGCCCCGGCGGGTTCGCCACCCCGGACGACATCGAGGCCCTCGAGTCCTGCCAGCAGGGCTTCCACAGCGGCGGAGTGGAGTGGAACGACATCTCCCGCGGCATGGCCCGCGAGCCGCAGGCCAACGACGAGGAACAGATGCGTGCCTTCTGGCGGCGCTGGAACGAGCAGATGATGGGAGAGACCCGATGACCGCCACCGCGGACGCGCGATCCGACGCCGGGCCGGTGCCCGCCCCCGAGGTCGGCCGGTTGGACGGGGTGACCCGGGACCAGGTCGAGGACCTGCTCTACCTCGAGGCCGGCCTGCTCGACGACTGGGAGCTCGACACCTGGCTGACCCTCTACACCGACGACTGCCGCTACGTGATCCCCTGCAACGACACCCCGGAGGGAGATCCGGCCCGGGACCTGGTGCTCGTCGACGACGACCACCTGCGACTGTCCTGCCGGGTCGAGCGGCTCAACTCCCGGCGCGCCCACCGCGAGTACCCGCACTCCGCCACCAGCCATCAGGTGACGAACGTGCGCCTCCTCCCCGTCGAGGGCGACGAGCTGCCGGTCCTGGCCGAGTTCGTGGTCTGGCGCTTCCGCGGGGAGCGCTCGTACTCCTACGCAGGCCGCTACCAGTACCGCCTGCGGGTCGTCGACGGCAGGCTGCGCATCGCGTCGAAACGGTGCGTGCTGCGGATGGGCAGCCTCCGCCAGGTCTCCGACGTGGCGATCATCCTGTGACCACTCGCGAGAGCACCGACCCGGCCCGCCCGCTCCTCGGGCGGGCCGTGATCGTGACCGGCGGGGCGACCGGCATCGGCCTGGCCGTCTCCCGCCGGCTCCTCACCGACGGCGCCGGCCTGCTCGTCGCGGCCCGCGACGAGCAGGAACTCAAGGGCGGTCTCGACGCGCTCGAGCCCGGCGAGGGGGTACCCGTACCGACTGGGTTTGCGGGTGACCTCTCCGCCCCCGGGACCGCGGAACGGATGCTGACCGCGGCGATCGACGCCTTCGGGCAGGTCTACGCGCTGGTCAACAACGCCGGCGGCGGAGTCATCCGGCCGACGCTGGAGCACACCGAGGAGACCCTGCGGGCGACGATCGACAACAACCTGTGGACGACCCTGCGGTCCACGCTGGCCGTGCTCCCCCATCTCGTCGCCGGGGGCGGCGGGCGCATCGTCAACATCGGCGCCGAGTCCGTGCGCAACGGACTGACCGCACACGCGATCTACAACGCGGCGAAGGGTGGCGTGCACGCCCTCGCCGTCGGGCTGGCGCGGGAGTTCGCCCACGCCGGCGTCTCGGTGAACACGGTCGCGCCGTCCTACACGCTAACCCCCGAGCTCGCCGCGGCGATCGAGGCGGGCACGCTCCCGTCCGCCCTCGAGGCGGTGGTCGACGACGCCGTACGACTGATCCCGATGGCCCGGCCCGCCGATCCCGCCGAGGTCGCGGGCGCCGTCGCCTATCTCCTGCGGCCCGAGTCCGGGTTCGTGACCGGCCAGGTGATCGGCGTCAACGGCGGAAGCAGCATGGGCTGAGGCCCTGAGGCCCGCGCCGCGCGCCCGACACACGGCGTGACCCCGCCCGGCCCACCGATGCGGTCGTGGGCCCGGCGGGGTCCCTGGTCGTTCCCGGGGATCGCGCCCGTCAGAACCGGATGACGCCGCGGATGTTGCGCCCGGCGTGCATGTCCTCGTAGCCCTGGTTGATGTCGTCGAGGGCGTACTCGGTGGTGATCAGCTCGTCGAGCTTGAGGACGCCCGCCTGGTAGAGCTCGAGCAGCTTGGGGATGTCCGCCCGCGGGTTCGAGGACCCGAACAGCGAGCCCTTGATCTTCTTCTCGAAGAGGACCAGCTCGAGCAGCGGCACCGGGATGCCGACCTCGGTCGCGTTGCCGAGCGCGGTCACCACGACCGTGCCCTGCTTGCGCACGCCGGCGAAGGCCTGCGCGATGTGCGGGCCGGTGATGACCCCGGTCGTCACGATGGCGACGTCCGCGCCCTGCCCGTTGGTGAAGCTCTGCGCGAGGGCGGTGCCCTCCTCGACCGTCTCGACGGCGTGGGTGGCCCCGAGGGAGAGGGCGACGTCCCGCTTGAACGCCACCGGGTCGACCACGATCACCCGGGCCGCGCCCGCGTGCACAGCACCCTGGACGGCGTTCGAGCCGATGCCTCCGGAGCCCAGGATCAGGACCGTGTCGCCGGCCTGCACGCCGCCGGTGTACACCGCCGAGCCCCATCCGGTGCCCGCGGCGCAGCCCAGCAGGCAGGCCTTCTCCAGCGGGGTGTCGGCGGGCACCTTGATCGCCGAGTCGACGGCGACCGTGGTGTGCTCGGCGAAGGTGGAGATGCCCAGCGCCTGGCCGACGGGAGTGCCGTCCTCCAGCTGCAGCCGGAAGCTCGTCGGGTCGTCCCAGCGCGCCCCGAGCAGCGCGTTCGCGCCCAGGTCGCACAGGTTCTGGTGCCCCGTCGAGCACCAGCGGCACTTCCCACAGGCGGGCAGGAACGAGAAGATGACCTTGTCACCGACCTCGTAGCCCGTGGTGTTCGGCCCGACGGCCTCGACGATGCCGCCGCCCTCGTGGCCACCGCACACCGGGTACACGGCCACCGGCAGGTCGCCGGTGGTCATGTGGTCATCGGAGTGGCACAGGCCCGACGCGACCATCTTGACCCGCAGCTCGTTCTGCCGGGGCTCGTCGACGAGCAGATCGGCGATCTCGAACTTGCCAGGCGCCTGGCGGATGATGGCTCCGCGGCTCTTCATGGGATCTCCTTCGTTCACAGACGCCGCGCTCAGGCGGAGGCGTCGAGGTAGACGGTCTTGAGGACCTGGTAGCTGTGCAGCGCCTCGGGGCCCATCTCCCGGCCCATGCCGCTGGCCTTCACACCGCCGAAGGGCGCGGTCGGCTCGTTGACATAGGCGTTGATGCCGATCGTCCCGGTGCGCACCCGGCGGGCCACGGCCTCGCCGCGCTCGGGGTCCGCCGTCCAGACGCTGCCGCCGAGGCCGAAGTCCGACGCGTTCGCGATCGCGACGGCCTCGTCCTCGGTGCCGTAGGGGATCACCGACAGCACCGGCCCGAAGATCTCCTCCTGGGCGATCGTGTGGTTGTTGTCCACATCGGCGAACACCGTCGGCTGCACGAACCAGCCGCGGTCGAACGCCTCGGGGCGGCCGCCGCCGACGGTCAGTCGACCGCCCTCCGCCTTGCCCTTGGCGATGTAGGACTCGACCCGGTCCCGCTGCCGCGACGACACGAGCGGCCCGATCTGGGTCGACTCGTCGAGCGGGTCACCGATGCGCAGCGACCCGGCCAGCCCGCTGACGGTGTCGACGACCTCCTGGTAGCGGTGCTGCGGTGCGAGTACGCGGGTGCCCAGCCAGCAGATCTGCCCGTTGTTGAGCAGGGTCGAGGCGAAGAAGCTCTCGATGGTCGACGACAGGTCGGCGTCGTCGAGCACGATCGCCGCGGACTTACCGCCGAGCTCCAGGGTGACCGGGCGCAGCAGCCGGCCGCAGGTCTCGGCGATCGCGCGGCCCGCCGCCGTCGAGCCGGTGAACGAGACCTTGTCGACACCGGGGTGCGCGATGAGGTGCGCCCCGACCTCGCGCCCGCCGGGAACGACGTTGAGCACGCCCGGGGGCAGCTCGGCCTCCAGCGCGGCCTCGGCCATCAACATAGCGTCGAGCACGGTCTCGGGGGCGGGCTTGAGCACCACGGTGCAGCCGGCGGCCAGCGCCGGGGCGAGCTTGAGGAACGTGATGCCCTGCGGGACGTTCCACGGCACGACCGCGCCGACAACGCCGACGGGCTCGCGGATCACCCGGGCCTTGCCGCCCAGCATCCCGTCCCGGGTCTCCTCCTGGGGAGTGCTCGCGACGAGACCGGAGTAGTAGCGCAGCAGCAGCGCCGGGAATCCGGCCTCGAACTGCTGGGCCAACCAGATCGGCATGCCGTTCTGCAGGCTCACCCGCGTGGCGGTCTCCTGGGCACGTTTCTCCAGGGCTACGGCGAAGCGCTCGAGCGCCTCCTGTCGGTGGGTGGGCTCCCAGTGGGCCCAACCCTGCGGGTCGTCGAAGGCGCGCCGGGCCGCGGCCACGGCGTCGTCGATGTCGCGCTCGGTCGACACCGGCACGCTGCCGAGGCGCTCCTCGGTCGCCGCCGCCTGTACCGCGAGGGTCTCCCCCGAGTCCGGCTTCGCGGTCTGGCCGTCGATGTAGAACCAGGTGTAGTCGGTGGTTCCGGTCAGGACGCTCATGTGCTCTCTTCAGCTCCTCGGCTGTCTGCGGCTACTACTCGGGGCGGGACGGGTCAGCCGTTCGTGTCCGGGACGCTGATCCGCACGCCGTCACATCCGTCGCGGACGATGAGCTGACAGGACAGCCGGGAGCGCGCGTCGGAACCCTCGGCGAACTCCAGCAGGTCCCGTTCCTCGTCCGTGGCCTCGTCGAACAGACCTGCGAACTCCTCGTCGAGGTACACGTGGCACGTCGCGCACGAGCAGCTCCCCCCGCACTCGGCGACGATGCCGGGCAGGTTGTTGCGGACCGACCCGTCCATGACGCTCTGTCCGGCCGGCACCTCGACGTCGTGTACGGAACCGTCGGGGACCACGTAGGTGACCTTGGGCATGGTGCTCCTGGGTTGGGGCGAGGGTGTGCTCGCCGGGGTCTGATGGCGTCCGGGAAGGTCAGGGGTCAGAGCGCGGCGCCGCGGAGCGCGGCGTCCGCGTCCCGCAGCACGTCGGGATCAAGGCGCGTGCCCGCACCGATCCACTTCTTGCCCGCCATGAACTCGGGCGAGGCGTTGGCCGACTCGACCGCCACCGGTCTGCCGTCCACCAGATGGAACAGGGCGAAGCGACCGCGCGCGGGGTCGCCGCGCAGCACGGTCTCCGGACCCGGCGCGACCATGCCTGCGATCTTCAGCTTGAGGTCGAACTGGTCCGACCAGAACCACGGCGTCTCGGACTGCGGGGGCGGCGTCCCGAGGATCGTCGCCGCGGCCTGCTTCGCCTGCTCCGTGGCGCTCGGGATGCTCTCCAGCCGGGCCGGGCCCTCCACACCGGGGACGGGTCGGCACGTCACGTCGCCGATCGCGAGCACCGCCGGATCGCTGGTCCGCGCACCGGCGTCCACCAGGACACCGGGACGGCCCGGCGGACCGGTCTCGATCCCCGCGGCGGTCGCGAGCTCGTCCCGGGGCAGGGCTCCCACGCCTACCAGGACCGCATCGCAGTCGATCGTCTCACCGCCGTCGAGAACGGCCCGCCGGACCTGCCGGTCCGCGCCTTCGAACGCCACGACCGCCGCCTCCGTGCGGATGACGGTCCCCCGCTCGGTGTGGCGCTCGGTCATGATCGCGGACAGTTCGGGGCTCGCCACACGGGCGAGCACGCGCCCCTCGCGTTCGAGGACGACCACCTCGGCCCCGCGCGACCGGGCGACGGCCGCGACCTCGAGACCGATGTAGCCGCCGCCGACGATCAGCAGCCTGCGCCCTTCCTCGATCCACTTGCGCAGGGCGCGGGCGTCGCCGAGGGTGCGCAGGGCACCCACTCCGCCCAGGTCGGCGCCGGGGACCGGGAGCGGCCGCGGCCGCGCCCCGGTGGCAAGCACCAGGACGTCGTACGCCAGCTCGACGCCGGAGTCGAGCCGCACGGTCCGCGCGGCCCGGTCGATGGCAGTGGCCTGCTCGCCGAGCCTAACGGTGATGCGCTGCTCGCCGTAGAACTCGGGCGGGCGTAGCCACTGCTCCAGCTCGCCCTCGACGAACTTCTTCGACAGCGGGGGGCGGTGGTACGGATGGTCCAGCTCGTCGCCGACGAGGACGATCTCGCCGGTGTGCCCCTCCTGCCGGAGCAGGCCCACGAGCGCCGCAGCGGCATGTCCCCCACCGATGACGACGACGCGGCTTCCCGCGCCGGCAGGAGGGGAGGTCACGCCAGCTCCAGCCTGACCGGGAGGTTCTTCAGCCCACCGACGAAGTTGGTCTGCATGACCTTGCGCTCGCCGACGACCTCGATCGACCTGATCCGGGGCAGCAGCTCCTCGAACATGATCCGCAGCTCCTGCTTGGCCAGGTGCTGACCGATGCACATGTGCGGGCCGTAGCCGAACGCGATCTGCCGGTTCGGCCGCCGCGAGATGTCGAACCTCGTCGGCTCGTCGAAGACGTCCTCGTCCCGGTTGCCCGACTGGTAGAGCAGCATCAGCCGGTCGCCCTCGTGGATGGTCCGCCCGCGCAGCTCGTAGTCGCGCGTCGCGCGGCGCACGAAGTGCTTCACCGGCGAGGCCCAGCGCAGGCCCTCGTTGACCAGGTCACCGATCAGCTTCGGGTCCTGCTGCAGCGCGGCGAGGGTCTCCGGGTGGTAGGAGAGCGCCTCCAACGTGGCGGCCAGGGTGGTCGTCGTGGTGTCGTGACCGGCGGTGGCGATCGCGACGAACCAGCCGTACGCGAAGGTCTTCGGCCAGAACTCGCCGTCCTCGCGCCGCGCGTTGGCGATGATCGACGCCAGGTCCTCGCGAGGCTCGGCGCGCCGGGCCTCGACCAGCGAGTCGAAGTAGGCGTAGAAGTCCTGGATCGCAGCCGCCCACTGCTGAGCGGCGGCCTCAGGGCTCAGCGGCTCGACGTCGGCCCGCGCGGTGTCAGGGTCCGCGGTGCCGAAGAAGTCCTGGGTCAGCCCCATCATGCGGGGCTCGTCCTCTTCCGGGACACCGAACAGCGTCATGACGACGTGCAGCGGATAGTAGATCGCCCAGTCCTTGACGAGGTCGATCTCGTTCACACCGGACTCCAGCCGCGTGTCGATCGCCTCGCGGGCGAGCCGCCGGACCGTGTCCTCCCAGCGCTTCAGGTTCGCCGGGCGGAACCAGTCGTTGGCGACGTCCTTGACAGCCGTGTGCTCCGGCGGGTCGAGGTAGGTCACGGTCTCGAGGATGCGCAGGCTGCCGCCTGTGAGGCTCTTGGTGAACGCGTCGCCCGCCTGATTGGCGAGGATCGGGTTGTGCGAACCCTTCTCCTCGCCACCGCCGCTGGTGAAGACGTCGGGCTGGCGCTCGACCTCCATCAGGTCCGCGTGCTTGGTGACCAGCCAGAGCGGGTCGTAGCCCTCGACGTGGACCTGGGCGAGCGGGTTGTTCTCCCGCAGCCACTTGTAGGCCGCGAACAGCGCGACCTCGTCGCGGTGGCCCTCCGGCAGGACGATCTGCCGGGCGATGTCGTCGGGCACCGGCTTCGTGGTGGCGGTGTCCGCCTCGGTGGTGGTCACGGGTCCTCCGGTGGTTCGCGGCGGCGTCGTCGGACGCCGCGTACCGGGCCTCACGGCCCGAGTTACGTCGGATCGAGTAGCGCCATCGTCCGACCGGAGGCCTGTGTCGCACATCGCTCCTGGGGGGAAGACTCGTCATCCCGACGGCTACCCGTCCGCTGCTCCCGCAGCGCTCAACGCATGCGCCACACCGGATCGCGCTTCTCCCGGAATGCGGCGACCCCCTCCTTGATGTCCTCCGTGGTGAAGGCGAGAGCCAGCTGCGAGCGCAGCCCGTCGAGCGCCTCACGAAGCGGAAGGTCCCGGGTGGCGGCGATGGCGTCCTTCCCCAGCCGCATCAGCAGCGGTGACTTCGCGGCGAGGCGATGCGCCCAGGAGCGCACCGTCTCGGCGAACTCCTCGCCCGGCACCACGGCGTTGACGATGTTGAGCCGGTGGGCCTCCGTCGCGGTGATCGGGTCACCCAGCATCATCAACTCGTTCGCCTTCATCCGGTCCACGTTGCGGTAGATCAGCGCGGAGATCATGAAGGGGAACACCCCGACGTTGATCTCCGGGCAGCCGAACCGGACCCCCTCGCGGGCGATCACCAGGTCGCAGGCGAGCGCCAGCCCGAAGGCCCCCGCCAGCACGTCGCCACCCGCCGCGCAGATCACCGGCTTGCCCAGCTCGGCGATTGCCAGGTAGAGCTGCGGGAAGCGCTCGAGGCCCGCGTACTTCTCGATCGTGGGCACGTCGCCGGCGAAGGCTTTCAGATCGCCTCCGGCGGAGAACACCCGCTCATGCGAGGAGCCGAGCACGACGACCCGGACGGCGTCGCCGGCCCGCGCGGCCGCGAAGCCCACGAGAAGCTCGTCGAGCATTGCGTCACCCAGGGCATTGCGGCTGTCCGGATGGTCAAGGGTGAGCCAGGCGACCCCTTGGTCGTCGATCTCGTACCGCACCCGGGACGTGGTGGCCGGCATCGTCGTGCGCGCGGCCGCGAGGCGGATCCCGTTCGTGGTCATGGCTGTCTCCGGTGGATCGGGGCCCGGCGCCGGTCGCCGGAGCCGGTCGAATGAGGCGTCGATGCGTCAGGTGCCGCGGATCCGCAGAACGACCTTCCCGAAGCCGCGTCCGGACTCCAGGTGGCGGTGCGCGTCGGCGGTGTCCGACAGAGGGAACTCACGGTCGACAGGCGGGGGGACGATGCCCCGCCGCTCCACGAGGTCGACGAGTCCGGCGAAGTCGGCCGGGCTACCCATCGTCGTGCCGAGCAGGTCGTACTGTCCGAAGTAGAAGCGCCGGACGTCGAGGTCCGCCCGCTCTGCGCGGGCCGAGCCGAGCACGACCACGCGCCCGCCCGGCCGGACGGCCTCGAGCGCCTGCGCCCACGTCCCCACCGGATCGAGCACGACATCGAAGCCGGCCTTGTCGGGCGAGAGCGCTCGGGCGGCCGCGGGCCAGCCGGGGTCGCGGTAGCTCACGCCCCCCGTCGCGCCGAGCGCGACCGCAGCGTCGATCTTCTCCGTGGCCGAGGAGGTGACGTGCACGGTGGCGCCGATGCCGGCGGCGAGAGTGACGGCCATGGTGGCCACTCCACCCCCGGCCCCGAGGACGAGCAGCGACTCTCCGGCCCGCAGCCGTGCGCGGGTGAACAGGGCGCGGTACGTGGTCAGACCGACCAGCGGGAGAGCGGCGGCGTGGGACCAAGACAGCCCCGACGGCTTGCGTACGACGCATTCGCTCGGTACCCGGACGTACTCGGCGTAGGTACCCGGTCGGTGGTCGCCGAGGATCTCCCATCGCGGGCCCGGCGCCCGCTCGTCCGACCCCCACCACAGCGAGGGAAGGATCATGACCTCCGCGCCGTCGTCGACCCGTGTCCCGGCGCCGTCACTACCCGGCACGTGCGGCAGGGGCGACCCGTACCTCCCCTGCCGGACGAGCACGTCGTGCCAGTTCAGGGCTGCGGCCTCCAACCGCACCACTGTCGATCCCGGCTCCGGCTCCGGGTCCGGGAAGTCCTCGTAGACCAGGTTGGACGCGTCACCGAACCCTGTGAGCACCGCTGCTCGCACTCGCTGTTTCCTCTCGTCGTCGAGGAGGGCGCCGCCCCGCTCCTACGCCGGAGCCGGCGTGGCCGAGTCACCGAAAGGGTGGAGCCTGGCCCTTCACCGAAGAGGCACGGTAGAATTGTTGGACCGAAAACTCAATCCAGGACCGGCCGGATCCGCCTACTCGCGTCACCCGGCACTCGGAGGTGTGAGATCCACGTAACCCTCTCGAAGGACAGTCGTTAGCGAACTGTTGGACCATAAGTACGCATCGGGGGTGCGGGCCCTCCGGACCACCGAGCGCGTACCGCCCCCGTGCTCAACGAGGAGACACGATGCCGTCGACCAGTCAGTCGGCCGTCTTCGACCGCACCACCACCACCCGGAGCCTCCGCCGCCCCCACGCGGTGGGCAGCGAGATCAGGCGAGCGCGCTCCGTCCTCGAACTCGTCGCCCGGCTCACCGGATGGGACGGCGCTCCCGGCCCTGCCGTGAGCCTCGGCCCCCACGCCGCCGAGGTCGCGCTCGACGCCGCCCAGTCGACGGTCGTCGACGCTCTCGCCCGCGCCGAGCTCGAGCGCGCGGACCGGGCCCGGCTCTCCGCGGTCCTCCTGCAGGTCGCGCAGGCGCGTACCGCGATCAGGGAAGCCGGGCTCGCCCGGCGGACCGAGGCGCTGGCCTCGGTCCAGGGCGTGCTCGACCGGCTCCGCTCGGCCACCAGCGTCGGCACGCTCATCGATCGGGCGCCGCACGAGATCGGCAGGGTCGGGTACGACCGCTGCCTCGTCTCGAAGCTGCGCAACGGTCGTTGGATCGCCCGCTCCGCCTTCGTCAAGGGTGATCCCGGGATGGCCGAGGCGATGCGGGTCGCCGGAAGCGAGGCCCCGAGACAGGTCGATCAGCAACTGATCGAGTCCGAGCTGGTCCGCCGGCGCTCCCCGATCCTCGTCACGGACGCCCAGAGCAATCCCCGGGTCCATCGCGAGCTGCTCGACCTCACGCAGTCGCGTGCGTATGTAGCCGCGCCCTTCGTGGTCGGTCGGAGCGTCATCGGGTTCGTGCACGTCGACTCGGGTGAGGACGGCGTCGTCGACGAGTTCGACCGCGACGTCCTCGGGATGCTGGCCGAGTGCATGGGCCACGCGTTCGAGCGCGCCGTCCTGCACGAGCGCCTGCAAGCCATCCGCGCGCGCGTGGAGCAGTACAGCTCGTCCGTCCTGGACATGGTGGACGAGGCCGTCGAGGCCGATCTCGAGCCAGTCTCCCGCCCCGTCCCCGTGCCTGACCTCCCGGAGGCGGACGGGAACAGCCGCAGCGCCCGCGCCGCTGTGCTCCGCTCGTTGACCGCCCGGGAGCGGGAGGTGCTCGAGCTGATGGCGGCCGGCGACACCAACGCGCGCATCGCCTCGACCCTGTTCGTGACCGAGGCGACGGTGAAGGCACATGTGAAGCACATCCTGCGGAAGCTGTCCGCGGCGAACCGGGCCGAGGCCGTCTGCCGCTACCTGCGCGGCTGAACCTGCCCACCGCCTGAACGACGACCGGGGGCCTCCGGCAGCGGCACCGGAGGCCCCCTTCGTCGCGCGCGCCGATCGCCCCCACGTCGGCGCCGCGCCGGTCACAGGAGGGCCGTCACCGTGGTCACGGCGAACAGGGCCCCCAACAGAACGCACCCCGTGCCACCGCGGTGCAGGACGCGAGAGCGTCGCTCCCGCTCCTCCGGCGGGAGCGAACGGGCCGGAAGCGTCCCCGCCGCCGCCCTCCCCCACAGCCCGAGGGCCACGAGGGCGACGGCGAGGAGCGCCTGGGCGAGCACACCGAGCAGCACGGCGGACCTAACGCGGCGCGCCGGGGGTGATCCCGGTCGGGGTCGACGGGAGGGCCGCGGAATCGGCCGGCTGGTAGTCGTCGGCGTAGCGGACGTCCGCGGCAGCCAGCTCGCCCCCCAGGAAGTCGCGCCAACGCTGCCCCTGCCGCTCCAGCAGGAGCTGCTGCCTGAGCGGCTCGTGCAGACGCGCCGGATCGGCCGGCGTGGACGCCTGGATCGCGGTCACCACACCGACGTTCCAGCCGGACTGTGTGCGAACCGGCCCGAAGACCGCACCCTGACCGGCTCCGAAGGCCGCGTCGGCATAAGGCTTCTCGAGCTGAGTCGCGGCGAGCGTGCCGATCGCCCCCCCGGCGTCCCGGCTGGAGGCGTCGGCGCTGCGGGTACGGGCGACGTCGGCGAACGGCCGGCCACCCTGGATCTCGGCCAGCACCTGCTGGGCGGTCGCCTCGTCGGCAACCACGATATTGCCGAGAGTGCGCGTCTCGGGGGTCGCGAGGGCCTCCTTGCGCTCCGTGAACGCGGCGTCGACGTCCGCATCCGTCGCTGCAGGCACGTCCTTCGTCACCGTCTCGAACAGCCGCGAGGCGGCCATCTGCCGCCGGATCTCCGCGAGCACAGCGGGCTCGGAGGTACCCACGGTGCCGAGTGCCGTCACGAACCTCTGCCGAGCGCCGTCACCCGCGCCGAAGTACTGGTCGACGTACCGGCTGAGGAAGTCCTGGGCGGCCTTGTCAGCGATCACGATCCCCTGGGCCGCCGCCGCCCGGTCGATGACGCCACCGACGGCCGACGCCTTGGCGAAGTCACGCCGGAAGGTGTCGAGGGCGGCCGGGTCCTCGGGCTTCTGCATCCCGTAGAGCGCGGTCAACGTGTCCATCTGGTGGTCGAGGTCCTCGACGGTGACGTCCTGCCCGGCTGCGCGGTACGCGACACCGTCGGGCAGTCGCCAGGTCAACCACCAGGTGAGGCTGCCACCGGTCAGGCCCAGCACCAGGACGAGCGCCAGCGCCGCGACGATCTTGCCGCGCCGGGACGCCGGGAGCCGGACCGCGCGCAAGCCTGTCCTTGCCCGTCGGAGCAGGCCGCGCACCCGATCGGCCTTTCCGTCGCCCGTGCCGTCCCCGATGGCGTCGGCCTCGTCCGCGGCCCCCACGGCCCTCTCGGGCTCCCCGGCCTCGTCGGGCACCCCCTGCTGCGAGGCGTCCATGGCCGTCGCGGGCTCCTCGGACACCACGGTCTGTCCGTCGGCGTCGGCGGGGCCGGTCTCCTCGCCCGGGTCGTCCACGACACCGTCGAGGAGGTCCCGCGTGGGGTCGGTCGGCTCGTTCTCGTCGGTCGTCTCGCCGGTCACGTTCCGAATTCCGTTCTGGTACGTCGTCGACGCCATCAGCACACTCCTGCCACGGACGATCGTTCTCGGTCGGATCGCGGCGCCGTGGGGGCGGTCGCCGCGGAGGACATCTCGGGAGATGTGGGGCGCGCCCCGGTCACTCGGAGCAGGAGGTGCGAGCAGAGCAGGGACAGCACCACCGCGAGGGCCAGCTGCGCCCCGAACTGCCGGACGACCTGCAGGTCCGCCAGCAGGAGGGCGGCGTAGCCCAGCACCGAGGCGGCCGTGACGAGCGGCACGGCCACGCGCAACTCGCTCCGGCCACGGCGCCGCGCCTCGGCCAGCACCACCGCGAACTCGCAGCCCACGGCGGCCATGAGGGAACCGAGCGACACGGTGAGCGGGGTGAGCTCCGTACCTGTGGCCCACACCAGGAAGAGGCCCGTTCCGGTGGCGAGCACCGCCGAGACGACGGCCACGAGGGCGTCGACGCGGCGCTTCAGCCCCACGGCCAGGACGAGCCCGGCAGCGACGATGCCGGCGACGTTGGCGACCAGCCGGTCCGCCGACACCAATTCGCTGCCGCGTAGCGCCACGACCGGCAGCCCGGTCACCTCCGTCTCGTAACCCGGCGCCGGCGGGGGCAACGCGGCGAGCAGATCGTCGCGGGCCGCCGCGAGCCGGTCGAGGTCCTCGAGCCGCACGCCGAAACTCAGCACCGCGGTCGCCCGGTCCGGCGTGAGGACGGCCCCGGTCAGGTACGGCGGCAGCAGCCGCAGCGCGGAGAGGATCTGTGCATCCGTTGCGTCGGCGCCGAGGAAGGGCAGCAGAGCCGGGGGCGACACGACGGGCCGCAGTGCGTCGCCCTGCCGTGTCACGGCCGTCTCCAGAGCCTGACGCTGCCAGGTGAGGGCCTCGGGGGACATCGTGTCGGGCCCGCGGAGGACGACGTCGAGCTCGCCCGAGGAACCCACGACGTCCTCGACGTGCCGGGCCTCGTCGACGGCCGGCAGGCCCGCTGCGAACTGGTCGACGTCCGCGCGCAGTGGAATGGCCGGCAGTGCGGCCCAGCCCGTCCCGGCGGCGAGGATCAGCGCGGCGAGACCGCCCATCGCCCAGCGCGAGCGCACCGGAGTCGTTGACATTGGAGCGCCGACTACGGATTCGGACGGCACGTCCGGCCGGCCGGTGAGGAACGGGGCCGCGAGCCCGACGAGCGCGGCCAGCAGCACGCCGGCCGACAGCGTGACCCCGAGGTCGCGGACCAGGGGCAGCGGGGACAGCAGCAGCGTCCCGAAGCTCGTCGCGGTCGCACAGGCGACCGTCAGCACGGTCCGTCGTGATGCCCCGAGCAGGACGTAGGTCGGGTAGTAGCAGCCGATGCCGAGCACGACCGGGAGGAAGGCGACCACGCCGAGCGACACCGGGCGGCCGATCCATCCGAAAACGGCCAGCGTCATCGCGATCGCCGCCACGGTGGTGGCGACCGGCACGAGGCGCTCCCGGCGACGCGTCCAGCGGACGAGCAGGAAACACGCGGCGACCGCGGCGATCGCAAGGCCGCCGAGTACCGGGGCGGAGGCTGTCGTGCGGTCGGACAGCGCAGCGACGACCGCCGGTACACCGGAGACGGTTGCACGCGTACCCGGTCCCAGGTCGGCCGAGGCGAGCTCCGCCCGGACCCCGTCGACCAGGCCGGCGGCCGCGCTCGCGTCGAGTCCCTCCCGAGGCCGGACGAGCACGGCGATCGTGCGCTCGGACGGCACCACGAACCGCCATTGCGAGCGCGGCCCCCCGGACGCGCCGAACACCACGGTGTCGACGAACGAGGGGTTCTTCAGCGTCGGGAGTCCGGCAGGTAGGCCCTGGGCGAGCAAGGTCGCGTAGCGCCCGTCGAACCCGGCCGCGGCCCGGTCGGCCTCCGCGGTGGCGACCGCGGAGGACGCACCTGCGTCGCGGGCCTCCCGCTCGGCGCGGACACGCTCCGCGTCGCGTCGGCCGCTCAGTTCCGCCAGCAGATCCTGCGTCCGGCCCGCGATCTGGTTGAGCAGCGTCCCGGGCCCGTAGACGGTGGCCACATCGGGAAGCCGCGCGAAGGTGCCCTCGAGGCGGACCAGCGACTCGAGCCGATCCCCGCGAAGCAGGGCCCGCGGCTCGTCGGTCTCAACCAGCACGACGACGGGGTCGCCGCCGAAGTCCCGGGAGAGTTCCTCGAACTGGCGTGCCGCAGGGTCCCCCGAGGGCAGGAACGATCCCAGGCCCGTGTCGGTGCGCAGCCGGGCGAGTCCGCCGACGGTCACCACCAGCAGGGCGACGACCAGGACCACCGCCCCGGCCCGGCGGGGATTCCGTCGGGCCGAACGGAGGGCCGCCGCGGGTGCCCCGATCGCCCGGCGCGCGCCGCGCCGAGCTCCGCGGATCGCCGGGCCGAGCCGCCGGAGCGGCCCGGAGATCCGGGCCGCCCGGCGGGTCACCTTTGCGCCCGCCGTCATCGGGGCGGTTCGTCCCGCTCGACCCGCGGGTAGGGATCGGTGTTGATGGTCCCGGGGTCGAGCGCGGCGCCCGGCTTCGGGATCGGGTTCTGCCGCGCACGCAGCGGCAGGGTGTTGGTGTTCACCGGAATCCCCTTGAAGGTCTGCTCGCTGAAGAGCGGCATGATCTTGTAGATGTGCCCGCGGGCGTCGCCGCCGGCCAGCGAGGCCATGAAGCCCTGGAAGATCGACACTACGTCCGGCGCGTAGGGCTGCAGGTAGGCCAGCGCAGGGTTCGCGTCGCGCAGCAGTTCCGAGGTCGGCGGGATCAGCCCGTCGACGTCGTCGGTCAGGGTCGGCACGCGATCGAGGGTCGCCGGGGCCCGGTCGAGGACCCCGTCGAGCGACGGGAGCGTGGCCCGCAGGTCTGCGCTGGTGCCGGGGAGTTCGACCAGGGCGGCGGACAGGTCAGGTGCCGCCGCCTGCAGGTTGCTGGCAACCGGCGCGAGCGATTCGGACAGGGTCCGCAGGTCACCGCTCGCGGTCCGGGCGCTCGCCAGCACGGGGGGCAGCGCGCGCATGACACCGCGGATGTCCTCCGCTCCGTCCGCGGTCGCCTGCGTGACCGTGTCGGCGTCCTGTACCAGCTGCGCGATCCTGCCCTGCTGGGTGTTGAGCGCGGCGAGGACCGCGGCCGTGGAGCCGGTGAGCTGCTTGAGGTCTTCCGACTGGGCGGCCAGCGCGTCGAGGGCGTCCTGACCGTTTCGGCCCAGCGCACCGAGCCCGACGACGGCGTCCGAGACGGCCTGCTTGCTGTCGGCCGTGCTCAGTCCGGCCGCTCGGACCGCGCTACCCAGCGACTCACGGGTGGGCGCATCGAGCGTGGTCAGCACGTCGTTGACCTGCGTGGGCGGGCGGGCCGAGCCGGCCGGCAGCGTGCCGCCGGCCGGGATCTCCGGCCCGGTGCCGTCGGTGATCTCGAGGAACGTCTCCTCGATCAGGCTCTTGGCCCGGACCTGCACGACCGCGCCCTCGTGCAGCGGCGCGTTGTCCGGTTCGAGATCCATCGTCACGCGGGCGTGGTCGCCCTGGTCCTGGATGTCGGCGATCTTGCCGACCGGAACCCCGGCGATCATCACGTCACCGAAGTAGACAAGGTTGGCGACCCGCGGCACGTCGACCAGGACCCGATAGGCCGCCGGGCTGTACCCCGGGAGCTTGCCGCCGGAGTTGACCCAGAGGAAGCCGAAGATGGCTGCGCACAGGGCGGTGAAGACCACGACGACCAGGAGCCTGACCGTCGTCGGCCGCAGGAGCCGGGAGGAGGACTGTCCGGACATGGTGCTCACCTATCTCGAGCCGACGAGGGGGGACGGGACCTGGTCGAGCGCCTGACCGACCACCGGGGCAGGGACGGGCTCGTCCGAGGGACCGAGCGGTCCGGTGATCGGGCCGCCGGCGGTGCCCACGAGATTTGCGGGCGGAGGCAGCAGGGTCTCCGGGTTGAAGGTCAGGATGCCGCGCAGGATGCCGCCGTTGCCGTCGCGGAGGCTCACGATGTCGCGCGTGTTCACGAAGAACGCGCCCACGTCGGGCAGGTAGTCCAGCAGCGTGCCGGTGAACGGTTCGAGCTGGCTGGTCGTGCGCTCGAGCGACGGCAGGGCACGGTTCAGGTCCGCGACATACGGCCGCAGGTCCGCGACCACGGGCGTGGCCTTCTGTACCACGGGCGCGGCCGCGTCGATCGTGGCGTCGAGCTGGTGAGCGGTGCCCTCGAGCCGGGACAGTGCCTCTGGCAGATCGTTCGACGCCGCCTGGACGTTCCGCAGGGTCGGGTCGAGCTGGTCGGCGAGCCCCTGTACCTCCGTGGTCGCCGCGCGCAACTGCGCCGTCAGGTCCGGCAGCTGGCCGAGCGCGGAGTCCAGCGGCTGATCGTTCTCCGCCAGTGCACTGAGCGTGGTCTGCAGCGAGCCGGCGACGTCGGTGAGCCGGGAGTCGTTCGCGCCGACCGCCGTGGAGATCTGCCCCAGGGCGGTCACGAGCCTGCGCAGAGTCTCGCGTCGCTGGTCGAGCTGCATGACGACCGGTTGGAGCTTCTCGGTCACTCCCGCCGTGGCATCCAAGCCACCGGGCAGCGCCTGCGGTGCGCTGGCCAACGCCACGTCGGACTCGGCCAGGAGCTGGGTGAGGCCGCGTCGGGCCTCGCCGTCGAGGTGGGCGAGCACCTCGTCGACCTGGACCGGTCGGTCGGTGTTCGTCACCGGGAGATCGCCGCCGGACGGCACGAGCCTGCCGGGCGGCCCGCCCGGGGCGATCTCGACGTACATCTCGTTCAGCGGGCTCTTCGGCCTCAGCACCAGTCGGGCGTTGTCGTAGACCTGGGTGCCCGGCTCCATGTCGAGCTCGAGCCGCGCCTTGCCGTCCGGCCCGATCTCGGCCTCGGCGATCTGTCCGACGATCACGCCGGCCACCCGGACCTCCTGTCCGTTGCCGGGCGAGATGCCGGGGGACGCCTCGAAGGCTGCGTGGACGACGTACCGGTCGGTCCAGGGCAGGGTGAACCGCTGGTTGCCGAGGATGATCCCGCCCGTCACGAGCGCCAGGGCCAACAGGACCAGGACGATCACGACATTGCGGCCGAGGCCGGGCTCGTTGCGGATGCGCTGCAGGCTGGTCCGGAGCTTGGACCGCCGGGGCGGTGTCGTGGTGGTGGTGGTGGTCATGCTCAGTTACCTCCCACCAGCCCGAGCGGGCCGGTCCCGGGCGGTTGCTCGGTGACGTCGTTGAACGGCGGCAGCGTCGTCACGGGCTCCTGGGAGTAGGTGCCGCCCGAGAGGCGCTTGACCATCTGGTCCGTGCTGATCGGCAAACCGCTCGTGGAGCCGGAGCCCAGTCCGGGCTGGAAGCCGATCGTGCCGCCGTTCTGGTCCTCGTAGCCGGCGGCCCGGCCGAGGTTGACGAAGGTGTAGACGACGTCCCAGTACAACGGGCGGTCGGACTGCGACGAGTCGTACGGACCGCTCCCCTGGTACGGGGTGTTCAGCCAGTCGGTGATCGGTCCGTCGAGGCGGTCGAGCACAGGGCCCCGCAGATCGTTCAACGCGTCCGTCGCGGTCGATGCAGCCGGCACGAGGTCCCCGACGAGCGGGCGGGCGTCGGTCAGCAGGGTTCGGGTGTCGTGCACGAAGGGGACGGCCTTCTGCAGCACCGGGTCCAGTGTGTCGAGGGTGCTGTCGAGCCGGGTCGCCACCGGGCGGATGTCGGACGCGGTGTCCCGCAACGTGGTGAGCGTGCCGTCGAGCCGTTCGAGACCGGCGCGGGTGCTGGCCAGCGTGGCCGGCAGCGCCTCGACTGCGGCGCCGACATCCACGCTGCGGTTGCCGAGCACCGTTCCGGTGGTCGACAGGTCGTCCACGATGGACTCGAGCCGCCCGTCGTTCTCGGTGAGCACGCGGGCGGTGTTCTCCAGCCCGTCGACGACGGCGGTGAGGTCGCCCGGGTGCGCGCCCTGCGCGGCGTCGAGCACACCGGCCGCGGGCCCGAGCGCCGCCGGCGCCGAGGCGGTCAGCCGGCGCAGCGCGGTGGACCCGCGCTCGCCGAGCGCTCCGTCGAGGTTGCCCACCGTACTGCGCAGCCCCTGCAGTGCGTCCGGCTGCAGAGCCTGGACGACCTGGTCGAGCTCCACCGGTCCGGCCGAGCGCTCCAAGGGGATCTCGTCGCCGGTGAAGCGGCCCGGGTCACCGCCGGGCTGCAGGTCGACGAAGTAGATCCCGCCGAGCAGCGTGGTCGCGCGGACCGTGGCTGTGGGCGCAGACCCAAGCGTGTCGACTGCTTCGTCGTCGACCCGCATGGTCACGACCGCGCTACCGTCGTCGGCCCGCTCGACACCGCTGACCTTGCCCACCGGGACGTAGGCGACCTTCACCTCGCTGATGAACTCGCGGAGCTTGTAGTCCCCGGCGAAGTGCACGGTGATCGTCTCGCCGCCGCGTAGGTAGGTCCCGATGCGGTCCTTGTTGAACAGGCCGAGGAACAGGGCCAGCACGATGACCAGGAACAGGATCCCGAGGGTCACCGGGGAGAGGCCCTTGCCGCGGCGGCCGCGCCGGCCGCTCGGCCTCAGCATGGCGGGGAAGCTCATCGCCGCTCTCCGATCGGGGAGTTCGCGTAGTGGTCGAAGGTGCCGCCCGGCGGCGGGTAGGCCTCGCGGTGAACGGTCGGGTCCTCGATCGGCACGTTGTTGAGCACGCTCTCCGGCTTGATGATCGGGTAGATCATCAGGCCGTGGCCGAGCGTGTCGCTGTACTTCAGCGCGTCGGCGAAGTAGGTGAAGAAGAGCGACAGGTCGTTCGAGTAGCGGCCGATGTACTGCGTGCTCGGAGCGGCCTGGTCCATGGTCGTGCCCAGCTGGCGGGCCAGGGGCTGCAGGTTCGCTGCGGTCGGTGTGAGGTCCTCCACCGCAGGCCCTGCCGACCCGGAGACACCGGGCACCTTGTCCAGGGGCCGGACCGCCTCGCGCAGGACGCCGCGGAGGTCAGGGGTGGCCTGGCCGAGCGCCTCCGCACCGGGGCGGACGACCGTGACCGCGTCGCGTGTGGAGGCCAGCGGCCCGTTGAGCGAGTCCAGTGCCGACCGGGCCTCCCGCAACGTGTCGGGCGCCCACTTCAGCGTCTCCGCCGCGGGCCTGCCTTCGTCGGTGTTCACGGCGGCCAGCGTCGGGTCCAGCTGGCTGACCAGCTCGCCCAGACTCTGCTGCCGCTCGGCGAAGGAGCGGGAGAGCCGGTCGGCCGCGGTCAACAGGTCCGACAGACCCGCGCCGCCGTCGGCCGACAACGCATCGGAGACGGTGCCCAGGTCCGGCAGCACCGCTGGTAGGGCCTGGAGGCCGTCGGACAGGTCGGTGCCGCGTCCGGCGAGGCCGCCGCCGACGTTGCGGATGGTCGACGCCGCCGCGTCCCTCGTGGCCGGGTCGAGGGTGTCCAGCAGGGTGTCCAGCTCCTGGGAGGGCGTCGTGTCGGTGATGGTCGAATCGGCCGGGAGCCGGCCGGCGGCCTCGGTGCCCGGGGTCAGCGACAGGTACTTCTGTCCGAGGGCCGAGCGGGCGCCGATGGCCGCGGTCGCGTCGCGGTAGACGGGCCGGGCGTCCTCGAGCTGCATCGTGGCGACCGGGGTTCCGTCGACCAGGGCGATGTCGGAGACGTAGCCGACCCGCACGTCGGCGATGCGCACGTCGTCGCCGCGCCGCAATGCGCCGGCGTCAGAGAACGCCGCCTTCACCTCGGTGCGCTCGACTCCGGGGAGGTAGCCGGGGAGGCCGTTCTGCGCGGTGATGGCGAAGGCGACGATCGCCGCCAGGAAACCGACGACCCCCACGCCGACGAGCGTCGAGCGTCGCCGGCGCCAGGCCTGCTTGCGTGGTGCGCTCACGAGTCCCCTCCGATGAGGAAGCCGAGGGCGCCGCCCTCCTGGTCCTTGGTCAGCCCGGTCACTCCACCGTCTCCGCCCTGGGCCGGAGGCGTCAGCAGCCCGTCGGGGTTGCCGGTCTGCGGCGGCTCGACGGGCTCGCCGGCAGGGTCGGTCGTCAGCGGCGGCGGGGTGCCGCCGAGGCCGGCGTTGCCGCCCTCACCCGGCACGTTGCTGGTCACCGTCATCGGCGTGACGTCGGCGAACGCCCGGAAGTAGTGGGTGAGCCCGTCCTTCGCGTTGGTCGTGAGGGCCCAGCGCTTGAGGAACTCCATGACGTTGCCGCGGTTCGCGGTCAGGTCGCGGACGACCGGCTCCAGGCCCGTCACCGTGTCGACGGTGTCCGGGCCCTGCTCGCGCAGGCTCGTCGCGACCGGCCGGACCTCGTCCAGCATTCCCTTCGCCTCGTCGAGCACGGGCTGGAGCGAGGCGAGAGCCGGGTCGGCGGACTCCGCGAAGGCGATGAGCTCGCGACTCACCTGCTGGAGGTTGTCGGTGGTCGGGCGCAGGGCTGCAAGGGTCGGAGCGGCCTCGCGCGCAGTACCGGCCAGCTCGCCGAGCGTGGTCCGCGCACTGCCGATCGTGCCGGGCAGTTCCTGCAGTGTCGCCCGCAGGTCCTGCTGGTTCGCGGCCGCGGTGCCGAGCAACCCGTGCGCCGAGCCCACGAGCCCGTCGAGCGCCTTCCCGTCCTGTGTGGCGAGCGAGGAGGCCACCGGCTCGAGCGAGTCGACCAGTCTGTTCAGGGTGTCGTTCTGGTCGGCGAGGACTCCGGCCAGCTCGTCGGTCCGCGTCATCGCGGGCTCGAGCGCCTTGATCGCGTCGTCGACGTTGCGGCCGTTGCCGTCGAGACCGTCGCCGAGGACGCCGACGAGCGCGCCGAGCGCCTCGCCCGTCGGGTCGTCGACCACGTCGAGTACCTGGTCGAGGTCCGTCGCCTGACCGGTCCGGTCGACCGGGATCTCCTGGGCGGGGTCCATGACGGGCGCGGCGGCACTTCCCCGGTCCAGGTCCACGAAACGCTCGCCGAGCAGGGTGACGGGGCGGATCGTCGCGCGCGAGTCGATGTGCAGCGGCAGCACCGACCGGTCGAGGTCCATGACGACCTGGGCTGCGCCGTCCACCACACGCATACCGGCGATCTCGCCGACCTTCACGCCGGCCAGACGCACATCGTTGCCCGCGAGCAGGGGGCTGGCGTCGGCGAAGCGGGCAAGGACGCGGACCTGGTCACCCTCCCCGCCGTCGGGGCTCGAGGCGCCGATGGTCGCGACCGCCACCACCGCCGCCGCGACGGCCGCGAGCCGGCTCGCACCGAGCCTGCGACTCCTGCGGGGGGAACGGGTCGTCGGCCCGCTCACCGGAGGCCGTCCCCGAAGGCGTCGGTCCACTCCTGTCCGGCGATGGCGCCGGGGTTGGGGTAGGGGTCGTAGGTGATGCCGGGCGGGATGACACTGGGCATGTCGGTCACGCTCGTCGTCCCCTCCTGGAAGTAGATGCGGGCGTAGTTGCCGTTGCCGTCGTAGTTCGCCATCGCCGATCCCCAGTGCGACGCCCAGGCGATGACCTCGGGCATCATCGGCCGCAGGAGGGCCAGCGGATCCTGCAGATCGCCGACAATCGAGGTCAGCGGGGGCAGGTCGGCGTGCGCGACGTCGAGCAGACTCGGCGTGCGGTCGAGGAGGTCCTGCGCCGCACCGAGCGTCGGGCGGAGATCGGCCGTGAGCGGCCGCAGGTCCTGGAGCAGCGGCCGGAGACTGCGGGAGACCGGGCCGAGCTTCTCGGTGGCCGGCCGCAGGTCGTCGAGCAGCGGGGTCGCCTCGTCGACCACGCTCGGCACCAGGTCCAGGGTGGTCTTGGCGCGGTCGAGGGTCGGCGGAAGCTGGGCGAGGGTGTCACGCAGCTGGTCTCGGCGACCCGCGGTCTCGGCAGAGAACCGTGCGACCTGCTCGACCACGGTGCGAACCTGCGCGTCGCGGTCGCGCAGCGTGCCCATCATGTCGTTGAGCCGGACGACGAGGTTCCGGATCGCCGGCCCGTCGGTGCCGACGGCCTGCAAGACCCGGCCGAGCGCCGAGACCGCCGGTCCGGAGGTGCGCAGGGTGGCGTTGAGGTTCTGCTCGTTGCCCGTCAGGGCGCCGTCGAGGTTGCCGACGAGCGAGCGGAGCCGGTCACGTGTCGGCGCGTCCAGGGCGTTGAGCACGTCGTCGACCTCGGTGGCCTTCGGCATCGTGCCCGGCAGCATCGCCCCGTCCGGCAACTCCGCGTTACCCGCGGGGCCGTCGGTGATCTGGATCGACCGCTCGCTCAGCACCGCCTTCCACCCGATGGTCACGGTGGCGCCGTCGTGCAGCGGCGCGACGTCCCGGTCGAGGTCCATCGTCACGAAGGCCTTACCGTCGCGGGCCTCGATACCGGCGACCGTGCCGGCCTCGAACCCGTTCACGAGGAGGGCGCCGCCGTCGACGATGTTGACCGCGGACGGGAGCACGGCCTGTACGCGGTAGGACCCCGTCCCACCGATGGCGACGACGGCACCCAGGACGAGGAGCCCGGATACGGCGGCGACGGCTATCCGGCGGAGTGGCTTCACATTTGGTCCAACGATTCGGGAGCGCCGCGGGAAACGTTGGATCCGACAGATTAACCCGATCGGGGCAGCGCTCCGGATAGATTCATAGCCGGCACGCCGAAGAGCCGACGCGCTACGGCGCACCGGCTCTTCGATCGATTCTTCGTCTTCGCTCGAAGGTCAGTCCATCCCGAGCGGTCCGGCCGAGTCGCCGGCCAGGAACTGGCGTACGAAAGGATCGGGCGAGTTGAACGCCTCCTCCGCTTCTCCGTAATGCACGACCTTACCCTTCCAGATCAGGCCGACGTAATCACTGACCTTGCGGGCGGTCCGGATGTCGTGCGTGACCAGCAGATACGTCCCGCCGTGCTCGGCGTGCATCTGCAGGATCAGGTCGTTGAGCAGACTCGTCCGGACCGGGTCGAGGCCCGAGTCCGGCTCGTCGAAGAACACAATGTCGGGATTCAGAACCATCGCCCGGGCGAAACCCGCACGCTTCCGCATCCCGCCCGACACCTCGTTCGGGAACTTGTGCAGGGAGCGCTCCAGGCCCACCTCGGTGCACCGTGCGATCACAATTTCGCGGATTTCCTCCTCCGATTTATCGGTGTGCTTCCGGAGGGGAAAGGCGGTGTTGTCAAAGATGTTCATGGACCCGAAGAGCGCGCCGTCCTGGAACAGCACGCCCATCCGCTTGCGGATGTCGTAGCGCTCGTCCTCGGAAAGCTTCCAGATGTCCTGACCGAAGACCATCACCTCGCCGGCGTCGGGCTCGAGCAGCCCGACGAGGTGCTTGATCAGAACGCTCTTGCCCGTGCCCGACGGGCCGAGCACGGTGGTGATGGCGTCGTCGGCGAACTGCAGATCCAGGCCCTGCAGAACCTTGAAGGACCCGAACGTCTTGTGCACGCCGCGGACCTCCATGGTGTGCGGCTTGCCGTTCCCTGCCGGCTCGCCGACCGGCGCGATCCGTGGGATCACGGTGGTGGGCGCCTCGTCGCGGCCGTCGTAGGCGGGTTGGGCGGTCATGCTGGTGTCCTCCTGTGCCTCGGTGTCAGTTCGCGATCGGCGCGTTCGGGTTCAGACCCCAGAACAGCTGCGTGCCCAGGACCCCGAGGATGTGGATGAGCACCATGTTGATCATCATCGACTTCGCCGTGTTGCGACCCACCCCTACCGGCCCGCCGCTGGCGTTGAAGCCGAAGTAGCACCCGACGAACACGATCGTCGTCCCGAAGGACATGACCTTGACCAGCGAGTACAGGAAGTCGAGGGGGTTCTGGTAGAGCCAGAAGATGTAGAGGTAACCGCCGGGCGAGACGCCGCCGAGCTGCACGACCGTGACCAGGTACATGGTCACGTACATGATCCCGAGCCCGACCGTGTAGAGGAAAGGGATCGCCAGCCAGGCGGCGATCACCCGGGTGCCGACCAGGAAGCTGCGGGACTTGATCCCCATGACCTCCATGGCGTCGATCTCGTCCGAGATCCGCATGGAGCCGAGCTCCGCGACGAGCCCGCAGCCCACTTTCGCAGCGAAGATGTAGCCCCACATGTAGGGTGCCATCTCGCGGATCGAGCAGTACGCGTTGAAGATGCCGGAGTACAGCGGGGCGCCGATCTGCTTCAGGGTGTAGCTCGCCTCGAGGCCGCAGACCGTGCCCATAACGCCCTGCATGACCCAGATGATCAGGCCGCTGGACAGGACGAGGATGCCGGCCTGGTGCAGCACCTCGCTGCTGTAGTGCCGCACGTCGCGGAAGCCGCGAACCGTGTTGGCGGAGAAGCGGAAGATCTCGCCAGCGGTTGCGAGGCCGTCGCGCAACTGGGTGCTCAGCGGCGGCTTGGGCGGGGCGGTCGGCACCCCGGGCGCGGTCGTCGCGCCCGGATCCGGGTTGGGCTCGGTGATGGTCATGGTCTCCCCCCGGTCACCGGTAGACCTGGATCTCGGGGTAAAGCCCGAGCAGGATGGTCGTGAAGACGAAGTTGAAGCTCCAGATCGCGGCGAACGAGATCACCACGGCCTGGTTGACGGCCTTGCCGACGCCGATCGGCCCGCCCTGGGCGCGAAATCCCTTGTAGCAGCAGACGACCCCGATGATCAGTCCGAACAGCGTCGTCTTCAGGACGCTGCCCCACAGGTCGATCGTGGTGGCGTTGGAGAAGAAGTTCTGCTGGAAGGCCGCCGAGCCCGCGTCGAGCTGCATCGCGGCGATGTAGCCGCCGAGCACGCCGAAAGTCAGCGCGACGAGGTCCATCAGCCCGGTCATGATCGTCACGGCGATGACCCGCGGCAGGATCAGCGCGCGTACCGGGTCGATGCCCAGCACCTCCATCGCGTCGATCTCCTCGCGGATCCGTCGAGCGCCCAGGTCGGCGGTCATGGAGGTACCGACGACGCCGGCGACGACCATCGCGTTGATCCACGGGGCGAACTCCCGGACGCTCGCCATCACGAAGAAGGAGCCGAGGCGCTCCGGGATGCCGAACAGGATGAACAGGTTGCCGGCCTGTAGACCGGGGGCACCGAAGCCGAAGGCCACGCAGGCCACGGCCATCGGGAACCAGCACAGTTTGAGGACCTCGAAGAGTTGATCCCGGACATCGCCCCAGTAGCCGCGCGGATGGCGAACCGCGCTGTAGACGATCGTCGCGAGCAGTTCGGCCATCTCGCCCGCCTGCTGCAGCGGGCCCCGGATGCCGCGCCCCGCCGAGCGCAGCCGACCACCCACGCTCCGGCGCGGGATGCCGACGGCTCCCGGCGTGGGTGCGGCCGTGGTGTCGGTGGAGGTAGTCATCGGGCTCCTAGGTTGTGTTCGGCCGGGTCCGGGCGTGGGCACGCACTGCGGAGCGGCCGCGCAGGTGACCCACCAGCCCGCCGACGACGACGGCGGTGACCGTCGTCCCCGCGGCCTGGGCCACGTCGAGGCCCTGGTTCGCGTACACAACCAGGGGCAGGACGAAGAGGTAGGCGAGTACGGCGCAGACCGCGCCCTGGCGATACGGCGCGGTCGCCGTGCCGATGCGACGGCCGGCGACACCGAACGCCGCCACGGCGACCACGATCAACCAGACGGCGCCGAGCACGGGTGTGAGCACACCCACCAGTGGCTGTACGAGGCCGCCGACCACCAGCACGCTCAGGCCCGAGGAGGCGCCACGGGCCGCTTCGGCCCAGTCGAGGCCGGCGACGAGCGGCGCGGAGGCCGCCTGGCGATTCCGGCTCATCCGAGGTACCGGTGAACGCGCGGTGCGAGCAACAGCACGCTCGCGACGACCAGTACCGCCATCGCGACGAGCACCTCCCAGGCGCCGGCGAGCGCGAGCGCGACGACAGCGCCGACACCGAGGCCCATCAGGACGTAGCGGGTCCAGCCCTGCCCGATCCCCAGGAGGGCGCCCAGCACGAGGATCGCGAGTCCGAGACCGACCCAGAGGATCCCGGGCCCGTGCTGCGCGGTACCGGCCACCGTGTCCGAGCCGAGCGTGCCGACGATCTTATCGACCTGCTCCGGATCGGCGGAGCTGCTCGTGATGCCTGTACCCGCGCCGATCAGCACCGCGCCGAGAACCAACCACAGCACAGCAGCCACTCCGACCTGCCACGGGTAGGTGGCGGACGTCCGCGTCTGCCGCGGGCGATGGTGGGCCCCGCGGCCGCGCTCGGAGCGCGTTCCGTGGTCCCGCCGCAACGGGTCGATCGTCACGGGGCGCTGTACCTCCATCAGGCGACACGTCCTCGGGTCGTGGGTCGGGCCGCGACCGCCGGTGGAACGGCCGCGGCCCGGGCTCGACGGTGGATCACTCGTCGTGCAGCGAGCATGACCCGCTGTGTTCGGCGCCACCTCATCCCTCGGGGGAAGGTGCCCCCTCCCTTCGGAGAAGTGGCCGGGCGTAGACCGTCCGGACCAGCTATGCCTGACCCGGAAGGCCGTCCTGCGGCAGTCATGATTCCCGGCGGGAGGCGCCATGCCCGGATCCGTAGGCCCCGCCGTCGAACTGGCCGGGGTGACGACCGTCCGCGACGACGCGGTGGTCCTGCTCGATCTCTGCCTCCGGGTGCGGCCCGGTGAGGTCACCGTGCTGATCGGCCCCTCGGGAGCAGGAAAGACCACGCTCGTCCGGCACGTCGTCGGGCTGTTGCGGCCCGACACGGGAACCGTCAGGGTCGGCGGGACGGACGTATGGGCTGCAGCCCCGGACGAGCTCCGGCGGATCCGCCACGGACTGGGTGTGATGCTCGGGGGCGCGACGCTCTACGACACCTCGCTCTTCGGTTCGATGACCGCCGCGGACAACGTCCGGGCCGGGCTGGCCGAGCGGGGGGTCGACGCGGAGACCCGCGACCGCCGCTGTGCGCGCCTGCTCCAGGACCTCGACCTGCTGCCGTGGACCACGGCCCTGCCTGCCGACATGCCCGCTCATGCGCGGCGCCGGCTCGCGCTCGCACGAGCGCTCGCCGCCGAGGCGCCACTGCTGGTTCTCGACGACGTCGAGGCCGCGGAGGAGGACGGTCGCGACGCGGTGGCCGCAGCGGTCCACGCCTACCGGGAACGCACGGGCGCGACGATCCTCGTCACCACGCACGATCTCACCCTCGCCCGCGAGCTTGGCGGGACCCTCGCGGTGCTCTGGCACGGCCGGATCGTCGGCGAGGGACCCGCCCACGCCCTCCTGCACGGGATCGACGACGCGCACACCCTCGAGGCACGATTCGGGACCGGCGATGTACAGGGCCCGCCCACCCTCGAGCAGGCCCGACGCGCGATCGGCGCCGCCCGGTCGGGACCCCGGCGGATCGAGTTCGACCAGCGGACCGTGTTCGTCGTCCTGGCGGCGTTGATCGCTGTCGCTGCCCTCGGCGCCCTCTACCTCGCCGGTCCGCCCGGCTGACGCCCGCGGGAGTCAGGTGCGGCACCGGCAGTGCCAGGCGACCCCGAAGGGGGTAGGGGAACACTCCCCCGGGATGACGCTCACGCACCACACACGCACGTAACGTGACCGTCGGTCGTCGCCACCCCCGACAGGCACGACCTCGAGGCAGCGTCGCTGGGCCGGCGCCGCCGGGGCCGGGCCGACGCTCCGACCGGCTCCACGGCTCGGGCGCGGGTGCACCTCCCAGTCCCACCCGCGCCCGGGCACGTCGACGACCGCCTGCCCGGTACACCGCGCGGGTTCCGGTACGCTCCGAGGATCAGCACGGACGGAGACCGGATGGTGTCGGGCGGAGGACGATCGGCGATCCGGTTGTCGCCGATGGAGGTGCCCAAGGCCTCCGATGTGCTCGCCAACGAGCTGCGCGAGCGGATCCTGTCCGGCGAGTACCCCGAGGGCACGCCCCTGCCCCCCGAGCGCGAGCTCGTCACCCAGACCCACATGAGCCGCACGACCGTGCGCGAGGCACTCCGGATCCTCGAGGTCCAGGGGCTGATCCGGATCAAGGCCGGGCGCGCGGGCGGGGCCTTCGTCCAGCAGCCCGGCGAGGAGTCGGTCGCCGACTCGTTGGAGCTGCTGATTCGCGGACGCCGCATCCGGCTGACTTCGATCCACGAGACCCGCGAGGCGGTGGAGCCCTTCTGCGCCCGCCTGGCGGCTCTGCATCGCAGCGAGTCCGACCTTCGCCGGCTCGACGAGGCCAACGAAGCCATCGGCGAGGGCGGGCTCGAGGAGTTCCTGCAGGCCAACGTCGACTGGCACGTTGCCGTCGCCACCGCCAGTCACAACGAGATCCTGACCGGCGTCATGATTGCTCTCTCCCGCGCGATCTACACCGCCACGAACACCGAGGGCTTCGTGACCGACGAGGTCCGTTCCATCGCACAGCGGGCCCACCGATCCGTCACACGGGCGATCCGCGAGCGCGACGCCGAGGCCGCCCAGCGGCGCATGGCCCGGCACATCCACCACCACGCCAAGGCGGCGCTCGAGGTGGAGAACCGGACCGACATCACGGTCACCGACGGAAGCTGACGCAGACCTGGCCTCCTCGAGGGCCGGAGACCGCCGGTGGCACGATCGTCGACGATTTTGGACTGACCATTGATGAGAGCGACCGAATCTCGCTAGGGTTGCCGTGAATCGGCGTCCGGGCCGCCGGGTTCGCCGCCGGCGCGCCCGGCCGCGTTCGACGCCGCATCGGACGGTCGCGACGAAGCGGAGATCCCATGGTTACTGCCGAGCCCCAGGTCCTGACGGTCGGCGACAGGTACGACGCCGAGAGCATCCGGCTCTTCCGCGAGAAGGGATGGTGGCAGGACGGCTCGGCAGCGGCGCTGCTCGACCGCTGGGCGGAGGCCACCCCGACCAAGCGCTTCGTCTCGGACGGAGTGTGCGAGTTCGACTATGCGACTGCACGGACCCGCGCACGGGGTCTCGGCGCTGCGCTGCTCCGCCGGGGGGTGCGCCGAGGGGACCGGGTCGCAGTCCAACTGCCGAACTGGTCCGAGTTCGTGATCGCCTACCTGGCCCTCGCACGGATCGGGGCGGTCCTGGTGCCGATCATGACCGTGTACCGGCACACCGAGATCGGACATGTGCTCCGCAATTCCGGCGCCGTCGCGGTGATCACGACCGGCGTCTTCCGCGGGTTCGACCACACCGCGATGTTCCGCGACCTGCGGGCTGACAGCCCCGCCCTGTCGACAATCGTCGTGGTCCGGAGCGAAGCGGCCGAGGGTGAGCTGACGTTCGAGGCCGCTTGTGCGACGGAGACCGAGGATTCAGAGCTCGGCGACCATCCGGACGCCGATGTCCCGCAGGTCGTCGTGTACACGTCCGGCACCGAGTCCACCGCCAAGGGCTGCGTGCACACCTGGAATACCCTCGATTTCTCCGCCCGCGGCCTCGCCCGCGACGTGTTCCAACTCGGGGCCGACGACGTCATGTTCATGCCCTCACCCGTCGCCCACGCCACCGGGCTGATGGTCGGTGTCCTCGTTCCGCTCTCGGTCGGCGCCGAGACGCACCTGCTCGACGTCTGGGAACCCACCGAAGGACTGCGCCGCATCGAGCAGTACCGATGCACCGCCACGGCCACGGCCACGCCCTTCGTCCGGATGGCTCTCGACGCCCAGCGCACCGCGCACCACGACCTGTCGTCCATGCGTGTGTGGCTCTGCGCCGGCGCCCCTATCCCTGAAGCCCTCGCCATCGAGTTCGACCAGGCCTTCGACGGCGGCGTCCTCATGCCGCTCTACGGCTGTTCCGAGCTGATGGCGGTCACCTGTTGTCATCCCGGCGATCCCCTGGAGCGCCGAGCGGGCTCCGATGGCTCCCCCGCGCTCGAAGGTGTCGAGATCACGCTGATCGGACCCGACGGCGAGGAGGTTCCCACCGGCGAGGAGGGCGAGATCTGCTACCGCGGGCCGGGAGCGATCCTCGGCTACTGGCGCGACCCCGAACGCACCACCGCCACCATCGACACGCACGGCCGCCACCACACCGGCGACCTCGGCCGCATGGACGCGCACGGCTACATGCGCGTTTCGGGCCGGTTGAAGGACATCGTGATCCGTGGCGGGACTAACCTCAGCGCCGCCGAGATCGAGGGGTACGTTCTGGCTCATCCTCAGGTCGCCCAGGTAGCCGTGGTGCCCTATCCCGACGAGAGACTCGGCGAGAAGGCCTGCGCCGTCGTCGTCCCTGTCCCGGGGGCCACGCCGGCCCTCACGGACATCACGTCATTTCTCAAGGAACGACACATCTCGATGCAGAAGCTGCCGGAGAAGCTCGTGCTGGTCGACGAACTGCCGATGACCGCGACCGGCAAGGTCCAGAAGTTCCTGCTTCGGGACCTCGCCCGCGAGGCGACGGGCTGACACCTCCGGCACCCGGTCGTCGGGCGAGGCGCTGCGGCGACTCCGGCAGCCGACCTGAGTCCTGTTCACCGCCTCGAACGGCGACGGACTCTCCCGGCTCATTCGTGCCGGCCGATTCGTCCGTGTTGGTCGCCTGTACAGCCGGGACGGGCTGTACAGCCTCGGGTTGAACAGCGACCCGGCGAACGCTGACCTGCTGAACAGCCACCGGCTGTACAGGCCGGCTGGCGTCGGCAAGCAGGTACAGGAGGTGGGCCACCACCGCCGCCGCGGCGGCCGGCCAGGCGCCGATGCCGAACCGCACCGCTGGGCTGGCTTCGAGGGTCTCGTCGGAGGCGAGATAGATCGCCTGCGCCAGCCCGGACAGCCCGGCGGCCACCACGACAACCGCCCAGGCGTAGCGGGCCGCCGAGCCGGACAGCCGAGCGGTGGCGGCGTAGGCCACGAGCGCGAGCCCGTCGGTGATCAGCGGCTACAGCCAGGCGATCCCGGCCGGCACCCGGGAGGCGACCGCGACCTCGTAGAGCCCGTGCGCGGTCGCCGCGGCCGCGCCGGTGGCGACGGCGAGCCCGGGCAGCCAGATCGCCGCCCGCACCGCCCGACGCCCACCCACCGTCGCCTCGTGCTCGGCTGGCGGCTGGTGCTCGGTCATCGCGGCTGGGTCTCCCCGGTGACGTAGTCCCGCACCGGGGTCGGCTCGGGTTCGGGGCGGGCTCGCCGCGCCGGTCGGCCCACCAGGCGGTGATCGCCTCGAGCGCGTCCAGGCTCGGTACCTCCGGCGCGGCCATGTCCAAGGAGGTCCAGCCGGGGCGGGCGCGGTGGTTGTCGCGCGAGCAGGTCCCGGTCGAGGCACGGATCCGCCGGACCACCCCGGGGCGGAGGCGGTCGTGCCAGTCCGCCGCGAGCATCACCGACGCCGTCTCGCCCTGGTAGGCGGCGGACCAGGCACGCATCAGCCAGGCCAGTTCTTCGACAATGTCGGGATGCCAGCACCAGCACTCCGGCAAGCTCGCGGAGGCGTCGGGGTAGCGCAGGTAGATCGCTTCCATCCAAGCGGCGACCTCGTCGAGCAGCCCTGCCACCTTGCCGGGCTCGGTCGGGGCCATCAACCAGGACGACGCCGGCGCCGAAGCCCGGCGGGCGGCCGCAGCGTGGACCGAATCAGCAAGCCGGGCGACCAGCTGGGCCAGCTCGTCCACCCGCCCCGCCAGCCCCTGCAGCGGCTCGACGATCCGCCGCAGCCCGTCAACCTCCCGGGCCAGCCCCGCGACCGCATCCGGCGAGCTCGCCGCGGTCACTGCTCGCTCCCATGATCGGGCACCAGGGCTAGCTGCGGCCGCGAAGGCTCGAGCTCACGCGGCTGACGGTCGGGTGCCCGATGGGCTGCCTGGAGCCGTCGCGCTGCGTGGCCGAAGCGGTCCGGCCAGCGCCGCGCCAGCGAGATCAGCACCCGCTCGAGCACCTCGCGGCGCCACTTAATGAGCGTGTCGCGGCGCCGCTCCCACGTCGCCGCCGTCGCGGCACGGTCGAGGGCGCGGCGGTGGGCGCGGAGGTCGCGGCGGTGCCAGGCCATCCGGACCCGTCCGATGATCGGCGGGATGCCGCGGCGGATCCCAGCACCCGCCCGGCCGGCAGGTTGGCGATCTGCGCCGGCGCCAGGACCGGGACCTTGCGCACCGAGCGCGTTCCGCCGCGGCCGTGCAGGTCGGTGGAGGTGACCGCCTCGTCGCGCTCCCCGGTGAGGGTGGACCAGAACTGCAGGTCCTCGCGGTCGCGGGTGCCGCCGAACACCATCACCGCGCCGGTGTTGTTCAGAATCGTGGCCGCGTCGTACTCGCCCCACCGGGCCAGCAACTGAGCCCGGGACTGGAACGCGGCCAGGATCGTCACCCCGCGCCCACCCATGTCGGCGGTCCAGGACTGCAGCGGCACCGGGCTGATCAGCGCGGCCTCGTCCAACGCCAACGTCAGCGGCGGATCCAGCCGCCCGCCGGGTTGGCGGGCGGCCAGCCGGCGGGCCTCCCGAGCGATGTCCCCGCTCAGCGCGCACACCAGCGGCGCGGCGTGCGATTCCTCGGCCCCAAGCAGGTAGATCGTCGCCCGGCTCTCCAGCAGGTCGCGCACGTCGAACCGGCCGGGCTCGGCGGCCGCGGAGGCGGCCGGGGAGGTGAGCCACCCGAGCGCGGGCATGATCGTGGAGGTGATCGAGGTGCGGGTGCGGTCGTTCGTAGTGACGAATTGGGTCAGGTCCTGCTCGAACGCCGGATCGGCGCTGCGCCGCAGCAGCCCGGTCACCTCGCGCTGCGCCCGCTCCGGATCGGCCACCCACCCCAGAACGTCGCGCATCCGGCATCCGCCCAGCGCGGCGGCATGTAGCAGCGCGGCCAGGATCCGCCGGCCCTGGGCATCCCAGAAATCCCGATCACCCCCGGCGCCGTGGCGGTGCGTGGCGCCGAGCATGTCGGCCGCCCGCTCGGCCGCGGTCACCGGATTCGCACACCCGGTCAGCGGATCGAACGTGATCGTCGACGGGTGCTCCCCGAGGCCGACCGCGTTGAACACATACACCGGCCCCCGCCGCGCCCGCAGCGGCGCGGTCAACTCGTACAGGTCGGTGCGGGTGCTGGTGACCAGCAGCGCCCCCGGCGCGTCGAGGACCCGCCCGGCCAGCCACCCGGACTTGCCGGTGCGCGGGCCGCCGAACACCAGCGTGACATCCTCGATCGACGCCCACACCCGCACCAGCCCAGAGCGGCACAGCTCCACCGCCACCTCCGCGGTCCTGATCCGCCATCGGGACACCTGGGCCAGCGCGGGGCGCACCGTCGCCGCACGCCGGCGCATCGCCACCCTGGAGGCGGCCCGCAGCAGGTCGAGGGTCGAGGCGACGCCGACCTTGCGCCGCGACCGGGCGCCCCACCGCGACACCGTCGCCGCCGATCGCGCCCACCGATGGACCCCGAACCCGACGGCGCAGGCACATACGACCGCTACGGCTGGCCAAGCGAGCGCCTGGAGCAGCCCGGCGCCCGGAAGGACTGCCAGCAGGCCCAGCACCGATGCGAGGCTGTGACTGCCGCGGCGCCAGATCAGCGCAGCTCCGCCCGCGAGGCCGAGGACAAGTACCACTACGAACGCGTTCACCTCGCCTCCTCCCACAGCCGGGAGGCCGCGACCTCGGCGGCGTGGCGCCGGCACGTGGCGGCGTGCCCGATCTCGTTGTCCGCGGGGTTGGCCTCGAATGGGTCGTGATCCCGGATCCGCTGCCCGCAGGAGCCGCAGCGCCACCAGGCGTCGAGCCGTTCAAACGACTCGCGGAACGGCAGCGGGCGGTTCTCCGCGACCAGCCTGAAGGCCAGCTCGGCTCGCGGGTCGTCGAACTGGGTCTGGTCGAGGCCGAGCGCCTTGGCGATCTCGTCCCAGGCCCGGCCGACACCGCGGGCCTGCTCGGCATACGCGCGGATCTCGGCCGACGCCGCATACCGCGCAAGGACCGCAGCCCGGATCCCAGCGAGTGGGTCGTCGAGCTCGGTCCGGGTCAGCGCCCGGAGCCCGTCGACCGGGACCTCCACGGCGTGTGCGCCGTGCACCTCGCAGGCGGCGCGGCGGATGAGGTCCTTCACCGCGAGCACGGCACGGGCAAGGGGGGTGATGTCGAAGCGGGTCATGCCGACACCCGCGCCGTCCACCGCGCCGTCGTCCGCCCCGACACCCCGCATCGCTCGGCCACGACCGACACCGACACCCCCCGGGCGATCAGAGCGAGCCCGGCGACCCGGACCGCCCTGCGCGGAGAATCCGGCTGGCGGTGGGCGGTCTGCTCGGTGCGGGCCTGCCGGCGTTCCTCCGCGGTCAGCCCACCGGCGATGCCGTGGCTGAGCCGCTCGGTCGCGTCCTCCAGGCACGTCCGGCGCACCGGGCAGCGCCCGCAGACCGCCTTCGCCGCGGCGACCTGGGCCGCGCACCGCGGGCCCTCCTCCACCACCGGGAAGAACGACTCCGGGTCCTCGTTCAGGCACGCCGCCCGCGAACGCCAGTCCCGCGCGCTCATCGCTGCGCCTCCTGCCCGGACAGGACCGGGGTGGTCGTGTCGTTCAGCGTCGACAGGAACGTCCCCACCGCACCGGGCAGCCCCTGCCCCGCCGGCGTCGCCACGAACAACACCAACGCCACCAGCGAGAACACCACCGCCCCACCGGCGAACCGCGCCTTCGCACACAGGAACGCCCCGACCACCGAGAAGAAGATCAGAACTCCGACGGCCTCCACCGCGATCACGCGCCCTCGGCCGACCACGCCGCCACGTCCACGACGCTCTGCGCGGACACCGCCGCCTCGACCATCGCGTCGACAGCTTGCGCAGGGACGATCAACCGGCCGCGGATCTTCACCGCCGGGAAGTCGCCGTCGGCGATCGCCCGGTAGACCGTCACCTTCGACATCCCGAACATCCGCGCCACCTCGGCAACGCTGTAGAACCGCGGCCGCTCTCCTCGCGGCTCCCGGCTCATCACCAGCCCTGACATGCCCACCACCTCGCTTGTCCGTCTGCCTTCCAAGGTCGGCGCGAGTGCGGAGTTCGCTCAATCGCTCCGACTCGCTCCTGTGGACAGAGCGTCGGCCTGTGGACCGTGGTTGCGGCAGATGACGCGGGATGACGCAGGATGACGCGACATTCGGACGGGGGTTGATTTCCGCAGCTCAGAGCGTCATCGTGTGATCACCGGTGATCGGGAGGCGCCGTGACCACCAAGCTTGCACAGGCCCGCGGCGAGCGGGACTGGACCAAGACTCGGCTCGTCCACGCGCTCCGTACCGCGGCGCGCAATCGCGGCAGGACCCTGCCGCAGGACGCGAGCCTGCTCCGCCGAATCGCAGTCTGGGAGAACCAGGGCGGCGCGGTCAGCGACTTCTACATCGAGCTGCTGTGCGAGGTCTACGGCAAGTCCGCGCTCGAGCTCGGCCTGGTCACCTTCGAGGAGCCGCCCAGCGCGCTGCGCGTCCTCGACTCGGCCACGGACGTGCTGCCCGACGCTGGGGAGCAGGAGCTGCCCTACGTCATGCTCGACGCTGGCCACCTCGCCCGATGGCGCGGCCACTGCCTCGCCCGCCTCGGCGAGGCCAGCGCGATTGAAGAGCTCGCCGCCGCTTTGCTCGCCATGGGCGAGGGACACTACGGACGCGCCGAAGTCAGCCTCCGCGTCGACCTCGCCCTCGCCTTCCGCGCCCGCGGCGATATCAACGAGGCACACCTGCACGCGCGTCGAGCCAGCGAGCTCGCCGGCCGCACCGGCTCGAAGCGCCAGCGGCGGCGGATCAAGGACCTACTCGTTGCCTGACTTCCGCCCACTCAGCGCCAGGACGTGGAGCAGCCCCACCAGCGAACCCGAGTTCACGATCCGTCCCTGCGCGATGAGCTCCGGGACGTCCGCCAGCGGCAGCCACTGAAACTTCCCCTCGTTCAGCTCCGTCGGGTCGGCTACCAGCTCAGCTCCACGGGCGAGGAACACATGGTGGGCGTTGCGGACCATGCCGATCATCGGCTCAAAGGTCACCAAATGCTCGATCGCGCGGACCCGGTAGCCCGTCTCCTCCAGCACCTCGCGAGCCGCCGTCGTCGCAGGCTCCTCGTTCACGTCGAGCAGCCCGCCCGGCAGCTCCCAATTCCACACGTCCGGCACGAAGCGGTGCCGCCACGACATCAGCACGTGCTCGCCGGGGTCGTCGAGGACGACGGTCATCGCCGCAGGCGGAAGGCTGAGGGTGTGGTGTTCAAAGCGCTCGCCGGATGGCAGCTCTACGTCGGTGAGTTTCACTGTGACCCAGTCGCTCTCGTAGACAGGTCGCTCGTCGTGCACGATCCAGCGGCCGTCGTCCTGTGCTGCGGTCACCCACGCACCGTAGCGAGTGGTCGATCTCGTGCGTGGGAAGAGCGGGGCTATCCGCCAACGCCGTCACTAGGGGCAACGGCTGAGTGGGGGTCGACCGGGCGTGCGCGACCGCAGGGCCAGCCCGGAATTGCTAACTCGGAGACCGTCCATCGCAGTCGCTGTTACCCAGTCCACGGCGATGCGACGAAGGTGAGCAGTGGCTCCGGCTCGCCTGTAATCCGGACGTCCATCTCGTAGTCTCCGATCTCTCCCTCATCGCCTCCTGCTCGGCGGACGGCGGCGGCGAGGATGCTATGCAACGCGGCCGGACTAGCCGGGTTGGCGGCCGTCGAGAACGTCGAAACGTCCTGCCCTCGATGGCGAACGGTCAGGGTGAGCAACTTGGCCTCGGCAGTCACCGGCGGAGAGATCGCCATTGGCGGAGGAGAGATCGCCACTGGCGACGACGGTGGTTCGACCGCCACCGGCGCGAGAGGCGTGAGCTCCTCCCCGGGTCCGACGACGTGGAGAGGACTGCGGCCGTGCCGTGCAAGCGTTCCCCACTCGGTCAGCAGGACGAGCGAGCGCTTCGCCGTCGCGAGCGAAACACCGTGCTGCTTCACGAGATCCGGTGCGGAGGGTGCCGGATCGCCCGGCGCGAGCTTCCCGTCCGCGACCTCCCGGGCCACAGCCGCGGCGACGACCTGGTACGGATAGCGAGGTTCGGCTCTGATCCGTTCGGCGTCGTCCATCTCGGCGGGGCGCTGCGGCATCCCGGCTCCGAGCCCCTTGGCCGCCCGCTGATCCGCCTCCGAGACCCACGCGGTGTACGCCTTGAGCGTCGTCGTCCCACCGCCACCGTGCCCGAGACGTCCGGCGACCGTCCGCGGGTCGACGCCGCCGGCGATCAGCTCGGTCGCCGAGTAGTGCCGGAGCTTGTGGATGGTCGTCTCGATGCCGAGCCGGGAGACCATGCGGTCGTAGCGCTGCGTCACGCTGTCCGGCGTCAGGAACGTGGAGCCGTCCGGTGCGCCGGAGAACAGGTAGCCGTCCGCGCGGTAGTTCAGCCCGAGAGCGGCGGCCCGGGCCCGGCACCGCTCCATCTGGCCCCGCAACACGGCGACCGTCTCGGTGTCCGGTGCGATCCGCCGCTGCTGGTGTGTCTTGAGGTCGGCTTCGGTCCAGCCCGCGCCCGGCTCACGTCGAATCGCCCGACGGAGCCAAAGCGTCTCCCGGCCCTCGTCGAGGTCCACCGCGGACACCCGCACTGCGCACATTTCGCCGCGGCGAATTCCGGTCGTCATTGCCGTCCAGACGAGAGCGCCCCAATCGGGATCCCGCCAGGACTCGTCCACGATCCGGGCGGCCTCGGCCGCGGTTGGTGGCCGCGGATTCGGCCCCGGCGGAGGCGGTGGCTCGGCATGGACCATCGGGTTAGCAGCCAGCCACCGCCAGCGGATTGCCCGCTTGTAGGCGCCGGAGAGGATGAAATGGATGTGCCGGACCGTCGTCGGCGCGAGCGGCTTGCACTGGTGCGGGGTGCAGCGCTCGTCGCAGTCGTGCGCCGCACTGACACGGTGGTCGATTGTTCGCCGACCCGCGCAGCGGGTCCGACAGCGAAGGAGCTCGCCGTAGAAGGAGTCGAGCGTCTCGGCGTCGAAGCTGGCCGACCCGCAGGTGCCCGAGCACGGGCGAGATGTGGTTGCGCACGTGGGTGCGGTACAGATCCAAGGTGGTTGGCGAGCCGGAGAACTGATCGAGGTAGCGCTCGAGGAGTTGGTCGACGGTCGCGCTCGTACGAGGGTTGCGCTTGGCAGCGACCTCTGCCAACAGCCGGTTCTTCACGTCCTCGGCCTCGCGCCACGCCCTCGGCCCGGCGGGGACGGCCTCGCGCAGGTAGTGGCGCCGGCCCGTGACGGGGTCGATCCCGGCATACACGGAGACGCGCAGCGACCCGTTGGCGCGGGTCTCGACGGACCCGCGAGCGCGGCTGTCGCCAGCGCCGGAACGTCGCGGCATGGGAGCAGGATAAGCGAGGTTTCGCACCCCGAGTGATCCCCCGCGGCTGCCCTGACCCCGGTGTCCGATACCATAACCGCTGGTCAGACGTGGAGCGGGCGACGGGAATCGAACCCGCGTAGCCAGTTTGGAAGACTGGGGCTCTACCATTGAGCTACGCCCGCGTGCCCCCGGATTCCTCCGCGGGCCCGGCAAGGATAGCCGATCAGCGGCCGACCCCCGGCAGGCTCCCCACCGCGTCGCGCCAGGCGTCCGCCACGTCGGCCGTCGGGAGACCGAGTTGGGCCAGGAGGGCGAGGCAGCGGCCCGAGCCTCCCATCAGCGCACGACGGGGGTGTCGCCCTGCACGCCGTGCAGGGCGACACCCCCGTCGCCCCGCGACGTCCCCGCCGTCGAACATCCACAGCCCGATCGGCTCGCCGGCCGCGTCGTCCGCCTCGGTGGTCACGACGCCGTGGATCGACGCGTGGTGCAGCCGAAGGTCGACGGCGTCGCGGCGGTGCACGTAGGCCTCGCCGGTCAGCGTCGGCGGCGCGTAGTCGCCGACCTCGCTGATCAGGGCGCCCCGTTGGCGGTCACCGCGACGACCTCGCCGAGGCCTCAAAACGTCCTCGGAGGCGAACAACGGCGCCGGGCTGTCGTAGTCGACACAGCGGTCCCGACCGGGTGGCCTAGACTCCTTCGCGACGGGGTGTGGCGCAGCTTGGTAGCGCACTCGCTTTGGGAGCGAGGGGCCGTGGGTTCAAATCCCGCCACCCCGACCACGTCGGGCCGGGTGTGGTCGTTCCGGGCGCACCCGGCCGGTCATACCCGGTCGAGGTTCATGACCTTGTCCCACGCCGCCACGAAGTCCCGCACGAGCTTCTCCCCCGCGTCGTCGGCGGCGTAGACCTCCGCGAGCGCGCGCAGCTCCGAGTTCGCGCCGAACACGAGGTCGACGCGGCTCGCGGTCCACCGGGTCTTTCCGGTGGCGCGGTCGCGGCCCTCGAAGACCTGCCCCGAGCGCGTCGGAGTCCACTCCGTACCCATGTCGAGGAGGTTCACGAAGAAGTCCGTGGTCAACGCCCCGGGCCGCGCCGTCAGCACGCCCAGCGGTGACCGCCCGATGTTGGCGTTCAACACCCGCAGCCCTCCCACCAGGACGGTCATCTCGGGCGCGCTGAGGGTCAGCAGGTGGGCGCGGTCGACCAGCTGGTGCTCCGGCGCGATCAGGTCCGCCCTGCCGACGTAGTTGCGGAAGCCGTCCGCGGCGGGCTCCAGAGCGGCGAACGACCCGACGTCGGTCTGCTCCTGCGAGGCGTCCGTGCGGCCCGGCGTGAACGGGACCTCGACCGCGTACCCGGCCCGCTGGGCGGCCCGTTCCACGGCCGCACACCCGCCGAGCACGATCAGGTCGGCCAGGGAGATTCGTGTGCCGTCGCTCCGCGAGCGGTGGAACGACTCCCGGATCGCCTCCAGCGCGCCCAGCACGACGTCGAGGCCGTCGGGCTCGTTGACCTCCCACCGGCGTTGCGGCTCGAGGCGGATCCGCGCCCCGTTCGCCCCGCCGCGGCGGTCGCTCACGCGGAAGGTCGACGCGGACGCCCAGGCGGTGACGACGAGCTGGGCCGGCGACAGCCCCGAGTCCAGGAGCTCCTGCTTGAGGCGGGCGACGTCCTCGGGGCCGACGAGCCCGTGGTCGACGTCCGGGAGCGGGTCCTGCCAGATCAGGGTCTCGGCGGGGACCAGCGGCCCGCGGTAGCCCCGGACCGGACCCATGTCGAGGTGCGTGAGCTTGAACCAGGCCCGCGCGAACGCCGCCGCCAGCAGGTCCGGGTCGTCCCGGAACCGCCGTGAGATCGGCGCGTACCCCGGGTCGAAGCGCAGCGCGAGGTCCGTCGTGAGGAACGTCGGGGTGTGGGTCCTCGAAGGGTCGTGGGCGTCGGGGACGGTGCCGGCCCCGGCGCCGCCCGACGGGATCCACTGCCACGCACCGGCCGGACTCAGGACCGCGTCCCACTCGTAGTCGTACAGGTTCGTGAGGAAGCTGCCGTCCCACCTCGTCGGGGTGGGTGTCCAGGTGCCCTCGAGGCCGCTGGTGATCGCGTCCGCGCCCGTGCCGCTGCCGAAGCTGCTCCGCCAGCCGAGGCCCTGCTCCTCCAGCGGGGCGGCCTCGGGTTCGGGGCCGAGATGGTCCTGCCGGGCCGCGCCGTGCGTCTTGCCGAACGTGTGGCCGCCGACGATCAACGCGACGGTCTCCTCGTCGTCGAACCCCATGCGCCGGAAGGTCTCCCGCATGTCGCGCGCCGCGAGGAGCGGGTCCGGGACGCGGTGCGGGCCCTCCGGGTCGACGTAGATCAGGCCCATCTCGGAGGCGGCCAGCGGGCTCTGCAGCTCGCGGACGTGGGTGTGGCGGCCGTCGGTCAGCCAGGTGCGCTCGGGGCCCCAGTAGACGTCGCCGTCGGACTCCCAGACGTCCGCCCGGCCGCCGCCGAAGCCGAGGGTCGTGAAGCCCATCGACTCCAGGGCCACGTTCCCGGCGAAGATCGTGAGGTCGGCCCAGGACAGCTTGCGGCCGTACTTCCGCTTCACCGGCCACAGCAGCCGGCGCGCCTTGTCCAGGCTCTTGTTGTCCGGCCAGCTGTTCAGCGGGGCGAAGCGCAGCATGCCGCTGCGGGCGCCGCCGCGGCCGTCCTGGATGCGGTAGGTGCCGGCCGCGTGCCACGCCATGCGGACCATGAGCGGGCCGTAGTGGCCGTGGTCGGCGGGCCACCAGTCCTGCGACGTGGTCAGGACCTCCTCGATGTCGCGGCGCACGGCATCCAGGTCCAGGGTCTCGAACTCGGCGGCGTAGTCGAACCCCTCGCCCATCGGATCGGCTTCGGCCGGGTTCTTGGCGAGGATTCCCAGGTTCAGCCGGTCCGGCCACCACGTGCGGTTGGTCCCGCCCCGCGTCGGGTGCGGCGCGCTGCCGCCCTTCTGCTTCTTCCGCTTGACGACGATGTCGTAGGTGAGCGACACGGGAATCCCTCGAGACGTGATCAGGACGGGGGCGCGGCGCAGCGGCCCGGCCCGGGCCCCGGGAACCGACCTCTGCATGTGCTCGGCATGACTACCCAGCATGCGCCCGGCTCCTGCGGCGAACAAGTGGTCGACCGCGGTTCCGGACGCGGCCGTCCGTTCGTCCGCCGGACCCCGCCGTTCGTGCCCGGATCGGGCCCGGCTTGCGGGCAGGTCCGTGCCCCGGCCAGCATCGCGGGGTGGTCGACGCGCAGGAGCTGGGACGGGCGCTGCTCGGCGACCCGGCGACGGGCTGGAGCATGGGCCCGCCGGGGGCCATCGCGGAGTTCGCGCGAGACCCGGACGAGGTGGCCGACGGCGACGGGAGCGCGGTCGTCACGGCCCGCGGCGGGATCCGGCTCGAGCCGCCGCCCACGGCCCTCCCGGTCGCCTACGAGACCCCGGCGGGGCCGGGCCTGCACTGGACCCAGGCCGTCGCGTTCTGCCTGCCGCACGCCGAGGCACGGCGTGCGGGCCGGACGACGGTCACGCAGCTGGGACCCGACGCCGACGCCCTGCGCGCCGACGACCGCGGGGCCGTGCTCGTCGACCTCGGGCTCGGCACCCCGACCGTCGACGCCTGCGTCCGCACCGACGACCCCGAGCTGCTGGCCCTGGTCGGCGCGCACGCCGGGCAGCCGCTGTTCGCCACGTCCCTGGGCGCGGAGCTGGTCGCCCGCAGCCCGCACCGCGTGTTCCTGACGGCCGTCGGCCGGGTCGAGGTGTACGCCCCGATCCCCGGACCGGACGGGCGCTCGCCACTCGGCCCGCACACCCACCTGCTCCCACACCTGATCGGCAGCGGGCCCGCGCCGACCGTGCCGATCCGGGCGGGGCACGTGGCCGTCGCGCACGCCTATCCCGCGCACCCGGCGGCCGACCATCTCGGCCGGCCGCACCCGTTCGACACGGACCGCCTCGCCGGGTTCGACGCCCTGCTCGACGTCGCCGGCGACCCGTTGCTGCGGGCACTCAAGGAGTCCGTGCGGGACGCGGTGCGCGCCGGGCGGGTGCCCGTCGACCTGCCGGAGGATCCGGTGGGGCGCGCGGTCGTGGCCGTCACGCTGCGGCAGCTCGCCCGCACGGACGGCCCGACGCCGGACGACTGGCTGCCGCACCGCGACCTGCCCGCGGAGCTGCTCGACCCCGCGGGCGACCCGAACGCGGGCTAGGTCAGGCGGCCTCGCCGGCCCGGTCGTCCCAGAACCACTGGGCCGTCATGGGATCCCGGCAGTCGGGGCAGCCGATGTCGAAGCCCTCGGACTCCTCGGCGGGCAGTTCGGCGTAGGAGCCGCAGGCGGCGCAGCTCCACCAGAGGGTGTCGCTCATGGTGCCGAGGGTAATCACATCCCTGTAGTCCGCAAGCCCCGGCGCGCCACGCCCTCCGCCGCCTGCGCGGTCGCTTCAGACGACCACGGGGCTCCGGGGGATCACCAGACCGCGCGGTTCCAGTTCCTCCGTCGTCATCCCGGGTGTCGGACCGGTCCGCCCGGCGGACAGCTCGGCGACGACCGGCGCGATCAGGGTCTCCGTGTAGTGCTCGTACGCGGCCCTGGACTCCCAGACCTCGAGGACCTCGAAGCCGTCGGACGACGGCAGGCCGACGTGGACCAGGAGTCCGTCGACCACTCCCCCGGTCCGCCGCACCACCTCGGCGTGAACGGCGTCGTACAGCTCGACGGGTGCGGAGACACGGGTCCGGATGGCGATGCTCATGCCGACCTCCTCGGTCGCACAGCTGATCGGAAGGACTGCCGAGAATAGTCAGAGAGACTGACCAAGTCCAGCGAACCACCGGAGGCGCACGTGGCCGTGCGGAGCGTCCCGGCGTCCACACCGCTGCGACGCTCCGACAGCACGACCGCGGAGACCTACGCCACGGGCCGACCGCTGCCCGCTCCGGTCCGTCGCGGCGGGCCGGTCCTCTGCGCTGGTCAGCCGCTTCCGGGCGCACGGCGCGGGGCACGCCCGGCCCGTCCGAACACCGGCCGACAGTCACGTGACGTCGCGTAACGCCGCGGATGAACCAGCCGAGTCATCTCCCGGGGCGCGCCGCCGGTTCGATCTTCGGATCGGGCGCGGGCGTGCACGCCGACCCCGCGGCCGGGAGAACCCCTCCCTCACCGGCCGCCGGTCCACGCCGGTGGTGCCCGCCGGCGTGGACCACCCAGTTTCTCGATCTCGGCTAGATCTCGGCTAGATCTCGTCGACGAGCTCGGCGATGGACCCGATCACGCGCGTCGGCCGGTACGGGTAGCGGTCGACGGCCGCGGCCCGCATGATCCCGGACAGCACGAGCACCGTCCGCATCCCGGCCTCCATGCCGGCCACCACGTCCGTGTCCATCCGGTCGCCGATCATGACCGTGGTCTCGGAGTGCGCCTCGAGCCGGTTGAGCGCCGCGCGCATCATCAGCGGGTTCGGCTTGCCCACGAAGTAGGGGTCGACGCCGGTCGCGCGGGTGATCAGCGCGGCGACCGAGCCCGTGGCGGGCAGGCTGCCCTCGTTCGACGGGCCGGTCGGGTCGGGGTTGGTCGCCACGAACCGGGCGCCGCGCTCGACGAGCCGGATCGCCGTCGTCACCGCCTCGAAGCTGTAGGTCCGCGTCTCCCCCAGCACGACGTAGTCCGGGTCCGACTCGGTGAGCACGTACCCGATCTCGTGCAGGGCGGTCGTCAGGCCGGCCTCGCCGACCACGTAGGCCGACCCGCCGGGCCGCTGGTTGTCGAGGAACGCCGCGGTGGCCAGCGCGGAGGTCCAGATGGCCTCGACCGGCACCTCGATCCCCGTGTTGCGCAGCCGGAACTGCAGGTCCCGCGGCGTGTAGATCGAGTTGTTGGTGAGGACCAGGAACGGGGTGCCCGTCTCGCGGAGGCGGTTCACGAACGCGTCCGCACCGGGGATGATGCTCCCCTCATGGACGAGCACGCCGTCCATGTCGGTCATCCAGGCCTCGACCGGTTTGCTGTCCGCCACGGACACGAGCCTAGTCGCGGGAACGTTCGTGCCGGTCTGCCCGTTGTCGGTGTGCACAACCCGCCTACAAGGAGATCCCGTGGACCTCGTGACCATCGTCCTGCTGCTCGCCGTGGTGGCGGGCGTCGTGTGGCTGGTCCGCAACCGCAACGCCGGCCAGGCCCGCGAGCTCGAGGACGCCAAGGCCGACGCCCGCCGCTGGGTCGAGCGCCTCGGCGGCCAGGTGCTCAACCTCGTCGGCACGAACGAGGCGGCCAAGCAGGCCCTCGCCGACGCGTCCGAGCGCTACAACGCGGCCGGCTCCCAGCTGGACCAGGCCCGCACGACCGCCCAGGCCCGGGGCGTCACCGAGACCGCCTACGAGGGCCTCTACTACGTCCGCGCGGCGCGCACCGCGATGGATCTCGACCCCGGCCCCGAGCTGCCGCCGCTGCCCGGCCAGGCGCGTGCGGGCGCGGTCACCGAGGAGCGCGAGGTCGACGTCGAGGGCCAGCACTACAGCGCCTCGCCGAACCCCTCGGAGCGCAACGCGCACTACTACCCCGGCGGCAACGTCGCGGGCCGGCCGGTGCCCGCCGGCTGGTACAGCCAGCCCTGGTGGAAGCCGGCCCTGGTCGCCGGCGCCTGGGGCGTCGGCTCGGCCCTGCTGTTCAGCGCGATGTTCTCCGGCATGGCAGGCAGCGCCTACGCCGACGGCTACTCGGACGGGATGGCCGCGGACATGGCCGCGGGCGGCGACGGTTCGGGCGATGCCGGCGACATGGGCGGAGACGCCGGGGGCGACTTCGGCGGGGACATGGGTGGCGACTTCGGCGGTGGAGGTTTCGACTTCTGATCACCGGGATAACTCCCCTTTGACAGAACGTCGGCCGGCTCGACCGGCCCTGCGACACTGACCGGCCCGGAGCGCTACGTCCCGGGCCGGTCGTGCATTTCCGGATCGGTTCCGGGCCCTTCTCCCGTATCTCCCGCGCCCGCCGTGCCCTCTCCTGCGTGTCGACGACAGGAGGTCCTGATGGTCGCCCCGACGACACAGAGCACGACCCAGAGCACGACCCAGAGCACGACCCAGAGCACGACCCCGGGCACGTCACCGGCCCCGGTGGCCGACCCCGCCGCCCGGCTGTCCCGCCTGGCCGACGGCTACATCGTCACCGCCGCGCTGCACGTCGCGGCCGAGCTGGGAGTGGCCGACGTGCTGGCCCGCGGGGCCTGCGACGCCACGCGGCTGGCCGCGGAGGTCGGCGCCCGGCCCGGGCCGCTGCGCCGGGTCCTGCGCCTGCTGGTCGCGGAGGGCGTGCTCGCCGAGTTCCCCGACGGGACGTTCTCGCTGACCCCCAGCGGCCGGTTGCTGCGGTCCGACGTCCCGGGCTCGCTGCGCGGCGCGGTCCGCGCCCGCGGCGGCCTGTACGCGACCGCCGCGCCGGCGCTGCCCGACGCGGTCCGCGACGGCGGGGTGGCCTTCGAGCGGGCCCGGGGGAAGCCGTTCTTCGACCACATCGCGGACCGCCCGGCCGAGCTGGCCGCGTTCCAGGCCTCGCAGCAGGACCGGTCGGCCCGCGAGGCGGCCGACGTCGTCGCCGCCTACGACTTCGGCCGGTTCCGCAGGCTGGTCGACGTCGGCGGCAGCACCGGGGTGCTGCTGTCCGCCGTCCTCACCGCCACGCCCGCGCTGTCGGGCGTGCTGTTCGACAGGCCCGAGGTGGTGGCCGACGCCCGCGTGCCCGAGGGGACCGAGGTCGTCGAGGGCGACTTCTTCACCGGTGTCCCGGCCGGCGGCGACGCCTACCTGCTCTCCCGGATCCTCCACGACTGGGACGACGCCGACGCGCGCCGCATCCTGACCCGCTGCCGGGAGGCGATGGGGCCGGACGCGACACTGCTGGTGGTCGACGCGATGCTGCCGGAGCGGGCCGCGGACGGGCCGGCGGTGATCCGCATGGACACGACGATGCTGCTCCTCGCCACCGGGTGCGAGCGGACCGCGCGGGAGTTCGGGGAGCTCTTCGCCTCGGCCGGGTTCGCGCTGCGCCGGATCGTGCCGACGCCGTCGCCCGTGGGGCTGGTCGTGCTCGAGGCGACCCCCGCCTGACCCGGCCCGCTCACCTCGTGAGTGCGGATAGTCGCCATAGCGACCATCCGCACTCACAGGGGTCCTGGCAGGTCGGGCACCAGAAGAGGTTCCGGGCCAGGTGGGTGGCGCGGGCGATCGGCGTGCCGCACACCAGGCAGGGCTGCCCGGCGCGGCGGTAGGTGTAGACGACGCTCGCGCAGACCGATCCCCGGTCGGGCGGCGCCAGCAAGGCCGGGTCGTGCTCGGGCCGCAGGGTCTCGATCCGGCCGCGCCGCTCGCCGTCGCGCAGCATCGCGGTGAGGTCCGCCCACAGCTCCTCCCAGCGTTCCCGGCCCAGCTCGCGGCCGGGCAGCTGCGGCGGGAGGCGGCAGCGGAAGAGCGCCTCGGCGCGGAAGACGTTGCCGACGCCGGCGATCACGCTCTGGTCCATCAGGAGCGTGGCCAGCGGGGCGCGGGAGCGGGAGACACGGGCCCAGGCCTCGTCGGGATCGGCGTCCGCACGTAGCGGGTCGGCCCCGAGCCGGGAGCGCAGCGCCTTCACCTCCACGTCCGTCAGCAGCTCGCACGCCGACGGGCCACTGAGGTCGGCGTAGTGGGTGCGCCCGACCATCCGCATCCGGATCTGCCCGCGGGGCGGCGGGACGGGGACCCGTCGGTTCGGGAAGCGGCCCCACAGCCCGAGGTGGACGTGCACGACGAGGTCGGGGCCGTAGTGCTGGAACAGGTGCTTGCCGTGGGCGTCCGTGGACTCGAGAACCCGCCCGTCGACGAGCTCGGCGTCGGCGGCGAAGCGGCCCTGCGGGCTGCTCACCGCGACCGGCGCCCCGCCGAACCGGCGCTGCTGCAACCGCGCCATGCGGTGCACGGTGTGGCCTTCGGGCATGTCCCCGACCCTGCCCCGCCCGGCCCGATCCCGCGCGTCGACCGGCCGTCATCCCAGTTCAACGGGGGTCGTGAGCGCCGACTGCCCCTCTAGGGGCAGTCGGCACTCACGGGGTGGCCTGGCAGGTGGGGCACCAGAAGAGGTTGCGGGCGGCGTGGGTGGAGGTGCGGACCTCGGTGCCGCAGACCAGGCAGGGCATCCCGGCGCGGCGGTAGACGTACACCTCGCCACCGTGCCGGTCCTTCCGCGCCGCCTGCCCCTTGCGCCGCGGGTCGTGCTCGGGCCGGACGGTGTCGATCCGGCCGCGGCGCACGCCGTCCCGCATCAGGCCGACGAGGTCCGGGGCCATCGCGTCCCAGGTGCCGCGGTCGAGCGCCCGCCCGGGGATCTGCGGGTCCAGCCCGTGCCGGAAGAGCAGCTCGGCGCGGTAGACGTTGCCGACGCCGGCGAGCACCTTCTGGTCCATCAGCAGGGTCGCGAGCGGGGAGGCGGACCGCGAGATCCGCTCCCACACCCGTTCCGCGTCGAAGTCCCGGCGCAGCGGATCCGGGCCGAGCCGCTCGCGGATCGCCCTCACCTCGGCGCGGGTGAGCAGCTCGCACGCCGTGGGGCCGCGCAGGTCGGCGAAGTGCGTCTCACCGACGTACCGCAGGCGCAGCTGGCCGCGCGGCTCCGGCGCGGGCAGCTCGCCGTCGTCGAACGTCCCGTACAGGCCGAGGTGCACGTGCACCACCAGGTCCGGACCGAAGCGGTGGAACAGGTGCTTGCCGTGCGCCTCGGCACGGGTCAGCACCTGGCCGTCGAGCAGCGCGGCGGAGTCGGCGAACCGGCCCTGCGGGCTGCTGACCGCCACCGGCCGCCTCGCGAACAGCGCCTGGTGGCGCCGCGCCAGCCGGTGCAGCGTGTGCCCCTCGGGCATCAGGCCTGCTCGGCGCTCGCGCCCGTCTGCTCGTAGGCGGCGACCTGGTCGATGCGGCGCTGGTGCCGCTCGCCCTGCGAGAACGGGGTGGCGAGGAAGGCGTCGACGATCGCGAGCGCCTCCTCCTCGCTGTGCTGGCGGGCCCCGATCCCGACGACCTGGGCGTCGTTGTGCTCGCGGGCGAGCTTCGCGGTCTCGGTGTTCCAGGCCAGGGCGGCCCGGATGCCCTTCACCTTGTTCGCCGCGATCTGCTCGCCGTTGCCCGAGCCGCCGATCACGACCCCGAGGCTGCCGGGGTCGCCGGCGACCCGGCGGGCGGTGTCGATGCAGAAGGCCGGGTAGTCGTCGTCCGGGTCGTAGGTCAGGGCGCCGACGTCGACGACGTCGTGGCCCGCACCCTGGAGGTGCTCGGAGAGCCGGGCCTTCAGCTCGAAGCCGGCGTGGTCGCTGCCGAGGTAGACGCGCACGGCGAGAATCCTGCCTCATGAACGAGATCGCCGGGGTGGACGGGGTGCCCGGGGGCTGGGTCGTGGTGGTGCTGCGCGGGCGCGCACCCCGGTGGACGGTGCGCTGGGCCGTGGTCGCGAGCGCCGCCGAGGCGGTCGGGCTGACCGCGGGGTGTGCGGCCGTCGGGGTCGACATCCCGCTCGCGCTGCCGGTCGACGGCACGCCCCGGGAGTGCGACGCGCTGTGCGCCGCCCGGCTCGGCCGCGCGCGGTCCTCGGTGTTCCCGGCGCCGCCGCGGGAGGTCCTGCTCGAGCCGACGCACGAGGCGGCCGTGCGCCGCGCGCAGGAGCTGACCGGGCGCGGGATCAGCATCCAGACCTACAACATCCGCCGGCAGATCCTGTCCTGGGACGCGGTGCACCCGCTGCCGGCCAACGTGATCGAGGTGCACCCCGAGCTGGCGGTCCGCGGGCTGGCGCCCGGGACGGAGTTCGCGTCGAAGAAGACGGCCCGGGGAGCGGGCCAGCGCATCGCGGCGCTGACCCGCTGGGTGGACCCGGCCCGGGCGCTGGCCGACCTCCCCGAGGGCGCCCGGCTCGACGACTGTCTCGACGCCCTGGCGGCCACCTGGTCCGCCGCCCGCTGGGCCGCCGGCACCGCCGACGTCCTGGGTGGCGGGACCGGCGCCCGGGGCCGGGTCATGCGGGTGGCGGTCTGACCCGCGAGTCGGCGGTCTCGACCGACCGAGCTGCACATCCCGGGTCAGGCGGGGACCTTGTCGAGGAAGCCCACCACCAGGGCGATCCGGCCGTCGGGGGCGAGGGTCACGGCGTCGGCGCCGATCACCGGCGGCTCGCCCGCGCCGTCCGGGCCCAGCCCCCACCGGAACCGGACGACGTCGTGGTGGGCGTCGGCCTCCCCCACCGGCCCGAACACGAAGCCGGGGAACTGGGTGTGCACGCCGCCGATCAGCGCGGTGATGGCCTCGTGCCCGGTGACGTCGGCGAGCGGGTCGACGTAGCGGGCGTCCTCGGTGAACACCTCGGCGACGGCCTCGGCGCGGGCGTCGGCGTCGGCGGTGTTCCAGGCGGTCAGGTAGCGGTCCACGATGTCCGTCACGGTGTTCGTCATGGCACCGAGCCTGCTGCCCGCGGCGCCGCCGGTCGACGACGTCGGAGGTAATGCGCTGCGGCGGTAGGGTCCGGGCCGTGGCTGCGGCGGGGATCGTGCTGGCCGGCGGGCGCTCGTCGCGGATGGGCCGGTCGAAGGCGTGGCTGGACTGGGACGGGACCACGCTGCTGGACCGCGTGTGCGGGATCATCGGCGCGGTCGTCGACGGGCCGGTGGTCGTGGTGCGCGCGCCCGGCCAGGAGCTGCCCCCGCTGCCGGAGGGCGTCGAAACCGCCGAGGACCCCGTCGAGGGGCGCGGGCCGCTGCAGGGGATCGCGGTCGGCCTGGCGGCCGTCGTGACACGGGCGGAGGTCGCGTTCGTGGCCTCGGTCGACCTGCCCTTCCTGCACGAGGCCTACGTGCGGCGGGTGCTGGGCCTGCTCGGGGAGCACGCCGTGCTGCTGCCGGTCGCGCACGGGCACCACCAGCCGCTCGCCGCGGCGTACCGGACCGCGTTGGCGCCCGTCGTCGCGGAGCTGATCGCGGAGGGCCGCAGCCGGCCGCCGGACCTGTTCGCGGCCGTCGACGTGCACCGCGCGGACGAGGCGGAGCTGCTGGCCGACCCCGCGCTGCGCGAGCGCGACCCGGAGCTGCGGGCCCTGGTGAACGTCAACACGCCCGAGGAGTACGCCTCCGCGAAGGCGCAGCCGCGGTGACCTGGATCGAGCTGGCGGACGGGGTCCTGGCCCGCCGGCACGCCGAGCTCGACCTCACCACCGGCCTGGTCCTCGGCGCCGAGCGTGCGCTGGTGATCGACACCAGGGGCGACCGGGAGCAGGGCGCCGAGCTGGCCGCCGCGGTGCGTGCCGTGACGGCGCTGCCGGTGACGGTCGTGCTCACCCACGCCCACTTCGACCACTGCTTCGGCACGACCGCGTTCCTGCCGGCCCCGGTCCTCGCGCACCCGGGCTGCCGCCACGCGCTCGAGCGCACTGCCGCCGGGCAGCGCGAGCGCTGGGTCACGCACTACCGCAGTGAGGGCCACGAGTCGACGGCCGCGGCGCTGGAGGCGACCGAGCCGGTGCCGCCGGACCCCGCACCGGCGTCGGTCGACCTCTGCGGGCGCGAGGTCGTGCTGCTCGCGCCCGGGCCCGGGCACACCGACCACGACCTCGCGGTCCACGTGCCCGACGTGGGCGTGCTGTTCGCCGGCGACCTGCTGGAGTCCGGCGCGCCTCCGGACTACGAGGACGCCCACCCGCTCGCCTGGGCCGACGCCGTCGCCGCGCTGCTCGCCCTCGACGCCGGCACGTACGTCCCGGGACACGGCCACCCGATGACCCCCGCCCAGGCCCGGGCCCAGCACGGCGAGCTGGCGGCGGTGGCCGCGCTCGCCCGCGCCGTCGCGGTCGGGGAGCTCGACGAGGCCGAGGCGGAGGCGCGCTCGCCCCACCCCGGCGTCCCCTGGGCCTAGGGTCATGGCACGTGAGCTTTTCGCAGGAGTTGCGCGAGTCCGGCCGGGAGACCTGGGAGGCCGCGGTCGGCCACCGGTTCGTCGAGGAGCTGTGGGCCGGGACCGTCGCGCCCGACGTGCTGCGCCGCTACCTCGTGCAGGACTTCCAGTTCTGCGACGCCTTCCTGGCCCTGATGGGCGCCGCCGTCGCCACCTGCGACGATCCTGCCGCGCGGGTGGTGCACGCCCGCCAGGTCGGGCTGGTCGCCGGCGACGAGCACGACTACTTCCACCGCTCGTTCGACCTCCTCGGCGTCCCCGACACCGACCGGACGGCGCCGGAGCGGGCGGCCCCGACGCAGGGCTTCATCGACCTCATGGACGCCACGCGGGCGGACGCGAGCTACCCCGAGATCGTCACAGTGCTCGTCGTGGCGGAATGGCTCTACCTCGACTGGGCATCCCGCCCCCGTGGACCGCTGCCGACCGACCCGATCGCCCGCGGCTGGATCGACCTGCACCGCGGCCCCGAGTTCGAGGCCTGGGTCGCGTTCCTGCGCGCCGAGCTGGACCGCGCCGCGCCGCAGGCCCGGGACCCGCGCCGCCTGGCCCGGTTCTTCGCCGAGGCCGTGGACCTCGAGCTCGCCTTCTTCGAGGCCGCCTACCCGGGCTGAGTCCCGCGGAGGTGGGTCCGGACGTGAGCAGGGCCCCGCCCGCACGCTATCCGCCCGTAACAATCGGCCCCTAGCGTCACCCGCATGAGTGGCGCCGGGAAACCCCTTCTCGGGGTCGAGGAGGAGTTCCACGTCGTGGACCTCGAGACGCGGCGTGCCGCGCCCGAGGCCGACACCCTCCTGCCGCAGCTGGACGGGGCAGAGTTCGCGCGGGAGCTGCAGCGCTCGCTGGTCGAGACGAACACGCCGGTCTGCGAGACGCTCGACGACCTGGGCGCCCACCTGCGCCGGCTGCGGACGAAGCTGGAGAGCGTCGCCGAGCCGCACGGGCTGGGGATCGTCGCGGCCGGCACCGTCCCGCTCGTCGACCTGACCGGCGACGACATCTCCGCCGGGGCCCGCTACGAGAAGATGCAGCACGAGTACCAGATGCTCGTGCGGGAGCAGCACATCTGCGGCGCACAGGTGCACGTCGACGTGCCGGACCGCGACACCGCGGTGCAGGTCGTCCGGCGCGTGGCCCCCTACCTGCACATCCTGCTCGCCCTGTCGGCCAGCTCGCCGTACTGGCGCGGGAACGACACCGGCTACGCGAGCTACCGCAGCATGGTCTGGTCGCGCTGGCCGACCTCCGGCCCGCCGGCGATGGTCGAGACCGCCGCGGAGTACGACGCGATGGTCCAGGAGCTGATCGCGTCGGGCACGATCAGCGACCCCGGAATGCTCTACTTCGACATCCGGCCGAGCGCGCACGTGCCGACCGTCGAGCTGCGGGTGTGCGACGCCTGCACCGAGGTCGACGACGTCGTCCTCATCGCCGGGCTGTTCCGCGCCCTGGTGTGCAAGGCCCGCGAGGACCTGGACAAGGGCCTCCCGCTGCCGACGAGCCGGCAGGAGCTCCTGCGCTCGGCGAACTGGCGGGCGGCGCGCTCGGGGCTCGAGGGCGACCTCGTCGACCTGGTCGGTCCGTCGCTGGTCTCGCCCCCGCTGCTGGTCGGGCAGCTCGTCGACATGCTGCGGCCGCAGCTCGAGGAGCTGGGCGACTGGGAGCAGGTCCTCGCGCTGTCGCAGGCCACCCTGGAGCGCGGCAGCGCCGCCGCCCGGCAACGCCGGATGTTCGGTCGCCGCGGCCGGCTGACGGACGTCGTCGACGCCCTCGTCGCCAACACCCAGGGCCGGCTGCTCTCGATCGAGCCCCCGGTCGAGGTGCCGCTCGCCCGCGAGCTGCTCGCCGACTACCGGCCGGGCGGGTTCGACGAGGCGGTCAGCAACGGCGGCACCGTCCTGCCGCAGTACGGCTGGATGTTCCGGGCGCTGGAGCGCCTCGGGCGCCGCGGGATGGTCGCCGCGGAGTCCGCGCTCGAGACCGAGCAGCGGGCGCGCGGGGTGACGTTCGGCCCCGAGGACGGCACCGCGAAGGGCCGGCTCTTCCCGCTGGACCTGGTGCCGCGGATCGTGAGCGCCGAGGACTGGCACGTCCTCGAGGAGGGGCTCGCGCAGCGGGTCCGGGCGCTGGAGCTGTTCGTCCGGGACGTCTACGGCGAGCGCCGCATCCTGCTCGACGGCGTCGTCCCCGCGGCGGTCGTCGACGGCGCGCCCGGCCGCAACCGCGAGGGCGAGATCGTGCCCGGCGACGTCGTGCGGATCGCCGTGGCCGGGATCGACCTGGTCCGCGACGCACCGGACCGCTGGCTCGTGCTCGAGGACAACCTGCGCGTCCCGTCCGGAATCGGCTACTCGATCATGAGCCGGCGACTGGTCCGCAGCGTGATGAGCGACCTGGAGCCGCCCACCGGCGTCGTCGGGCTCGAGGACGTGCCCGGACGGCTGCGGGCCGCGCTGCTCTCGGCGACCGACTCGGGCAGCCCGGGGGCCGACGAGGTGGCGCTGCTGTCGTCGGGCCCGTCCGACTCGGCCTTCTTCGAGCACAGGCTGCTCGCCGATCGCATGGGTGTGCCGGTGGTGACGCCGCGGGACCTGCAGGTCACCGACGACGGCGTCTACCTGGTGACGACGGGCGGGAAACGGCGGCTCTCCGCGCTCTACCGCCGGATGGACGAGAAGGACCTGATGAACGCCCGCGGCGCCGACATGCGGCCGATCGGGCGGGCGCTGGCGAGCGCGGTGTCCCGGGGCCGGGTCGCGCTGCTCAACGCGCTGGGCAACGGCGTGGCCGACGACAAGCTCGTCTACGCCTACGTCCCCGACATGATCACCTACTACCTCGACGAGTCCCCGCTGCTGGACATCGTCCCGACCTACCCCTGCGTCGACGACGAGCGGCGCGCGGAGGTGCTCGACCGGCTCGACGAGCTCGTGCTCAAGCCCGTCGACGGCTACGGCGGCAGCGGGATCGTGATCGGCCCGCACGCCGAGCGCTCGGAGCTCACCGAGGTGGAGAAGCTGATCCGGGCCGAGCCGGCCGGGTGGGTGGCCCAGGACATGGTGTCGCTGTCCACCCACCCGACCTTCTCGGGGAACCGGCTGGAGCCGCGGGCGGTCGACCTGCGGGCCTTCGTGTTCCAGAGCCAGTACGGGGGCCGGGCGCACCTCGACGTCGTCCCGGCGGCGCTGTCGCGGGTCGCGCCGTCCGGCAGCCTGATCGTCAACTCGTCCCGGGGCGGCGGCGCCAAGGACACCTGGATCCTGCGGTAGTCGGCAGTAGGAGGTAGCCACATGTGCGGTATCGCCGGTGAGATGCGGTTCGACGGCAGCTCGGCCGACCCGGCCGTCGTCGCCCGGATCGTCAAGGCGATGGAGCGCCGCGGCCCGGACGGGACCGGGGTGCACGCGGCGGGCCCGGTGGCGCTGGGTCACCGGCGTCTGAAGATCATCGACCTGTCCGAGCGGGGCGCCCAGCCGATGGTCGACTCCGCGCTCGGGCTCGCCGTGGTGTTCAACGGCTGCATCTACAACTACAAGGACCTGCGCCGCGAGCTCGAGGCGGCCGGCTACGCGTTCTTCTCCGACTCCGACACCGAGACGGTGCTCAAGGCGTACGCGCACTGGGGCCCGGAGTGCGTGGAGCACTTCTACGGGATGTTCGCGTTCGCGGTGGCCGAGCGGGACAGCGGCCGGCTCGTCCTGGGCCGCGACCGGCTGGGGATCAAGCCGCTGTACCTGACCGAAGGGGCGGGCGTCCTGCGGTTCGCCTCGTCCCTGCCCGCACTGCTGGAGGCCGGCGGGGTCGACACCTCGATCGACCCGGTGGCGCTGCACCACTACATGACGTTCCACTCGGTGGTCCCGGCGCCCCGGACGATCCTCGCCGGCGTCGGCAAGCTGCCGCCGGCCACCGTCCGCGTCTACGAGCCCGACGGCCGCCACACCGACCGCGTGTACTGGAGACCGGTCCACGAGCGCCGCCCCGAGCTGGGGATCACGGACTGGAAGGAGGCCGTGCTCGACGGCCTGCGCACGGCCGTGCGCCGCCGGATGGTCGCCGACGTGCCGGTCGGCGTGCTGCTCTCGGGCGGGCTGGACTCGTCGCTGATCGTGGCGCTGCTGGCGCAGGAGGGGCAGACGGGGCTGAAGACCTTCTCCGTCGGCTTCCACGCCGCGGGCGGCGAGAAGGGCGACGAGTTCGAGTTCTCGGACATCGTGGCCAAGGAGTTCGAGACCGACCACCAGCAGATCCTGGTGGACCCGGCGCGGATGCTCCCGGCCGTCGACGAGGCGATCACGGCGATGGCCGAGCCGATGGTCAGCCACGACTGCGTGGCCTTCTACCTGCTGTCCGAACAGGTGTCGAAGTCCGTCACCGTGGTGCAGTCCGGCCAGGGCGCCGACGAGGTGTTCGCCGGCTACGACTGGTACCCGCCGCTGCGCGACACCCCCAGGGACCAGGCCGTCGAGGCCTACCAGGCGGTGTTCACCGACCGCCCGCACAGTGAGCTGGCCGACATCCTCGAGCCCGAATGGCTGCTCGACCACGACCCCAGCCGGGCCTTCATCGCCGAGCACTTCGGAATGCCGGGTGCCGACGGGACGTTGGACGCCGCACTGAGGCTGGACAGCACGATCATGCTCGTGGACGATCCGGTCAAGCGCGTCGACAACATGACGATGGCCTGGGGTCTCGAGGCACGCGTGCCGTTCCTGGACCACGAGCTCGTCGAGCTCGCGGCGGCGTGCCCACCAGAACTGAAGCTCGCGCTCGGCGGCAAGGGCATCCTCAAGGAGGCGGCCCGCGGCGTCGTCCCGGACGAGGTGATCGACCGGCCCAAGGGGTATTTCCCGGTGCCCGCCATCCGTCACCTGGAGGGACCGTTCCTCGAGCGGGTGCGCGACGCCGTGACCGACCCGGTGGCCAAGGCGCGGGGCCTTGTCCGGGGCGACTGGCTCGACCGTATGCTCGCGGATCCGAACACCCAGCGCACCAAGCTGGGGTCGAACGCGTTGTGGCAGGTAGCGCTGCTGGAGATGTGGTTACAGGAGAGGGGGATCTAGCTCATGAACGGTGTCAACGTGGATACCTTCACCGACCGGCGCCGCGCGCAGTTGGCCGGTGAGCTGGACGAGCACCTCTTCACCCCCTCCTACCGCTCCGCGCTGCCCTCCCCGGACGGCACCCTGCTGGCCTGGGTCTCCGACCGGGACGGGCGGCCGCGCGCCTACGTCGGCCCCATGCCGGCGGGCGAGCGGCCCGCCGTGCAGCCCGCCGCGCCGCTGGACACCGAGGTGGACCCGGTCGTGGCCTGCGACGTCAAGGCCCTCAGCTGGTGTCCCGACGGTTCCTTCGTCGCCTGCGAGGTCGCCCCCGGCGGCGGGGAGCGGACCCGGGTCCTGCTGCTCTCCCCCGACGGCACCGAGCGGCGCGAGATCGCCGCCGGCTCCTCCGCCGTCACGCTCGGCGCCTGGTCCCCCACCGGCCGCCAGCTCGGCGTCACCATCTACTCGGACCGCGCCTCCGGTGGCGACGGGTCCGGCACTGCCTGCCTCGTCGACGTCCGGGACGGCTCCTCGATCGTCCTCGGCTCCGGGCCGGCCGCCGTCGTGTGCGCGGTCAGCCGCGACGGCCGTCGGGCCGTCCTGCGCACCGGGCGCCGCGGCGCCCGCACCCTCGAGCTCATCGACCTGTGGACCGGCCGGCGCACCGACCTGCTCCCCGGGCACGACGCCACCGTGGCCGACGGGCGCTTCGGCGTCACCGGCGCGGTGCTCTACCTGCACACGGACGCCGGTCGGGACCACCCGGCGCTGCTCGCGTGCTCCATCGGCGACGACGCGTCCGGCGGGGAGGTCTCCCTCGCGTGGGAGGTCGCCTGCAGAGGACACGACGACCTCGACCAGGTCGCCCTCGACCCGGCCGGCGCCCGCGCCGCGCTCGTCTGGAACGTCGACGGCCGCTCGGAGCTCGAGCTCGTCGACCTGCGCACCGGCCTCACCGACCCGGTGCCCGACCACCCCGGCGACGTGGTGACGGGACTGGCGTTCACCCGCGACGGCCAGGCGCTGCTCGTCGGCAGCGAGGGGCCCGCGGTGGCGCCGCACATCGCCCGGATCGCGCTCGACGTCCCCCTCGCCGAGCCCACCCCGCTGCTCCCCGACACCTTCGACGCGCTCGAGCAGCTCGTCGACCCCACGCTGCACGAGTTCCGCGCCGAGGACGGGCTCACGCTCACCGGGTGGCTGTTCCGGCCGCGCGGCGGGTTCGGCGCCGCGCCGACCCTGGTGTGGCTGCACGGCGGGCCGGAGGCGCAGGAACGCCCGGTCTTCCAGCCGCTGTTCCAGGCGCTGGTCGCGTCGGGGGTGCAGGTCTTCGCGCCCAACGTCCGCGGCTCGGCCGGGTTCGGGCGCGTGTTCTCGCAGGCGGACGACCTGGACCGCCGCTTCACCGCCATCACGGACGTGCGGGCGGCGGTCGGCTTCCTCACGTCGTCGGGCCTCGCCGACCCGGACCGCGTCGGGGTGTCCGGGCGCTCCTACGGCGGCTACCTCACCCTCGTCGCGCTCGCGTGGTTCCCCGAGCTGTTCGCCGTGGGCGTCGACGTGTGCGGCATGTCCGACCTGCAGACCTTCTACTCCGACACCGAGCCGTGGATCGCCGCCGCCGCGACCACCAAGTACGGCGACCCGGAGCGGGACCGCGAGATGCTGCGCGCGCTGTCCCCCATCCACAGCGCCGACCGGATCAGTGCCCCGCTGATGGTGGTGCACGGGGCGTACGACACCAACGTCCCGCTGGGCGAGGCCGAGCGGATCGTCGAGGCGCTGCGGGCCCGCGGCGCGGCCCCCCACTTCCTCCTGTTCGACGACGAGGGCCACGAGACCCACGCCGTCGCCAACCGCGCCGAGTTCACCGCCGAGGTGGTGCGGTGGGTGACGGGCCACCTCACGGAGCCGGCCTCCCGGACCGCGTGACTGGCGCGTCCATGGGCCGGGACACGCTCAGGCGCGGGAGAAGGACTGGATGAGCTGGTTGCCGTCGCTGCCCGTGCCGACCCGGAAGGTGTAGGGCTCGCTGCTGGTGGAGCCGTCGTTGCGGGTGAAGACGATCGTGCCCGAGACCTGGCCCTGCCCGATGGAGCGGGCGTTCTGGATCTCGACCTCGCTCATGCCGCCGTAGAAGTTCCGGAAGCCGTCGAGACCGCCCGAGGCCGCCTGCGCCTGCGAGCCGAGCAGCGCGAAGGCGGCGTCGGGGTTGTCGGGCAGGAGGCTGTAGTAGCGCTGTACGAAGGACACCGCGTCGGTGTCCGAGGCCGCGCTGCTCGACGGCGTGGGCGACGGGGTGGTCGTGCGCGGGGTCGTCGTGGGCGGAGTGGTCCTCGTCGCCGACGGGGTGGTCGTCGGCGCGGCCACGGGAGGCGCGGTCGCCCCGCCGCTCGAGCCGTCGTCGGCCGAGCGGATCGCGCCGATCGCGACGCCGACGCCCACCACGATCAGCACGAGAGCGGCGATGACGAACGGCAGCAGCCGCCGCCTGCGCGGCGGGCTCCCGGCCGGCGGCCGCTCCGATCCCGGCGGCACGACGACCGGCGGCGCCGGCATGTCCGTGAGCGTACGGGGGCCGGGCTTGGCGGGGGCCTGCTCCGGCGCCGGCAGCATGCGGGTGGTGACCGGCGCGGTGGTGGCCGGCCCCGCGGTCGAGGCGCTGCCCGAGATCGCCGTCAGCGCGTCCCGCGCCTGCGCGGCGGTGGGACGGTCCGTGGGCTCGTTGGACATCAGGCGCATGAGCAGCGCGGTGAGCGGACCCGCGTGCTCCGGCGGCCGGACCGCGCCGGTGGCGACCTTGTGGAGCAGGGCGTAGGCGTTGTCGTCGAGGCCGAAGGGCGGCTCGCCCTCGACCGCGGCGTAGAGCGTGGCGCCGAGGGCGAAGACGTCCGACGCCGAGGTCGGCTCCTGCCCGCGCGCCACCTCCGGCGCGAGGAAGGCCGGGGTGCCGGCGATCATGCCCGTGCGGGTGAGCTGGACGTCGTCGACCGCGCGCGAGACGCCGAAGTCGGTGATCTTGGCGCGGCCGTCCTCGGCGATCAGGACGTTGCCGGGCTTGATGTCGCGGTGCACCACGCCCGCGGCGTGCGCCGCCGCCAGCCCGTCGGCGACCTGACGACCGATCGCCGCGACCTCGCGCGGCTCCATCGGCCCCTTCTCCCCCAGCACCACCGCGAGCGACCGGGAGGGGAGGTACTCCATGACCAGCCACGGCCGGTCGTCGTGCACCACGACGTCGAACATGCTGATGACGTGCGCGTGCTGCAGCCGCGCCCCGATCCGGCCCTCGCGCAGCAGGCGCTGGCGGGACTCCTCGGCGGCGTCGGCCCCGTTGCCGCTGACCGGCGCGGCGGCCGCGATCAGCTCCTTGACGGCGACGGTCCGGTTCAGCAGTTCGTCGGTTCCCCGCCACACGGCGCCCATCGCCCCGACGCCGATGCGTTCCTCGAGCCGGTAGCGGTTCCCGATACGCGGGGCGTCGGGCTCGGACGGGGTCATGACCGTCAAGGGTAGGCACTCCGCGCGCGCGAGGCTGCGGGAGGTCGGGTCGGACGGCGCTCCCTCGCCAGGGTGACACGTGACGACGGGTGATCGTCCGGCGGGTCGCGCCGGGCCCCGTCGTGGGCCCCGGGGTCGCGGGGCGGGATGATCGACAGGCAGATCATCGCGGCAGGCCGAGCTTGCGGGCGCAGGCGGGCCAGGAGCCGTAGCCGCCGCGCTGGTCCCGGACCTTCTCGGCGATCTCGATCTGCTGCTCCTTGGTGGCCTGGTCGGCGCGCGGGGCGTAACGGGTGCCGCCGAAGTCGGACCAGGTCGCGGAGTCGAACTGGAGCCCGCCGTAGTAGCCGTTGCCGGTGTTGATGCCCCAGTTCCCGGAGGACTCGCAGGCCGCCAGGCTGTCCCAGGTGCCCGAGCTCGCCGGTGCGGGCTTCTCGGGCTCGGCGGGCTTCTCGGGCTCGGCCTGCTGCTCCTGCTCCGGCTTCTCGGGCTTCTCCGGCTCGACCTGTTCCTCCTGCTCCTCCTGCTCCGGCTCCTCGGGCGCTGCGGGTTCCTCGGGTCGGGCAGGCTCCTCGGGCCGGTCCTGTCCCGTCTCGTGTTCCTCCGCCCCGCCGCTCGACCGGCGGTCGGGTCGCTCGTTCTCGGGCTGGTCGCCGTCGCCGTGCCCGTCGGCCCGCGACCGCTCGTCACCGGACGCTCCGTCGGTCTCGCCGGAGGTCTCACTGAAGGTCTCGCTGTCGGTCTCGCTGTCGGTCTCGCCGTCGCCGGCCCCGGGGAGCGTCGCGGAGCCGGGATCCTCGAGGACCTCGGTACCGGGCGCGCCGTAGCCCGCGGCCTCGTCGTCGAGCACGAGGACCCAGTCCCGCTCGTCGCCCGTCCCGGCGGGGGCCTCGAAGGCGGCGATGCCGGTCGCCTCGACCGGCTCCTCGACCTCGAGCACCTCGCCGTTCCGCGGGTCGACCCACGACGCCCGGACCCGGTCCGCGGCGAGCATGTCGAGGTCGACGGTCACGTCCTCGCCCTCGGGCGTGTAGGCGACGAGGAACGAGCCGTCCGAGGCGACGGCCGCGGAGACCCGGGCGTCGCCCGCGGAGCCGGTGCCGGCCAGTGCCTCGTCGGCGGGCTCCAGAAGGCGGTACGGGCGCGACTCCAGCACGCGCTTGAGCACGCCGAGCTGGGCGCCGCCGTCGGTCTCGACGGCCTCGGTCCACCCCGGCTCGAAGTCGGAGACCGTGGAGTCCGCGTACGTCGCCCCGCTCGCGCCGCCGAGTGCCGCGCGCCAGGCCTCCGCCCGGACGTCGTGGTCGGTCGTGGTGCCGGTGGTGCCGGCACAGTCCTCGCCCTCGGTGGGCGGCGTGGCGTCGAGCAGCGGTGTCCCGGTCCCTGCCGCCGCAGCCCGGGCGTCGGCTCGCGACGCGGACGACGCGCAGCTGCCGCTGGCCGCGGAGGTCACGTCCGCCGGCTCCTCCGAGCCTCCGGAATCGCCGCCCACCTCGGCGGCGACCTCCGCATCGAGCCCATCGCCCGTCCCGGAGTCGGTCTGGTCGCCGAGCCCGCCGGACTCGGCAACGTCATCGCCCGACCCGGCCAGGTCGCCGGAACCACCGTCCGCCTCGAGATCGCCCTCGCCACCCAGGGCGAGGCCGCCCCCGCCGCCCGATTCGATCTCGCCCCCCTCGTCGAGATCGGCCACGTCGAGGCCGGCGCCCTCCACAGTCCCGCTCGGGCCCGCACCACCGGAGCCCGCGGCACCCTCGGCACCTCCTGCGTCGCCCTCACCCACCACCCGGGACGACGCCCCTCGCGGCAGGTGCGCGACCGGCGTGTCGCTCCCACCCTCCCGCAACCCCTCGACCAGCTCGGCCCAGATCCCGTCGTGCCCGCCCCCGTCGTCGCCACCCGTCAGCCAGACGACGGAGGCGTCCCCGTACCGCGCGCCGAGGAAGGTGCCGTACTCCCGGGCGTTGCGCTCCGTGACCAGGCTGCCGGCGAGCCCGTCGCTCCACACCGGCGCCAGGGCCAGGGTGATGCCCTCCGCCGCAGCGGCCTCGACAAGGCCGTCCACGTGCTGCCAGTACGCCTCGGTCGGCGCACCCAGGTGCCCCGCGAACGCCGCTGCGCCGTCCCGGTCCCGCGGCGCGCCGGGCCGGACGAGGGCCGTCCGCACCACGGTGAAGCCCTGGTCCGCCCGGGTGCCGAGGTAGTCGGCGGCCTCGTCGCCGTCGAGCGCCGTGACGAGGCCCCACGCCGTGTCGGCGAGCCAGTAGAAGGGCGTGCCGTCGGGCCGGGAGAACCACCGGCCGTCGACCCGGACCCCGCCCTCCGGCGCCTCCCGCACCACGGCCGCGACGAGCACACCCGCCAGCACGACGACCACCGCCAGCGCCGCACCCAGCGCCCGTCCGTAACCACCCACGGGCCGCACGCTCGCAGCGCGCCCCGCCCGCCCGGGCCGGAACGGATCATCCGGTCACGATCGTGAACGGGACCCGGCCGGCGACGCCCGGGGCCCGACTCCGCCGGACCAGTGATCTTTCACATCGTTTCGTGCTGAAATCGAGCCTGCGGGAGCAGAATGAACGGCGTCCGAGAACTGCGGCGGAGGGACTGGCGATGAAGATTGCGGACATCCTCGACGCGAAAGGCCGGACCGTGCACACGATCCTGCCCTGGGCGACGGTCGCGGACGCCGTGGCCCGGCTCGAGCGTCTGGGGGTCGGCGCCCTGGTGGTGTGCGACGCGGACCAGCGCATGGTCGGGATCCTGTCCGAGCGGGACCTGATCAGGGAGCTCGCCCGCCGGGGGACGGATCTGCTCGAGCGGCGGGTCGACGAGGTCATGACCAGGAAGGTCGCGACGTCGCGGCTCGACGAGCCGATCGCGAGCGCCATGGCCCGGATGACCCGCGACCGTCACCGGCACCTCCCGGTGGTCGAGGACGGGAGGCTCGCCGGCATGGTCTCGATCGGCGACCTCGTCAAGGCGCGGCTGCGCGACATGGAGCTCGAGACGGGCGTGCTGCGGGACATGTTCATCGCCGCCCACTGATTTCCGCCGAATGACACGAACGGCACTTCCGTGCGGATCTTCCGCGCAGAAGTGCCGTTCGGGCGAAAAGGATCAGTAGTCGAAGTCCGGCTCCTCGGTACGGGTCCGCTTCAGCTCGAAGAAGTGCGGCCAGCCGGCCAGCAGGCGGGCGCCGTCGAACACCTTCCCGGCCTCCTCGCCGTGCGGCACCTTGCTGATCACGGGACCGAAGAAGGCGACGTCGTTCACGTGGATGACCGGCGTCCCGACGTCCATGCCCACCGGGTCCATGCCCGCGTGGTGACTGGTCTTCAGCTTCTCGTCGTACTCGGTCGAGGAGGCGGCCTCGGCCAGCGACGCGGGCAGGTCCAGCTCCGCCAGCGCCTCCTTGATGACGACGTCGAAGTCCTTGTTGCCGCCGTTGTGGATGCGCTCGCCCATCGCCGTGTACAGCGGGCGCAGGACCTCCGGGCCCTTCAGCTCGGCCGCGGCGATGCACACGCGGACCGGGCCCCAGCCCTTCTCCATGATCGCCTGGTACTGCTCCGGCAGCTCGCGGCCCGAGTTGAGCACCGACAGGCTCATCACGTGGAAGTTCAGTTCGATGTCGCGGACCTTCTCGACCTCGAGGATCCACCGCGAGGTCAGCCACGCCCACGGACACAGCGGGTCGAACCAGATGTCCACCTTCGCCTTGTCCGTCTCCGTGCTGGTCATGGGCACTCCGTTCGTCCGGGGAGGGACTCTTCCGTCGGACACAACCTCGAGGGGTGGACGACGTGTTCCCGGATACCCCGCAGTCTCGGCCGCAATGACGGGGCGACCACTCCGGCCACGTGATTGGATGCCCCCACGCCACAACCCTCCGGAAGGACCGCGCTGCGCTCATGGCCCCGCCCAACCTGACCCGGACCGACGCCGAGCGCCGGGCCGCCCTCCTCGCCGTCTCCGGCTACGTCGTCGACCTCGACCTCACCGACGGCCGCGGCGGACCGGGCGAGAAGACGTTCGCCACCACCACGACGGTCCGCTTCTCCTGCGCCGAGCCCGGCGCGGACAGCTGGATCGACTTCGTCGGCGCCGCGGTCGAGAGCGCGACGCTCAACGGCACCACGCTCGACGTCTCCGGCTACCGCGAGGACGACGGCATCGCCCTGCCCGGACTGGCCGCGGAGAACGAGCTGACCGTCCGCGCCACCGGCACCTACATGAACACCGGCGAGGGGCTGCACCGCTTCGTCGACCCGGTCGACGGCGGCGTCTACCTCTACTCGCAGTTCGAGACGGCCGACTGCAAGCGCCTGTTCGCCTGCTTCGACCAGCCGGACCTCAAGGCCCGCTACACGATCACGGTCACCGCGCCGGACGACTGGCAGGTCGTGTCCAACGCCCTCGCGGCGACCGAGAAGGCCGGCCCCGCGACCGTCCACCGCTTCGCCGAGTCCGAGATCATGTCGACCTACCTGGTCGCGCTGGTCGCGGGCCCCTACGCGTCCTGGCACGAGGAGCACGACGGGATCCCCCTGGGGATCTACTGCCGCGCGAGCCTGGCCCCGCACATGGACCACGAGCGGATCTTCACGGAGACGCGGCAGGGCTTCGACTTCTACCACCGCAACTTCGGGATCCGGTACCCGTTCGGCAAGTACGACCAGCTCTTCGTCCCGGAGTTCAACGCGGGCGCGATGGAGAACGCCGGCGCGGTCACCTTCCTCGAGGACTACGTCTTCCGGTCCCGGGTCACGCGGTTCCTCTACGAGCGGCGCGCCGAGACGATCCTGCACGAGATGGCGCACATGTGGTTCGGCGACCTCGTGACCATGCGCTGGTGGGACGACCTGTGGCTCAACGAGTCGTTCGCCACCTGGGCCTCCGTGCTCTGCCAGGCCGAGGCCACCGAGTACGCGCAGGCGTGGACGACGTTCGCGAACGTCGAGAAGTCCTGGGCCTACCGCCAGGACCAGCTGCCCTCCACGCACCCGATCGCCGCGGACATCCCGGACCTGCAGGCCGTCGAGGTGAACTTCGACGGGATCACCTACGCCAAGGGCGCGTCGGTGCTCAAGCAACTGGTCGCGTACGTCGGGCTGGAGCCGTTCATGGCCGGCCTGCGCGCCTACTTCGAGGCCCACCAGTGGGGCAACGCCACGTTCGACGACCTGCTGGGCGCGCTCGAGAAGGCGTCCGGCCGAGACCTGTCGGACTGGGGCGCCCAGTGGCTGCGCACCACCGGGCTGAACCTGCTGCGCCCGCAGTTCGACCTCGACGACGAGGGCCGGTTCACCTCCTTCGAGGTCGTGCAGGGCGGCGCGCGGCCGGGCGCCGGCGAGCTGCGCACCCACCGGGTCGCCGTCGGCGTGTACGACGACGACGCCGAGGGCAGGCTCGTGCGGACCCACCGGGTCGAGGTCGACGTCACCGGCGAGCGCACGCCCGTCGAGGAGCTGGTCGGCGTCCCGCGCGGGAAGCTCGTCCTGGTCAACGACGACGACCTCACCTACTGCGCGCTGCGGCTCGACCCGGGCTCGCTGGCCACCCTGATCGACCGGATCGGCGACATCGCCGAGCCGCTCCCCCGCACGCTGTGCTGGTCGGCGGCCTGGGAGATGACGCGGGAGGCCGAGCTCAAGGCGCGCGACTTCACCACGCTGGTGGCCGGCGGGTTCGGCCGGGAGACCGAGATCGGCGTCGTGCAGCGGCTGCTGCTGCAGGTGCAGACCGCGGTGGCCTCGTACGCCGACGAGTCGTGGGCCACCGACACGGGCTGGCCGCTGCTCACCGACGCTTTGTCCGCGCAGCTCGCGGCGGCCGAGCCCGGCTCGGACGCCCAGCTCGCCGTGGTCAACGCGCTGTCCGGCAGCGTGCTGCCCGCCGCGACGCTGGACCGGTTCGCCGCGTGGCTCGAGGGCCGGGACGTCCCGGAGGGGCTGACCGTCGACACCGACCTGCGGTGGCGCCTGCTGCACGCCCTGGTCGCGCACGGCCGGGCCGACGAGGAGGCGATCGAGGCCGAGCACCGCCGCGACCCCACCGCGGCCGGCGAGCGGCAGGCCGAGCGCGCCCGCTCGCTCGTCCCGACCCCGGAGGCCAAGGCGAAGGCCTGGGACCGCGCGGTGCACGACGACGAGCTGCCCAACGCCGTCAACGAGGCCATCATCGGCGGCTTCAGCCACCCGGGTCAGCGGGCCCTGCTCGCGCCCTACGTGGAGAAGTACTTCGCCGAGGTGGCGGACGTGTGGGCGCGGCGGACGTCGGAGCGCGCGCAGAGCGTGGTGCTCGGGCTGTTCCCGTCCTGGGCCGTGGAGAAGTCGACGGTCGACGCCGCCGACGCCTGGCTGGCCGACGAGAGCCACCCGCCGGCCCTGCGCCGGCTGGTGTCCGAGGGCCGGGCGGGCATCGTCCGTGCCCTGGCCGCGCGGGAGTTCGACCGCAGCTGACCCGCACCATGGATCCATGACGCGCCCGGCACCCGGCCCGGGCGCGTTATGGATCCACAGTGCGCGCGAGAGCCCGTCCCCGACGCGTTGTGGATCCCTCCTGTGCCACGCTTCGTCGCAGGTCGGTAACACCGAGCGAGAAGGTTGCTCGGCGTTCGGGTGAATGTCGACTGCTCCTCCTGGCACTGCCATACTCCGCACCTCACCGAGGGTGATCCGCGCTCCCCCGACCTGCGGCGCCCCCGACCCGCCGGAGTCCGCGCATGCGCCTCACGTCCGCGCTCTACCCCGTCCTGCTGGCGTGCCTCGTGGTCGTCGCGGGCTGCGGCAACCCGAGCGCCGACCAGGCGGCGCTCGTCAGCACCGGTCCGGCGACGACCGAGCCCGCCCACGAGCCCGCGGCGATGCCCGTCCCGGGCGCCCCGTCGGTCCTGCAGGCGGCCGTCGACGCCAGCCGGCACCTGCCGAAGCCCACGCCCGCCCCGTCGTCGAACGCCGCGGCGCCCCGCTCGCGCTCCGGCGGAGGCGGTGGTGGAGGAGGCGGCGCCACGGGCCCCGCCGGCCGGACGGCGAACACCGAGGTGACCTTCTACGGCGCCTACGACAACGACCCGCCCGGCAGCGCGGCGATCGCCTACCCGGTGAAGCACTCCGAGGCCGGCGGGACCGGCACCTACGCGGACCCGATCACCTTCGCCGCCGACCCGGACTACATGGCCGTCGGCACACTCGTCTACTACGCGCCACTGCGGAAGTACTTCGTCATGGAGGACCTCTGCGCGCCCTGCCAGGACGAGTACCAGGCGAACCGGCACCCCCACATCGACTTCTACACGGGCGGCTTCGACAGCGGCGTCACGGCGTGCCAGGCGTCGCTCACCCCGTCCGGCCTGGTCGCGGTCGAGGTCTCCCCGCCGCCGGGCCGCGCGGTCGACACCACACCGCTCTACTCGAACGGGCGATGTATCTCCGGTTGATCACGGGGAACTCTGGAGATCGTGACGAGCGCAGGTCCGCCCGCCCCTCCGGCCCTGCCCGCGTACCTGCGCCGGCCCGCCGCCGTCGCGGTCGGGCTGTCCACGGTCGTGTTCGCCCTGCTCGCGACCCGTTACGCCGGCGAGCGCGGCTACGGCCGGATCGACGGGCACGCCGAGAACCTGGTCGACTCGCTGACCTCGGCCCACAGCTGGATCCTGCAACGGCTCAGTGAGCTCGGGTCGCCGCCGCTGGTGGTGTTCGCCGCGTTCGCCCTCTGCGGGCTCTGCCTGGCGTGGGGGCGTCGCCGCCTCGCCGTCGTCGCGATCGTGGGGCCGGGGCTCACCGGCGTGGCCACGACCTTCCTCAAGCCCGCGATCGGCCGCACGATGGAGTTCGGCGGCTTCGCCTACCCCAGCGGCCACACCGGCGGCGCGACGTCGATCGCCCTGGTCGCGGCGCTGCTGCTGGTGAGCCTGGTGCGGCCGGGACGGATCACGGGTATCGCACTGGTCGTCACGATCGCCCTCGTCGTCGGCGGCACGATCGGGACGGCGATGATCGCGACCGGTGCCCACTACCCCACCGACACCGTGGGCGGCTTCTGCGCCGCGGTGGCGTTCGTGCTGGGCACGGCGCTGCTGCTGGAGTTCGTCGCCGCCCGGTGGCACGCGCGCCGCGCCTGACCCGGGCACGACGAGGGCCCCGCCGGACGACGTCCGACGGGGCCCTCGCTGGTTCGTGCTGTCGAGCGCCGGGTCAGCGGCCCAGCAGGCGGCCCAGCAGGCCCTTCTTCTTGCCGCTGCCGTCCGCCGGCGTGTAGTGACCGCAGACGGCGGCACCGCAGGCACCGCAGTCGTCGCCCGGCCGGTAGTGCTCGTGCGCCTCGGCCTCGTGCCCGCAGACGCACGTCCCGACCGAGGCCGGGGCCTGCGGCGGCGGGGCAACCGGCGGCGCGGTCGGGGCACCGGCCTGCGTGCCGCTCTCCGTGCCGGTCCGCTGGGCGGGTACTGCGACGTCCGACGTCGCGAGATCGTCCACCGCCGGCAGCCCCGTGGGCGGGGTCAGCACCGACGAGGAGGATCCCTGCGCACCACGACGCGCCGTGGTCCGGTTGCGCGGACGGGCGTTGTCCGACTCACCCATTCGGGATCCCACCTTTCTTCCGACCCGGCCTCGGGGGGCCGGATGCGCCACAGTATGCAACCGAACGACCCCTGCGGGGAATCACCAGGTGAGGTGAGACGCCCGACGGTGTGCGCGGTTGCCTTACCGCGCGACGGTGTCGGTGGCCGGTCGATTCGCGTCGACGGCCGGAAGGGTGACCGTCGCGGCACAGCCGCGCGGACCGTCCACCGTCCGCAGGGTCAGGGACCCTCCCTGCCCCTCCACGAGCTCCCTGCTGATGTGGAGCCCCAGTCCGGAACCGCCGGCACGGGCGTCGTGCACACCCCGTCCGAGAACCTCGCGCTCCTTCCCCGGGGGAAGGCCCGGTCCGCGGTCCCTGACCTCGATTACCACGTCGTCATGCTCGGAAAACGCCGTCACGGTGACCGGGGTTCCCGCGGCGTGGCGTTCACAGTTGGCCAACAGGTTCGTGACGATCTGGGCCGCCACGGCCGAGTTCCCGGTCGCGACGAGCCCGTCGGCCACCTCGAGGTGCACGTCCCGGCCCCGCGCCCGCTGCAGGGCCACCAGGCCCGCGAGCATCGGCTCGACCTCGTAGGAGGCGGGGCCGTCGACCTCGGCGAGGTCCTCCTCGAGCTCCAGCGGGTCCGCCGAGCGTTCGAGGATGGTGTGCAGGCGGCCGAGCTCGGCGAGGACGGCACTGCGCAGCCGCTCGTGGTCGGGCCCCTCGCCGTCGGCCGAGAGCAGGTGGGTGATGCCGGCGAGCCCCGCGAGGCCGTTGCGCAGCTCGTGGTTGCGCTCGGCCGTGTGCGTGGCGGCGCGCTCCATGTGCAGCGCGGCGATGGCGAGCTCCTCCTGCTGCTCGAAGTTCTCCTCCTGCAGCGAGCGCAGGCCGCGCTGGACGAGCTGGAGCAGGCCGAGCAGCAGCACGGCCATCGCGACGAGCCGCAGCGCCGGGAACACGAGATCCGGTACGGGCGGCCCCATCGGCGTGGTCAGCCGGTAGAGCTGGGCGCCGGCGAGGACCACGAGACCGAGCCCGACCCGCAGCCGGGTGGTGCTCTGCCGGCGCGCCGCGTCGATCACCGCGAGCACCGCGGCGCCACCCCAGCCCGCGACGACGACCACCGAGCTGACGGGGCCCGCGACCAGCCGGGTCACGGGGCCGAGGTCCGGTACCAGGAACAGGGCGAGCAGGGCGAGGACCGCGCCGCCGAGCATGATCACCCAGCCGCCCCAGGTGCCCATCCGCCGCGGCGACCGGAGCGCGAAGACCAGCAGCACCAGCGCCGTGGCGTGCGCGAGGAGCCGCGAGACCTGGGTCGCGGACGAGACGGTGCCCGCCGGCGCCGAGACGCCCCACGGCAGCACGACCAGGCAGTAGAGGACGAGCGCGGCCGCCAGCCACGCCAGCCGGGCCTCGTTGAGCAGCCGCGACGCCACCAGGGCCAGGATCGCGGCGGCCGCGCCGACACCGGCGGCGACGAGCGTGACGATGTCCGACGTGGTCTCCTCGTGGAGCCACTCGAGCACGCGCGGGCTGGAGGCCAGCACGACGACCCCGGCACAGAGCGCGAGCAGCGCACCCACGTCGACGGCCAGGCGCGAGGTGAAGCGGGCGCGCCGCAGCCGCCCCACCGCGCTCGTCACACCGGTCGCCATGACCCCGAGGACCCCCTCCCCGGGCGCGCCCCGGGCGCGCCGTTCATCCATCTTAGGGATGCGGGTACCCCGGTACCCGGCGGACGATGGACCTCAGCCGAACGGCCGCCGGGCGTTCGCCCGACACCGCATGCCCGCGGTGAGCTGCGACGGACGCGGATCAGGCGCCGGTCGCCCGGCGGTAGAGGGCCACGGCCTCGAGCTGCGAGCTCACCTCGAGCTTGGTGAGCACCGCGCGGATCTGCGTGCGGACGGTCGCCAGCGACACCACGAAGTGGTCGGCCACGGCCTGGGCGCGTTTGCCGCGGGCCAGTTCGGCCAGCACCTCCCGCTCCCGCTGGGTGAGCCTGCCGAGCTTCTCGGCGAGGTCCCGGCGCTCGGCCTGTCTGCGGCGGTAGAGGTCGATGAACTTGCGCCGCCGGTCGTCGGACATCACCGGACGCCCGGCGACGGCCTCGCGCACGGCCGCGAGCAGGGTCGGGAACGGCGCGTTCTTCGGCACCCAGGCCAGCGCGCCGGCGTCGAGCGCGGAGCCGACACGGGCCGGGTCGGCGCTGCCGGAGAGGACGAGGACCTGCCAGCCGGCGCCCAGCAGCGGGCCGACCAGCTCGACGCCGTCGATCCGGTTGCCCTCCGCGTCCCGGCCCAGGTCCAGGTCCAGCAGGACCAGCCCGGGCTCGAGCTTGGCGGCCTCGGCGAGGATCCCGCGCTCGGCGGCCGGGCGGATGCGGGACGCGTCGATGCCCTCGGAGCGCAGGCTGAGCACGAGCGAGGTCGCGACGAGCTCGTGGTCGTCGACGACCACGACGGGGGTGCCGACGCCCGGGGGCTTCCGCCCGGGATCGATCCGTGTCGGTTCGCTCATGGAGTACGACGGCGGCTTTCGCTGTGGGTTCGGCGGACGGTACTCGGACGGCACCGATTCGCCCACCAGGTACGCGCTACGACCCGGGGCGTGGGTGAATCCGTACACCTTGCCCACATGATTGCACCATATGGCTGACGAGCCCTACCCATCACGCACGATTGCGTGATGGCGGTGTGGCACGGCCCGCTCCCGGGCCGTGCTCACGGTCGCGTCAGCGGCGCGGGCCGGCCTGGTCGGCCAGCATGCGGAGGCCGCTGAGCAGCCCGCCCAGCAGGTCGCTCTCCTTGAACGAGGCCACCATGCTCATGACGGCGAGCTTGGCGCCCCGGTCCGGCAGCCGCAGCCTCGCCTCGGAGCCGGTGATGACCTCGACGACGCGCTGGCCCGGGCTCACCGCGACCAGCACGGACTCCGGGGCACGCTCGAGCGAGGCCTGCAGCTCGGCCGCGCGGGTCTCGGGCTTGGCGCCGAGGTCGCCCAGGAAGATCGCGAAGAGCAGGCCGGTCTCGCGGCTGGCGAGGGTCAGCGCCTCGTCGAGCCGGGACAGCTGCGGGGCCGTGAAGGGGACCTGGCCGGTCGTGTCCGGCTCGCTGAAGATCTCGGCGGCCGACAACCGCCCGGACCCGGTGACGACCGTGCCCTCCGGGAGGCTCTCCGGGTCGATGGTGGCGACGGCACCGTGGCCGTGCCCGCCGTGCTCACCAGTGGCCACGGGCACCCCCGGTCGTCGCGGCCCCGTCGGCCGGCTCGATGTGCTCGACGTGCGCGGGCAGGTGCGCCCCCTCGGGGTTCGCCGTCCACAGCACGGGCTCGTAGTCCCACTTCTCACCCGTGCGGTACCTCGGCCGCTTCGCGGTCCTCCGAGCGATCGTCAGCAGCGCGACGACCACGTAGATGACCAGGGGCGGCAGCACGAAGACCAACACCGTCTGCACCACGCTCACGGCTGCACAACCTAGCCCATGGGGTGGGGTCCGGGCATGTCAGGCGGGGTGGACCTGGCTCACACCCCGGCCTCGCAGGGCAGGACCCCGCGGCGGATCGCGCCGGTCAGCTCGTCGAAGTCCCGTTCGGTCTGGTCGGCGTACGCGCGGGCGAAGCGGCCCATCGCCCGCCGCATCTTCCCGCCCCCGCCGATGTAGCCACTGATCATAGACGCGCCGCTGGTGCGGGCGTGGCCCTTGGCCAGCAGCCGGCCGCAGACGGCGGCGTAGTCGGCGAGGGTGGCCGCGTCGATGCCGTCGAGGACGATCGCGCCCTTCATGTCGCGGAACTGCCGGACGTAGTACTGCCGGTCACCCACGGTCGTCCAGCCGAGGAGCGGGTCGGACACGGTCTGCAGGGCCTGCTGGTACTCGACGACGCGCTGGCCCTGGTGGGCGTGCCAGGCGGCGTCGCCGTGCACGTAGGGCGCGACGACGGACCGGCGGGCCTGCTTGAGCTGCAGGAACAGGACGTCGTCGGCGCCGGAGCCCTCGCACAGCGCGATGTAGGCGCGCAGCCCGACCGACCCGACGCCCACGACCTTGTGCGCCACGTCGACCGCCCGGTACCCGCCGACCACCCGCGCCCAGTGCGGTGGCAGGGTCCGCAGGTACTCGTCGAGGGCGGCGAGGATCCGCTCGAACTGCGCGGGGTCCGGGCGGGTGATCAGCGGCGGTTCGGTGACCAGGCTGCGCTCCGCCCCGTCGCGCTGCGTGAAGCGGGGCAGCGCGCGGTCGCTGGTGCGACGCCGGGCCTTGCGCGCGGCCGACTTCACGGCCTTGCGGCTGCTCTTGCGGGGCGCCCCCGCATGCAGCTCCTGGGCGCCGATCCGCTCGAAGGAGCGCGCGAGCAGCGGCTCCTCAGCGAGCCGCTCGAGATGACGGCGGTAGGCGTCGACGCACTGCGCGACCGCCGTCCGGCACTGCTCCTCGGTGGCGGAGTTGTCCCGGCCGGCCACCCAGATGCTCGCCGTCAGCCGGCGCAGGTCCCACTCCCACGCGCCCGGGTGGGCCTCGTCGAAGTCGTTGAGGTCGAAGACGAGCTCGCGTTCCGGTGAGGCGTAGAAGCCGAAGTTGCCGAGGTGCGCGTCGCCGCAGATCACCGGCCGGATCCCGGTGGCGGGCAGGGTCGCGAAGTCCGCGGTGTGCAGGGCGGCGGCACCGCGCAGGAAGGCGTACGGGCTGGCGCTCATCCGCCCGATCCGCACCGGGACCAGCCGCGAGACGCGGCCCTCGTTCGTCGCGATCACCGACTCGACGGCCCCGATGCGCCGGTTGCTCGGCGACCACGCCGCGAGCGCGGACCGCGGCACCCCCTGGCGCAGGCTGCGCCCCAACGCGTACCGCTCCGGGCGGGGTACGGCCGGGGCGGAGAGCAGCGCGAAACCGTCGCGGTCGCGAGGACCGAGCGAGGCGAGGACGGCGTGCGGGTGCATGGACAGGTGATACCCGACGGGCGGTCCCCGCGCCGGGCCCGATGGCAGGCCGGGCGATTCGTCCGTCCGCCGGTCGGGGGCGCGACGGTTGGCCGCGCGGACACACCCGGTGACCTCCCGGTCACCCGCTCGGGTTGTTCGGCCGTCGTCACCCGACCACGATGGGCCGCATGCACTTCCGGCGGGCGGCCCTGGCCCTGGTCGCGGCGGCGGGCCTCGCCGGGCTCGCGGGCTGTGCGACCTCGGGCCCGACCCCGCTGTGCGACCAGGCGCGCGGACTCGTCGACGAGGGCCAGCTCGCGCAGGCCGCGGAGCTCTTCGCCCGGGCGCAGGTGCGCAACGAGGGCATGTGCGCGGACGACGGGCTCACCGAGGTCGGCGACCGCTACACGATGGCCTACACCGACGCCGCCCGCGGCTCCGCCGCCGAGATCGAGGGCCGCACCGACCTCGCCCGCTCCGCCTACGAGTCCGCGCTCCGGCTCGACGCCGGCAACCAGGCGGCGTCCAACGGCCTGGTCCGCCTTGGCCTCCCGCCCGCCGAACGCAGCGCCCCGCTCCCCCTGCCCGCGGTGGCGCCCTACCCGCAGGCGTCGTGGTGGACGGGCTGGCAGCTCGCGCTCCCCGCGCTGGTGCTCGCCGTGCTCGCCGTCGTCGGAGTGGGGTTGTTGTGGCGCCGGGGCGGGATCGCCCGACCGCGGTCCTCCGCCTCCGACCGTCCCGATCCCGACGACGGGCGCGCCCGCCCCGCCGCGTTCCTCGTGTGGCGGGGGCGCGGGTGGCGGCGGAGCAAGGCGCGGGAGGACGAGGTCCCCGAGCCGCTGCGCCCGGCGGATCGGGAGGAGGAGCGGGGCGTCCGCCCTGCCGACCTGGATGTGTCGACGGGCGACGGTCGGGAGTGGAGCCATTGCGCCGGAGCGGGCGGCGGTCGGGCTTCGACAGGCGACGACAGCGAGTGGAGCCGCGGCGCCGGGGCCGGCGGTGGGGCGCGCGCTCGGGCACGCGGGTCGGAGGTGGGCGGCGCCGAGGCCGGTAGTGGCGCGGGGGCCGGCGGCGGTGCGGAGGGCGGCGGGGGTGCCGGCAACGGTGCGGGGGCTGGCGGCGCAGGAGTCGGCGGCGCAGGAGTCGGCGGGGCGGGAACCGCCGGTGCCACGACCAGCGGCGCGACGACCGGCGGCAGCGCCCGAGACAGGGCCGGAGACCGGGCCGGGGACAGGGCCGAGGCGGGCGCTGCCGGGCGGGCGGACCTCGGAAGGGCCGACCGGCCGACGAGCGCCGAGACGCCGTCGGCCCGGAAGGAGCGGTCCTGGCTGAGCCGCGGCCGGGACCTCGGCCGCGGAAAGTCGAAGCGCGGGCGCCGCACTCAGCAGCAGGCCGACGCCCGCTGGGCCCGCATGCGTGAGGACGCCGAGCCCGAGCCCGCCGAGGTGCTGCCGCCCGACTCCCGCCCCCTCGGCGCGGCATCCGGTGTGGCCGCGGCCGCCGGAGTGCTCGCCGCAGGCGAGATCGCGGCCGAGCGCCAGGAGGCCGAGCCCTCGTCCGCCCCACGCGAGGTCGAACCGACACCACGACGCGAGGCCGAACCGTCCCCGCGCAGCGAAGCCCAACCCTCCGTCCGCGACGAGGCTGACGCATCCGACCGCGGCGAAGCCGAGCCCACTGACCGCGGCGCCCCAGAGTCGGAGGAGCAACGGGGCGCGCCGGCCTCGGAGCCCGGAACCGCGAGGCCTGGTCAGAGCGGAGCAGAGCCGTCGGATCGCACGGGGGACGAGCCGCCTGGCCGCACCGCAGCCGAGCCGACTGAGCGCGGCGAGACCGGCGTGGCGCCGCAGCGGGACGAGTCGGGCGAGCCCGAAGGCGCCCCGTCCGGTCAGGGCGGGCCCCCACCGTCCGTCCGCACGACGGGCGAGCCAGGCGAGACGCGGGCAACGCCGTCCACGTCCGAGCCCGGCACCGCTCCTAGCCGTACCGAGGCCGACGTGCCCGGTCGTGCCGAGGGGCAGCCCGCCGACGGACGGGAAGCACGGTCTCCGGCGACGACCGGCACCACGTCGGCTCGATCTAGCGAGGCCCGGCCGTCCGAGGGGAAGCCGGACGAGAAGCGGGAAACGGCGTCGGCGGGCGCGGCTGGGGTTGCTCGAGCCGCCTCCCCCGACAGCGAGCCGTCGCCTCAGAAGGACCAGCCCGAACCCGAGCAGCAGGAGCCACGGACCGCGCCAACCACCGCCGAGCCGCCGACCCCGGGACCCGCCGTACCGACCGCCTCCCTCGACGCGGCCGCAGCCGAAGCCCAGCACGCCGCTTCCGAGCGGACCGCGGCGGCTCAGCTGTCAGCGGCCGGGGCCCTCGCTGCGGGGGTCGGAGCCGTTGCGGCGCAGGCGAGCGCTGGGCCGGGCGCACCACGAGAGGGCGAGCAACCGCCGGACATCGGCGTGCCCTCGGCCTCCGCCGCGGAGGCCGGGAGCAGCCCGCCCGCCGGGCCCACGGCGGCAGCCGGCGCCGAGCCGACCGAGCGGCCGACCGAGCCGGCCGCAGAAGCACCGGCGGAGGGCCCGACCGGCTCAGAGCAGCCACCGTCACGTGACGAGCCGCCGGCGACACCCACCGCAGCAGCAGCGGCCGCCCCCACCGATCGCCCGAAGCGCACCGTCGTCGAGGAGATTCCGGAGCCCACCACCCCGTCGGACGACGAGCTGCTCGAGGAGCGCGCCGCCGCGGAGGTCCCGACCGTGCCCGAGGCCACGACCTCCGCGACCGCCGCGGCTGTCGGGGCGGTGGGCGCCACCGTCGCCGCGCAGGCCGCCCGGCGGACCGACGCCCCCGAGCGCACGAAGGCCGCCGACCTCACCGAGTCCACTGAACCGACCGGACCCACCGAGGCCCCGAAACCCGCCGAACCCGGAGTGCGCTCGGAACCCGCAACAGCTGCAGAACCCGCTGAGCCCGCCAAACCCGCTGAGCCCGCGAAACCCGCTGAGCCCGCGAAACCCGCTGGGCCCTCCCTCGGAGCCGAGGCGCCCGACCCCGCCCTCCGCACCCAGCTCGCCACCCTGGACCTGGAGCTCGGCCAGCTCCAGCGCATCCTGAACCGCTCGCTCCGCACGGACCGCGACGGCGGCCCACCTCGCTTCTTCGCGGCCCGCGAGCCCGTGAAGGGCACGGCCGTCTCCGTCACCCTGGAGATCGTGTCGCTGCAGCTCACCGGCGGCGACCACATCGGGAGCACGGTCTGTGTGCGCCGCACCGTGTTCGCCGAGCGGCCGCCGGGGCCCTGGGTGCCGGAGGACCCCGACAACCGCTGGCAGGACGTCGCCGAGGAGGTCGACCACCGCGCGACCGGCAGCATCCGCGACTCCGACGGTCGCATGTGGATCACGCCCGGCCGGGAGGAGCTGCGCGGCGTCCTCCTGGATCTCGACCGCGTCCGGCCCGCCTGGCTCCCCCTGCTGCTCGGCGACGAACCGAGCGCTTCACTCCCCCTCGCCCCGCCGCCGTCGGACCAGGTCACCGGGCTGAAGGCCGCGCTCGACGGGGCGCAGCCGCTGGTGAGCCCGCAGCCCCGCCCCTCGGGCGTCCGCCTGCTCGCGATCGTCGACGCCCTGCTCACCGGCCCGAGCCTCACGAACGTCCGCGTCGACGCCGTCGCCAACGAGGTCCTCGCCCTCGCTGCCGCCGAGTCCGTGGAACACGAACTCGACCGCCACCTGGTCCCCCTCGGCCGCTGATCCCGGTGCCCGTACCGGGCCGGCCTCGCGAAGCGCTCAGCTCGGCGGCACCTCGGCAGCGGGCACCATCACGATCACGAATCGTGGACCAGCACGGTCGATCTCCGACCCCGCGTCCACAGGGGGTGATCGCCTGCCCCGGCTGGGACGCCCTACCGGTACACCGGCAGGATCCCCTGCTCCTTCGCCTCGGCGAGGGTGGGCGCGTCCCGGTCCTTGTCGGACAGGACCAGCTCGAGATCAGAAGGCCAGGGCAGGCCCAGCTCCGGGTCCAGCGGCGAGATCCCGTGCTCGGCGGTGGGGTTGTACGGCGTCGAGCACAGGTAGGCCATCACCGTCGCCTCCTCCAGCGCGACGAACGCGTGCCCCAACCCCTCGGCGAGGTACACCGCGCGCATCGACCCTGAGTGAGAACCGTCGTCCAGCTCGACGGCCTCCCACCGCCCGAAGGTCGGCGACCCCACCCGCACGTCCACGATCACGTCGAGCAGCCGCCCCGACGGGCACGACACGTACTTCGCCTGCCCCGGCGGCGCGTCCGCGAAGTGCACCCCGCGCACCACCCCGAGCCGCGACACCGAGTGGTTCGTCTGCCCCACGACCAGGTCGAACCCCAGCGCCTCGCGGAACACCGGCCCCTGGAACGGCGCCACGAACACCCCACGCCGGTCCGGGAACACCGGCGGCTCGAACACCCACGCCCCCGAGATCCCCAGCTCCCGGTACTTCACGACGCCACCCCGCTCTTCAGCGGCTCCCACCAGGGCCGGTTGTCCCGGTACCACTGCACCGTCTCCGCCAGCCCCGCTTCGAACGACACCCGCGGCTCGTACCCCAGCTCGGCGCGGATCTTCGACCAGTCCACCGAGTACCGCCGGTCGTGGCCCTTCCGGTCCGGCACCGGCTCCACCCGCGACCAGTCCACCCCCACCGCCTCCAGCAGCCGCGCCGTCAGCTCCCGGTTCGCCAGCTCCGTGCCGCCGCCGATGTTGTAGACCTCCCCGGCCCGACCCGAGGCCGCGACCAGCGCGATCCCCCGGCAGTGGTCGTCGACGTGCAGCCAGTCCCGCACGTTGAGCCCGTCGCCGTACAACGGCACCGTGCCCCCGTCGAGCAGGTTCGTCACGAACAGCGGGATCACCTTCTCCGGGAACTGGTACGGCCCGTAGTTGTTGCTGCACCGCGTGATCGACACGTCCAGCCCGTGCGTCCGGTGATACGACCGCGCCAGCAGGTCGCTGCCCGCCTTCGACGCCGAGTACGGCGAGTTCGGCTCCAGCACGTGGTCCTCCGACCACGACCCCGCCTCGATCGACCCGTACACCTCGTCGGTCGAGACGTGCACGAACTTCCCGACCCCGACGTCCAGCGCCGCCTGCAGCATCACCTGCGTGCCGACCACGTTCGTCGACACGAAGTCCGCCGCCCCCGCGATCGACCGGTCCACGTGCGACTCCGCCGCGAAGTGCACCACCACATCGCAGCCCGCCACCGCCGACGACGCGGCAGCAGGATCCCGGACGTCCCCCACCCGAAGATCCACGTCGCAGCCGGCCAGGTTCTCCCGCCGCCCCGCATAGGTCAGCAGATCCAGCACCCGGACCTCACCGGCCAGGGCCGGGTAGGCGCCCGCAACCAGCGACCGCACGAAGTGCGACCCGATGAACCCCGCCCCACCCGTGACCAGAACGCGCACCCGGCGAGGGTAGCGACGGGCCGCTCGGCAGAATGCCCCCGTGCGCGCCCTCGTCCTCGGAGCGGGCGGCCAGCTCGGGAAGGCGCTGGCCGCGGCCCTGCCGACCGCGCGGGCGCTGACCCACGCCGAGCTGGACCTGACCGACAAGGCCGCCGTCGCCGCCGTCGACTGGTCGGCCTTCGACACGGTCCTCAACGCCGCCGCCTACACCAAGGTCGACGCCGCCGAGACGCCCGAGGGCCGTCGCCGGGCCTGGGCCGCCAACGCCCTCGCCCCCGCCGCGCTCGCCCGCATCGCGACCGAGCACGACCTGCGCCTGGTGCACGTCTCCACCGAGTACGTCTTCGACGGCACGCACGAGGGCCCGATCCCCGAGACCGCCGAGATCGCCCCGCTCAGCGCCTACGGCGCCTCGAAGGCCGCCGGCGACGCCGCCGTCGCGACCACCCCGAGACACTGGATCGTCCGCCCGACCTGGGTGATCGGCGACGGCGCCAACTTCGCCCGCACCATGCGCACGCTGGCGCACAAGGGCGTCAGCCCGACCGTCGTCGCCGACCAGATCGGAAGGCCCACGCTGGCCTCCGACCTCGCCACGGGGATCCTCGGGCTCCTCGACGCCGCGCCCGGCACCTACCACCTGACCAACGACGGAGAGCCCGCGAGCTGGGCGGACGTCGCCCGGTTCGTCTTCGCCGCGTCCGGCCGGAACACACACGACGTCACGGACACCACCACCGCCGCGTACTTCGCCGACAAGCCCGAGGCAGCCCGACGGCCCTTGAACAGCGTCCTCGACCTGACGAAGGCGGCGAAGGCGGGCGTCACGCTGCCGGACTGGCGGGAGAGCCTGGAGGCCTATCTCGCCCGGGAGGGGATCGACACGTGAAGGGCATCGTCCTCGCCGGCGGCACCGGAACCCGGCTGCACCCGATCACCCGCGGCGTCTCGAAGCAGCTGCTCCCGGTGTTCGACAAGCCGATGATCTACTACCCGCTCTCCACGCTGATGCTGGCCGGCGTCCGCGAGATCCTCGTGATCACCACGCCCGAGGACGCGCCGATGTTCCACCGCCTGCTCGACGACGGCAGCGAGCTGGGCCTCGACATCACCTACGCCATCCAGGCCGAACCCAACGGCATCGCCGAGGCCTTCCTCATCGGCGAGGACCACATCGCGGGCGAGAACGTCGCGTTGGTGCTCGGCGACAACATCTTCCACGGCCCCCGCTTCTCCGGGATGCTCCGCGACGCCCGGGACGGCCTCGGCCCCGAGGGCGACGGGTGCGTCCTGTTCGGCTACCCCGTCAAGGACCCGCAGCGCTACGGCGTCGGCGAGGCCGACGACCAGGGCCGGCTGGTCTCCATCGAGGAGAAGCCCGACAAGCCGCGCTCCGACCGCGCCATCACCGGCCTCTACCTCTACGACGGCCACGCGGCCGAGCTCGCCAGGCGGCTGCGGCCGTCGGCCCGGGGCGAGCTGGAGATCACCGACCTCAACCGCACGTACATGGAGCAGGGCCGCGCCCGGCTCGTCGACCTCGGCCGCGGCTTCGCCTGGCTCGACACCGGCACCCACGAGTCGCTGATCGAGGCCGGGCACTACGTCCAGGTCCTCGAGAACCGGCAGGGCATCCGCATCGCCTGCCTCGAGGAGGTCGCGCTGCGGATGGGCTTCATCGACGCCGACGCCTGCTACGCGCTCGGCGAGAAGCAGGCCAGGAACGGCTACGGGCAGTACGTCATGGACGTCGCTCGGTCGATGGGAGCGGCGTCGTTCACCGCGCCACGATGAGCGAGCCCGTGATGTCCCAGGCCTCGTCCTTGGCGCCGTAGAGAGGTCGATCCGGAAAGGTCGTGAGCGGGGCGTCACCGGCCGGGCTCCAGACGCGGGAGATCGGTGCATCGCCGTCCGGCAGTGCCCGGCGCCACGATCTGGACAAGTACTGCGCCCTTCGGAGCAGTGCTTGCCCGGTGCGCGAGACTCGCGGTGTGGAGTTGCTCGTCGCCCGCAATCCCGACCCGGACAGCTCGCTGCCGTACCTGATCCGCGTGCCGCTCGCCGGCGGGCTCGTCTTCCGGGCCAAGGACACCTGGCCGCGCACCAAGGCGATCTACTGCCATCCCGTCGACGCGGACGAGTGGCCGCCCGACCCCGAGATCGTCGAGCGGGTGGCGCTCAAGTCCTGCGTCCGGCGCGGGGCGGCGATCGACGTCGTCGCCGACCGTGGGCGCGAGCAGCGCTCGCAGATCGTCTTCACCCGGGCCCGCGGGCGGGAGATGGTCTTCTGGCAGTCGCCGCGGACCCGCAAGCAGGCGCGCCCGGACGTCCGGCTCCCGACCGCACGCGCCTCCGGGATCGCCGGACTCGAGATCGTCGTCGACGCCCACGAGCGCTACCCGTACTCCTTCAGCGGCCAGCAGGTGACCACTACCAAGCGCGGCCTGAGCTGCGGGGACTACGCGGTCCTCGGGCAGGGTGGCGCGGTGGTCGCGGCCGTCGAGCGCAAGGCACTGTCCGATCTGGTCGGCAGCGTGTCCGACGGCCGGCTGCGCTTCGCCCTCACCGAGCTCGCGACTCTCCCGCGGGCGGCCGTCGTCGTCGAGGAGCGGTACTCGTCGATCTTCAAGCAGACGTACGTCCGGCCCGCCACGATCGCCGACGGCCTCGCGGAGCTACAGGTCCGATGGCCCGCGATCCCGATCGTCTTCTGCGACACCCGCGCGCTCGCCGAGGAGTGGACCTACCGCTTCCTCGCCGCAGCCCGGTCCTGGGCCGAGACCGAGGCCGTGGCCGCCGAACGGATCGGCGGCGACTCCGCGCTGGCCGACGCCCCGGCCGCACCCCCGCCGTCGACCGCCGAGGTCCGGCGCTGGGCCCGGGAGAACGGGATCGCCGTCCCGGACAAGGGGAGGCTGCGGCCCGAGGTGCACGAGGCCTGGCGGGCGGCGCACTCGGCCTGAAGACGGCCTTCACCTGCGAGCGCCCTGCGCTGCTCGGTCCTACTCGTGCGGCCGCCCGGCCCAACTTTGGTCCAGGAACGTGTCGGAAGGCGTCACATGGCGATCCACCGCGTCGATGGCCACGAACCAGCTCGGCGAACCCGCGCCGGTCGACGGCTGATGACACGAGCATGCGGAACGCCTCGCCCACCACGAGCAGGCAGGTGGATCGGCGGGCGCACCGACGGCAGGGGGCCACATGAACGGATCGACGCCGGAGCTACCCCGCGCGTCGACCGCGGTCTCGGTCATCGTCCTGACCCTGGACGAGAGCCGGAACATCGGACGCCTGCTCACCGGAGGACGCCCGACCGACATGATCTCGCCGACCGGGCGTTGGCCTCCTCGGCGACGACCGAATTCGAGATCGTTCTCGCGTGCCGGGCGATCGACGCCAGACTGTTCATTCGGACGATCGAAGGGGTGCAGAAGGACCAATGGTACGAATACTGCGAGGAGCGCACGCCCCTCCCGACGCGTATTCTCCGTGCCTTCTTTTGAGCGCCGAAGATCCTCCCGCGCGCACCGGGTCCGCCTTGCCCTCCCGCTTCTCCGATCGTCCGCCGAGGAGACGTCGGCGTCGTGACCTTCCGATTTCCGGACGGCGGCTGAGCCGAACCTTCCGCGAGTCACGAGAGTGATGCGCCCACCACCGGCCCACAACGGGCGCTCCCCAGAACACCGCAGCCGAGCCGAACAAGATCGTCCGAAAGAGGCGGAAGCCCATCCGGCACTGCTGTTCGATCATGGCTGGAGGAATGCGGACGGAACCTCGCACCGGACGGTTCCGCTCGGTTCGCCGCGTTTTACCCAATGACCTACGCTGGCGGCCGTTTGCTTCGAGTACATGTCCGATTCACCGGTTGGACACGATCATCTCCGGCTCCGACACCCGAAAGGGGACACCGTGGTGCAACTGCCCGCGACGATCGAGCAGGTCGTCGACGTGGTGCGCCGCCAACTGCGCAGCATGGAGCTGGACCGCACGGTGCGGCGCATCCCCGGCAACGAGGTCGTGGCGTTGCGGGACTTCCTCGGCCCCCAGGCCGACCGGATCCTCTCCCGCCTCGGGCTGGTCCCGGAGGTCGTGCGCCGCCGGCGCGCCCGTCGCTTCGTGGAGGACCTCCGGCTGCTCAACGACGTACTGGCGGACACCGCGTTCGGCGAGCGCTACTGGGTCTGGGGCGGAATGCTTCTGGGCTGGGCACGCGAGGGTCGGCTCCTGCTGCACGACATCGGCGACGCGGACTTCTGCTACGACGCGGCCGACGAGGAGCTCCTCGACAATGCCGAACCTGCGCTGCTCGCGGCCGGTTTCCGCCGCTGGTACTCGTTCCGCGACAACCACGGCGAGCTGACCGAGCGGATCTTCATCCGGCGCGGGGCGCTGTTCGAGTTCTTCCGGCTCCACCCCGCCGAGCAGGACATGCAGGAGTTCCACCTGTACGGGGCCGACTCCACCGGCCTGGTCGAGGCCGTCGGCCGGCTGCCCCGGCTCGACCTCGGACCGTTCGACTTCCTCGGGCGGACGTGGCTCAAGCCCGTCGACCACGAGAAGATCCTGGAGCTCCACTACGGCGACTGGCGCACGCCGGATCCGACCTGGAGCTACCTGGACGACAACGCAATCGTGCGGACACGCGAGTGGCGGCCGGTCGGAGCGCGGTGACCCGCCACGCACCTTCCGGGAACACCGTCGCCAGGACGAAGGGAAACCCTCGATGGCCGAACCACTGCTGCCCGCCGACCTGCCTCGGCCCCGGATCGAGGCCGGGTCGCCCGCGCCGCGGTCCCGGGCGGCGGCCCTGCGGCAGATGATCTTCTCCGACGAGCTCGACTTCCTGATGGAGGCGCACAACGGGCTGTCCGCCCGGATCGTGCGGGAGTCCGGGTTCGGTGGGATCTGGGCCTCCGGGCTGGCCATGTCGGCCCAGCTCGGCGTCCGGGACAACAACGAGGCCAGCTGGACGCAGATCGTCGACGTCGTCGAGTTCATGGCCGACGCCAGCGACCTGCCGATCCTGCTCGACGGCGACACAGGCTTCGGCAACTTCAACAACGTCCGCCGCCTGGTGCGCAAGCTGGAGCAGCGCGGGGTCGCCGGCGTCTGCATCGAGGACAAGCAGTTTCCCAAGACCAACAGCTTCATCGACGGCGACCGGCAGCCGCTGGCCGAGGTCGAGGAGTTCTGCGGCCGGATCAAGGCCGGCAAGGACTCGCAGCTCGACGACGACTTCGTCCTGGTCGCCCGGGTCGAGGCGATGATCGCCGGCTGGGGCGTGGACGAGGCGCTGCACCGCGCCGCGTCGTACCACGAGGCCGGGGCCGACGCGATCCTGATCCACAGCGCCAAGTCGCGCCCGGACGAGATCCTCGAGTTCACCGCGCAGTGGCAGGACCGGGCGCCGCTCGTGATCGTGCCGACCAAGTACTACAGCACGCCCACCACCGTGTTCCGCGAGGCCGGGATCAGCGTCGTGATCTGGGCGAACCACCTGCTGCGCGCGGCGGCCTCGGCGATGCAGTCGGTGGCCCGCGAGATCCACGACAGCCGCACCCTGGTCAACGTGGAGGACCGGGTCGCGCCGGTCCGGGAGATCTTTCGACTGCAGGGCACCGACGAGTACGCCGCCGCCGAGCGGCGCTACCTGTCCGTGGCGCACCAGCCGCCGGCCGCCGTCGTCCTGGCCGCGTCGCGGGGCCGTGGGCTCGAGGCGGTGACCGAGGACCGGCCGAAGGTCATGCTGCCCATCGCCGGCAAGCCGCTGCTGCGCTGGCTCGTCGACACGTTCAAGTCCCAGGGCATGAACGACATCACCGTGGTCGGCGGGTACCGGGCGGACGCGATCGACATCTCGGGGCTGAAGCTGGAGGTCAACGAGCGGTTCGACGAGACCGGCGAGCTGGAGTCGCTGCGGCGTGCGCTGCCGGCGCTGACGCGCGACACCGTCATCTCCTACGGCGACCTGATGCTGCGCGGCTACATCCTGCGCGACCTGGTCGAGGTCACAGCGGATTTCGCGGTGGTCGTGGACTCCGCCGCCGCGACGGATGAGGACGCGGGCAGCACGAACGACTTCGTGCAGTGCTCGGAACCCGACGACCGGTCCCTCTTCGGCCGCCAGGTGCTGCTGCGCCGGGTCACGGGCGAGCCCGCCGGCGCGGACGGCCGGTGGATCGGGATGCTGGCCGTGCGCGGCGACGGCGTCGGCCGGCTGACCCGGATGATGGAGCGCCTGGCGGAGCGGCCGGACTTCGACCGGCTGGACCTGCCGGACCTGCTCAATGCGCTCGTCGACGACGGTGGGACAGTCGAGGTCCTGTACATCCACGGCCACTGGCGCGGCATCAACGACCTCTACGACTTCGACCGCGCCGGCGAGTTCGCCCGGCCGTGAGTCCCGACCCCGACGGGAGCACAGCGTGATCGCCGCCGAGACCTTCGTCGACGAGGCCCGGGCACGCGGGTTCGCCCGGTACACCGGCGTGCCCTGCTCGTATCTCACCCCGTTCATCAACTACGTGCTGCAGGCCGACCGCCTGCAGTACCTGTCCGCGGCCAACGAGGGCGACGCCGTGGCGATCTCCGCCGGGGTCACCCTCGGCGGCGGGCGCGCGGTGACGATGCTGCAGAACTCCGGGCTCGGCAACGCCGTCAGCCCGTTGACCTCGCTGACCTGGACCTTCCGCCTCCCCCAGCTGCTGATCGTGACCTGGCGCGGCGAGCCCGGCAGCCCCGACGAGCCGCAGCACGAGCTGATGGGCCGGATCACACCGCAGATGCTCGAGACGATGGAGATCCCCTGGGCGGACTTCCCGTCCGAGGAGGCGGCCGTCGGCCCGGCGCTCGACTCGGCCGTGGCGCACATGGACGGCACCGGGCGCCCCTATGCGCTGGTGATGCACAAGGGGACGGTCGGCCCGTACGCGTTGCGCGAGGGGGTGCGCCCGCCGAGCGCACCCGTGGGCGCCGCGCCCGCATCTCTGGCCCCCGCCGGCGCCCTGCCCTCCCGGCGGGAGGCCCTGCAGCGGGTCGTCGAGCGCACTCCCGAGGGGTCGACCGTCGTGCTCGCCTCCACCGGCTACTGCGGCCGCGAGCTCTACGCGCTCGCCGACCGCCCCAACCAGCTCTACATGGTCGGTTCGATGGGATGCGTCGCGCTGCTCGCCCTCGGCCTGGCCTTGGCCCGGCCCGACGTGCACGTGGTCGCGGTCGACGGCGACGGTGCGGCGCTGATGCGCATGAGCGCGTTCGCCACGCTCGGCACGTACGGCCCGCCCAACCTCACCCACCTGCTGCTGGACAACGGCGCGCACGAGTCGACGGGCGGCCAGGCCACCGTCTCGCCGAACGTGTCGTTCGCCGGCGTCGCCGCGGCCTGCGGCTACCCCGTGGCGCTGGAGGGCGACGATCCGGGCCTGGTCGACGCGCTGCTCGACGCGTCCGCGGTCGACGGGCCGCGGTTCGCCCGGCTCCGGATCGCGGCCGGGACGCCGAAGGACCTGCCGCGCCCGACCGTCACGCCCCCCGAGGTCGCCCGCCGCCTGATGTCCCACCTCGCCGAGCGGGTCGCGGAGCCGTCCGCGGGGGCACCGGCCCCGTGATGCCGGAGGCCCCCGCTCCGAACGTCCTCGCGCGCCTGCCCCGCCCGATCGCCCGGCTGGCGCGGACCGCCGCACCCAACCAGGCCGTCGTCGCTCTCACGAGCCTGGCCGTCGTCGTGCTCGCCTCCCGCTCTCTGCCGCCCGCCGCGTTCGGCCTGTTTGCCTCGGGGCAGCTGGCCGTGCTGTTCTGCGTCGGCGTCGCCCAGGCCACCGTCCTCACCCCCATCGTCGCGGACCGGACGGTCGACCCCACGCGGCCGGTCGCGGAGGCTCGGCGGCTGGCGCTGCTCTTCGGGACGGGTGCGCTGGCCGTCGGGGTCGTCGGAGCCCTGTTCCTCTCCGGGGAGTTGCGCACCGTCGTCCTGGGCACCGGCCTCGTCCTGCCGGGGTGCCTGTACTGGGATGCCGTCCGGATGCACTACCAGGGGCGCTCGGCCTACCTGCGGCTGCTGCCCGGTGACCTCGTCGCGGCGGTGGTCACGGTCGGTTGGGTCGCCCTGGCCCTGGCCCTGGACCTCGGCCCGCTGGTCACCGTGCTCGGCCTGGGCGCCGGCCCGTGGGCAGCCTGTCTCGCGGTCCTCCCGCCCTGGTCCTCGCGCTGGACGAGCTGGCACCGGCCGTGGCCGCGCCGGGTCAGCGCCCACCTCGCGGGCGACTACGTGATCTCGACCGGGCTCGACCAGCTCCTCACCCTGCTCACCGCGGTGTTCCTGTCCACGCAGGCGCTCGGCGGCCTGCGTCTCGCCCAGTCGGCCCTCGGCCCGATCAGCACGCTGGCCATCGCGCTGAGCATGACCGTGCTGCCGAGGATGCGCGACCTCACGCTGACGCCCGCGGGCAAGCTCTGGTGGGCCGCCCGCCGGTTCGGCGGCGTGGCCGTGCTCGCCCTCGTGATCGGGCTCGCGCTGACCTTCCTGCCGGTGTCGGTGGGCCAAGCCGTGGTCGGGGACTCCTGGGCGATCGGGGCGCCGGTCGCGCTGGCGGTCGCGGTGTACGCAGCGGCGTCCGCGTTGGGCCGGGCCGCCACGCTGACCATGCTGACGTCCGGGGCCAGCGGGCTGCTGGTGACGGTCCGCGCGGTGTCGGCCCCCGTGGTCGCGGTCGTCTGCGTGCTCGTGCTCACCCGGCACGAGCTGATCCTCTACGCCTGGACCGCGGCCGGGCTGCTGGTCCTCTCGACCGTGGTGCTGTTCGTGATGGCGGCCCGCACCCGCAGCCGCGCCCCTGGAGGTCCGCGTGACGACGACTGAGCCCCACGACGTGATGCGGGCGGTGATCCTGGCCGCCGGACGGGGCCGCCGGCTCGACGTCGACGCACGCCCGGGCCCGAAGTGCCTGTTGCGGTTCGGCGGCATGACCCTGCTCGAGCGGCAGCTCCGTGAGTTGCACGCCTGCGGGGTCAGGGACGTGGTGGTCGCGACCGGCTACGCGCACGAGGAGATCGAGCGCGAGCTCGACCGACTCGACCTTCCTGCCCGGCCCACGCTCGTCGTCAACGAGCGGTGGGAGTTGGGCAGCATTCTCACCGTCGACGTGGTGGGCCCGCAGCTCATCGCAGGCGGGTCCGTCCTGCTCATGGACGCCGACGTGCTGTGCGACGCGCGGGTGCTCGCGCCTCTCGTGGACGCGCCGTCGTCGAACGCCCTGCTCGTCGACCGCGACTTCGAGCCCGGTGAGGAGCCGGTCAAGGTGCTCCTGCGTGACGGGGTGCCCGTCGACCTGGCCAAACGACCGGATCTCGGCCTGACCCACGACGACGCCGGGGAGTCGGTCGGGTTCTTCCGGCTCGGCGAGGCCGCCGCCGCGGGGCTGGCCCGGATCGTCCGCGCGAGCGTGGCGGACGGCGGTGCCGACCTGCCGCACGAGGACGCCGTCCGGGACCTGCTGCGGGCGGGCGAGCACCCGTTCGCCGCGGTCGACGTGACCGGCGCCCCGTGGACCGAGATCGACTTCCCGCACGACGTCGAGCGCGCCCACACGGACGTGCTCCCCCACCTGACCCTCTCCGAGGTGTGATCGTGTTCCTGCTCAATCCCGGGCCCGTCACGCTCTCGCCGCGCGTGCGGGAGAGCCTGCTCGGCCCGGACCTCTGCCACCGCGAGCCAGAGTTCTTCGACCTGCAGGACGCAGCGCGCGCCGGGCTGCTGTCCGTCTACGACCTCGAGCCCGCCGAGTGGGCCGCCGTGCTGCTCACCGGCTCGGGAACGGCGGCGGTGGAGAGCATGGTCGCGTCCGTGGTGCCGGCGGACGGCCGGCTGCTCGTGCTGGAGAACGGCGTCTACGGCGAGCGCATGGCCGCGATCGCCGGGTGTCACGGCATCGCGCACGAGACGCTGAGTGGGGACTGGCTCGACGGGCCCGACCTCGCGGCGCTCGACGCCCGGCTGGCGGCCTCGCCCGAGTTCACGCACGTCGCCGTCGTCCACCACGAGACCACGACCGGGCGGCTCACCGACCTCGCCGCGGTCGGCGCGGTCTGCCGGGAGCACGGCGTGCGGCTGCTCGTCGACGGGGTCAGCAGCTTCGGCGGCGAGGAGATCGACTTCGGTCTGCCGATCGACGCGGTCGGGGGCACGGCCAACAAGTGCCTGCACGGGGTTCCCGGCGTCGCGTTCGCCGTGGTCCGCCGCGCGGCGCTCGCCACGGCCACCCAGCGGGCGTACTACCTCGACCTCGTGCGCCTCGCGCGGTTGCAGGACCAGCGGAACACACCGTTCACCCCGGCCGTGCAGAGCCTGTACGCGCTGGTGGCGGCGCTCGACGAGCTGCGGTCGGAGGGCGGGTGGCGGGAGCGGCACGCCCGCTACGCCCGCTACGCCGACGCTGTCGGCGAGGGCCTGCGCGCCGTCGGCGTCGCGCCGCTGCTGCCGGCCGGAAGGAGCTCGGTCGTCCTGCGCTCGTACCGGCTGCCGGACTCCGTCACGTATCCCGACCTGCACGACGGGCTCAAGGACGACGGGTTCGTCATCTACGCGGGGCAGGGCGAGCTCGCCAAATCGATCTTCCGGATCTCGACGATGGGCGACCTGCACGACGCGGACGTCGAGCGCCTGGTCGGCGCGCTCACCGAGGCGTTCTCGTGACGGTGCGGGTCACTTCGCCCGTGTCGAGCCCGCTCTGGCAGTCGGTGCTGGAGACCGACGAGGCGGCCGTCGTCGGGCAGTCTCTGCCCTGGCGCGAGGCCGTTCTGGGCGACGGGCGGTTCTCCGACGCGAGCGTGCACTACGCCTTCGCGTCCGGCCGCGAGGTCGTGCTCCCGTTGGTCCGGCGGCGCCGGCTGCCGTCGGCAGCCACGGCGGTGTCGAGTTGGCCGCAGGTGTGGGGTACGGGCGGTCCTATCAGCACGGACGGCCGGGTCACGCCCGACGAGGCCGCGTTCGTCTGGCGCGAGGCCGCGCGCCGCGGAACCCTGACGACCGAGGTGACGCTACGGCCGGACGCCGACCCGGTCTGGCTCTCGACGGCGTCCGACGCCGGGTACGTCGTCACGGCCGGGAGCAGCTACCTGCTGGACCTCGCGCGCGGGTTCGACGAGGTCTGGAAGAGCCGCTTCCGTGGCACGGCCCGGACGGCCGTGCGCAAGGCCGAGAAGCTCGGGGTCGAGGTGGAAGTCGACCGGACCGGCCGGCTCGCCCATGTCTACGACGAGTTGCACGAGCGCTCGGTGCGGCGCCGCGCGACGACCGAGGGCGAACCGGTCTGGCTGAGCCGATGGCGGATGAGCCGGGTCAGCTCCACGCCGGACCAGGTCGCGCTCGTCGCCGCCGCGTTCGGCAAGGACTGCGCGACGTGGGTCGCGCGGCGCGACGGGCAACCGGTCGCGGCGATCATCGTGCTCAGCACGGGCGGTCACGCGAAGTACTGGCGCGGCGCGATGGACAAGGGCCTGGCGACACCCCTGCGGGCCAACGACCTGCTGCACCGCCTCGCCGTCGAGGAGGCCTGCGACCAGGGGCGCCGGTGGTACGACATGGGCGGCGCCCACCCGGAATCGGCGCTCGCGGCGTTCAAGACCAAGCTCGGCGCCACCCTCCACCACACCCACGAGCTCCGCGCCCGACGCCTGCCCGCCCGCGTCGGTCACGAGGCCCGGCTGCGCGCGGAGACGCTGGTCAAGCGCGTGACGGGGTTGAAGGAGATGTGATGGCCGGCTGCTGCACGCAGGAGCACATTCGGCCCGGTAATCCGGTCCGCGAGGTTCGTCGCTTGACGGATCCACATCATGTGTAACGCGTCGTCCTCAGGTGCCGATAGTCCGACACGGGCCGGTGCGACGTCACCGCCCGCGCGCCCGTGGGTGGACGGGTGCACCGACGTGGGGAGTGGCCACATGCACGGTTCGGGCACTGCGCGGCCGGCGGTCTCGGTGGTCGTCCCGACGCTCAACGAGCGCCGGAACGTCGAACGCCTCCTCACGGAGCTGGACCCCGGGTACGAGGTGGTGGTGTCCGACGGCGGTTCGGTCGACGACACCCTCGACGCCGTCCGCCGCGTCCGGCCGGACTCCCGGGTCGTCACACAGGGGTGGAGCCGCGGGACCAGCATGGTCGCGGGCCTGCACGCCGCGCGCGGCGACGCACTCGTCCTGCTCGAGGCCGACGGGTCCACCTGCCCGAGCGAGCTCCCGCGAATGGTCATGGCCCTCGACGACGCCGACCTGGCCAGGGGCTCGCGCCCCGCCCGGCGCTCCGTGGCCGACGCCGCGCTCGCTGCCGTCGCCTCCGCCCGTCTCGGCACGCGCGTCACGGATCCGTGGTGCGGCGCGACCGCCCTCCGCCGCTCGGCCCTGCCCCGGCTCGGGCTCCCGGACCTCACCCGGCACGCCGCGGGCTTCGAGCTCCTCCTCGCCGCGCGTGCGGCCCAGGAGGGACTGGCGGTGTGCGAGGTCCCGGGCATCCGGGCGGCGCCGTGGCACCAGCCGTACCCGACCAACTCGCTGGCCGAGAACTCACGGATGATCAAGGCGCTCTTCGCCGAGCGACGTTCCTCGGTCCGCACCGTGCCCGCGCCCCGCGCGTCGGTCGACGGCGTCGTCCCCCAGGCCTACGACCGCTTCTGACCTCAGCCCCGCTCCCGCCGCACTGCGGCGAGCACCATCTGCATGAGCTGCACGGGCGTGTCCGCCCACCCCTCGGCCCCGTGCCGCACCGCCTCGTCGAAGTGCTCGGGCCGCCCGGTCCGGGCGTAGACGATGAACGGGGTGTGCACGCCCGTCGACCGCAGCTTCTGCAGCAGGTCGTAGCCGGCCTGCGGCTGCTGCAGGCGTTCCATGTCGGAGACGATCACGTCGTACCGGTTGCGCTGGATGCGCTCGAGGGCGTCCTCGGTCGACGGGCTGAGCTCGACGTCGATGCCCACGGCCTCCATCGCCGTCGCCTCGTGCCGGTTGGTGCTGGGGTGGTCGTCGACCCACAGCAGCCGGGCCCGGCCACCGACGTCCTGCAACGTCCGTGCGGCGGCGTCGACGTGGTCCAGCGCGGCCTTCTGGTCCATCGGCGGCGCACCCTTCGCCGCCGTGGCCTGGGTGAGCGCAGTTGCAGCCTGCTGCCTGCTCGACGCCGAGATCTCCAGCCCGCCCGGCCCCTTCACCGTCAGCGACCCGGACAGCAGGGTGGTGAGCGGCTTCCGGAACAGCACGACCACGCCGAGCACCAGCGCCGGCCACACCAGCACCCCGATCAGCCCCGTGATGTCCGTGAGCACGCCGTCTCCTCTCCGTGCGCATGCTCGCTGAGTGTGAGCGCGCCGTTACCCCGGCCGGTACGCACTTCTGCGCAGCGACGGGCCGGCCACCGAGGAGCACCCTGGTCGCCCCTGCGACACGAGGTGAGGACGATGGACGACCTGCAACTGGTCCGAAACGAGTTCGAGGCCTGGAACAACCGGAACCTCGATGACTGGCTCGCGCACTACTCGGACAAGTCGGTCTTCGACGTTCCTGGCGGCGTGCACCTCGAAGATCTCGACGGCGCCCGGATGTTCTGGGGCGGCTATCAGGACGGTTTCCCCGACAACAGCGTCGTCGAGCGCCGGCTCTTCGGCCAGGCCGGTCAGGTCCTCCTCGAAGCGGTCTTCGAGGGCACCCACACCGGCCCCCTCCCGACCCCCGACGGGCAGATGATCGACCCCACCGGCAAGCCGGTGCGCGTCCCCTTCTGCGGGGTCTACCTGCTCGAGAACGGCACGATCACGGGCCACACCCTCTACTTCGACCAGATGGAGATGCTGACGCAGCTCGGCCTCGTGAACTGAGGCGCGAGGAAGTGATCACTCCGAGGGCGCACAGGGGCAGCTGCGACTCGCCCGTGCTGCTCGATCCGCATGGTTCGGGCCGTAACGATGACCGGATGGAGGCCGAGACTCCCGAGACCGCTCGCTGTTGAGGAGCACGGGATGAATTGCCGCTTCTGCCGCCACACCACCGGTGAGGTCGTCCTCGACGCCGGTTGTCAACCCGCCAGCGACTCCTTCCCACTCATCTCCGACCCCGGCCCCGACGTCCTTCATCCACTGTCCCTCTGGCTGTGTGAACACTGTCGCCTGGCACAGCTCGCCGAAGACTCGACGACTGCGGAGGAGCCCCTCGGGCAGGAACCAGAGGCACTGGCGTGGCAGGCCGAAGAGGCGGTCAGGGCGCTCTCCACGGCCGGCTTCCTCACGGGTGCACGATCGATGCGCGAGTTCGGCAGTCCTCACGGCGGCAGGTGGGAGGGCCTCCTGCGGGGACACGGACTCCAGGTCGCGGCTGCCGGGGAGCCGGCAGACATCGTGATCGACAACATCGGGATGATGCATGAGCCGGATCAGGCCGCAGCGTTACGCCGACGGGTGGAGAGCCTCGCTCCGGACGGCACCCTCTTCTTCCAGTACCACTCGTTCGCGACGATCCTCCGCCGTGGCCAGTGGAACGCTCTGCGCCACGGCCACTTCGCTTACTACTCCACCTCCGCACTGATAGGCATGCTGCGCTCGGTCGGCCTCGACCCTGTCACTGCCCGTCGCTATCCCCTCTACGGGGGAACCGTGCTGCTCGGAGCCACGCGCGCCGGCGCGCCAGATCGCTCGGTGCAGGACATCGTTCAGGACGAGATCCGTGTCGGGGTACTCGACCCGCAGCGTGCTCGTAGCCTGCAGCTCGCGTACTTTACCTCGTCCGAGTCGCTGAGCACTTTCCTGCGCCGGGAGAGGGATATGGGCCGGCAAGTCGTGGGCTACAGCGCGGCCTCCCGGGCCGTCGCGCTCCTGTGCCGTGCCGGCATTGGGCCCGACCTGCTCACGATGGTCGGCGACGCCTCCCCCGCGAAGGAGGGTCGGCGGATGCCCGGCAGCGGGATCGCGATCGTTTCGCCCTCGACGCTGATCGAGTCGAGGCCGGACACGGTCGTCCTGTTCGTTCCGGATCTCCTCGACGAGGTCAGACGGTCAATGCCGCAGATCGAGGCGGCAGGCGGTCGCTGGGTGGTGGCCGAGGACCTGGCAGCGTGAAGCACGAGCGTGTCCTCAGACAAAGCGTCGGAAGACCGGCTTGACCGGTCTTCCCGCGTACTTCTCGGGCTCGCCGGCCTCAAGCGCGTCTCTGTACACGGCACAGGCGTTGGCGACGACCTCGACCGTCCGATCCACATCTGCATCGGTGAGAGCGGCACTGACAACGAACGATGGCGCCAACACCCCGCCGAGCAGCAGTTCGCGCAGGAAGAGCGTCCGGAACTCCTGCGACGGATTGCCGTGGTGGTCCAACGTGGCGAAGACGAGGTTGCTGGCACGCCCGCGGACCACGACCTGTTCGCCGACCCCTGCCGCGGCCGCCACCTCGTGAACCCCCGCGCGAAGTCGATCTCCGAGCTGGTGGAGGCGAGCGATCACGCCCTCCTCCACGCAGGCGTCCATGACCGCCATCGCTGCCGCAAGCGCGTGCGTCTCGGCCCCATGGGTGGTGGACAGCAGGAAGACACGTTCGTCAGGAGAGCGAAGTCCGCCGCGCTCCATGATCTCGCGTCGACCCGCGAGCGCAGAGACGGCGAAGCCGTTCCCCAGAGCCTTACCGAAAGTGGATAGATCGGGCACGATTCCGTACAGGCCTTGTGCCCCGGAAATCGCCCACCGGAAGCCGGTGATCATCTCGTCCAGGACGAGTAGGCAACCGTGGTGATCGGCCAGCGCTCGCACGCCCTCCAGATAGCCTGATGGCGGCTCGGTAACCGTGGCCGCCTCCATGATCAGGCAGGCGATCTCGGAACCGTGCAGGTCGAGCAGATCCGACAGGGCGGACAAGTCCCCGTAGGGGAATGACAACGTGGACTGCGCCGGAATGCCCGCCGTCATCGCCGTCGTCCCGATGAACCAGTCGTCAGTGGAGAAGAACGGCTGGTCCCGGCAGATCGCGACGACGGAGCGCCCTGTGTGGGCCCGCGCGAGCCGCACAGCTGCCGTGGTCGCATCCGAGCCGTTCTTCGTGAACTTGACCATATCCGCTGTCGGCACCGTCGCCAGGAAGCGCTCGGCCGCCTCCGCCTCGATGACGCTCGGCCGAACGAAGTTCGCCCCGTGGTCGAGCTGCGCTCGTACCGCGCTCAGGACTCGAGGATGCGCGTGGCCGAGTAGCACCGAGCGCAGGCCTGAACCATATTCTGTGTAGCGGTTGCCGTCGACGTCCCAGACATGTGCGCCGTTCCCGCGGGAGATCACCGGTGCCAGACCGTGCGGGAACTGGTCATCGCCCTTGGCGTACGTATGCGCGCCTCCCGGGATCAGGCGATGGAGGCGCTCGTTGAGTTCGGCGGAGCGACGCAGCCGAGACACGGTCGCAGGTGCGCTCCCGGCCGACAGGACCCGTACGCCGGTTCGAGCCGACTGATCGGGAAAGGTGTTGGTCATCTTCTCCCCGGTGAGCTGGACGTCCGCGCGACCTCGGGACGGGCCTCGTCCCGGTTCACCGCGGTGCCGGGCCAGGTCGGATGAGCATCGCGGAGTCGGATGCTGGTTCGCGCGCCGCGGCATCCGCGTTACCTGCTCTCGACGGGGCCGTCTAGTGCTCGCCCTGCTCAGGCCGACCGGCACACGTCTCGCATACGCCCGCCGGGTCGTGACGGCAGTGGACGGCCGCTGGTGAGGTCTGTGCCCGGTTCGACGCCGCCGGCGCCCGTTGTTCGAACTCGCTCTCCCCCGGATCGCGTTGCGCGAGCCGGCGCAGGCCGAGACCGAGCACGATGCCCACCACGAGGGCGGTTGCGCACCACACCCCGATCCACGTCAGGACGGTCGTCATCACCCTCGGCCGCGACTCTCCCGTGAGCCCGCCGGACGCCCTGTCGCGCGTCTCCTGGGCATCAACTCGTGTCTCCTCGGCACGCGATCGGTCTCCTGTACCGCAAGTCTGCCCGACCGCCGCATCATGCTCACCGTCAGGATGTGGCACGTGACCTCGACCTAGCCATGCTGCGTGGAGAACCAGGCGTCCCTCGCCATCGAGGCGAAGCCTTGATACGGGTCCGGGTCGGACAGTGGAAAATCCACCCGCCAGTTCGCGTCAGCGCCTTCGATCGCGCTCACGTCGGCGTCGAAGAACGCCACACCTCGAAGATACCGAAGCTCCCTGGCGTCCACCGGCAGCGTCCGATAGAAGTCGCCTTTGAAGCGAGAGTCGTGCACGTCGTAGACGGTCCCCACCTCGCCCACAACAAAAGGCTTCCGCGGACCGAAGGTGTCGTGCAGATTTGTTTTGCACGGCTTCTCGTCGGCACACGTTCCGCGATATCCGAAGAGGTCTGAGAACGTGGCCGGCCCGGGCCGCAACGGGCTCGAGTAACATGATTCGTCGTTCACTAGGCACCTATTGTATCGATCCGAACCGACCCAGTCGACATAGGTGTCACCAGGATACGAATCCACGGCGCATTCGCGATCCGCACCCTCCTCCGGAGTGAACCAGAAGCCGACATTTGTCGCTCCGTTGTCGCGGAAGACGTCGACCATGTGCCGCCAGGCCTGTACGAATGGATCGCCGCAACTGTTCACGCCGCCGTTTTCGGGCCCGGGTACCGCACTCGTCACCGAGGAGGGCCAGTTGAACTCGACGAACGGCCGGAGCATGATTCGGTGTGGCGCGAAGGAGGCGAAGTACCGCGCTGCCTTGCGCAAGATCTCGTCCGCGGCGCCGCTGTTCATCTGACTGATCGTGTAACCCGGGGTCCAGCTCACGACCGGGAACGAACCATTATCGATGATCCACTGCTCACGGCGCGGCGAGAAATCCTCTGGATCGTAGATCCCGTAGACGCCGTCCCAGTAGCCGTTGTTGCCGTACTCGATCTGGATGCCATCGAACGTCCGCTCGAGGTCCTGCTGGCGTTGACGGATGGCCATCTGTACCTGCGGCCACTCGACCCCGACACCGGCGTAGTACTCGATGAGGAACGCACCCGTCCGCCCTGGAACCAGATTGTCGTCGCCGAGCGGGCCGGTGAAGTACGAAGCGGGGCAGGCGGTCCCGTCGCTGTTGGTGCACGCTGAGGCGTGGCCCGCCGGCGGCTGTGGGCCCGGCGGACGGCTCTCGGGCCGGAGGGCGAAGAGCGCGAGCCCACAGACGACGAGACCTGCGATCGCAATCGCTCCGTAGCGGAGAAGGCGACGCGGCCAGCGGCGCTGCGACACCCGTCCGTGACGCCTGGGTCGCCGAGTAGGCACGTTCCGAGCCTAGCCGCTCCGACAGAGTGCCCGGCGGATCGCCGCGTCGCAGTTCACGGGCCGAGGAGCCGGTTCCTGAAGTCGTCCGTCCCGACGGTCGCAGACCAGGCCCGCGCCGCCTCGACGTACTCCTGCCGGTCCTCCATGATCCGGGTCATCCCGACGCACACCCCGGCGACCGTCATCGGCACAGCGGCGCCGACGCCGGTCGCTTCGACCACCCGCTCGAGCCATCCTCCCTGCGGCACCAGCACTGGTGTACCCCGTGTGCAGGCCTCGCCGAGGACGCCACTCGGCGAGTCGTTGTCGTGCAGGAGTGCGACGACATCCACGGCGGACAGCCCGGCACCGTACTCGTCCGGATCCAGGAAGCGGTCGACCAGCGTCATCCGGTTCTCGGCGCACAGGATGACAGCCGTGGGATCGGTCTCGACGAACCGCCGCACGTCCGGCGCGAGATGGCCGGCCACGACGAGGACCACGTGCGGGAGCTCGGCGACCGCCTGCACCAGGAGCGGTAGGTTCTTCCTGGCACTGACGACGCCGAACACACCCACGACCGTGTCGGGCCCCTCCGGCGGTAGCCACTCCGGTAGCTGGGGTGCATCCGCCTCCGACCGAGGCACGGGGTCCCGCACCGGCGGCAGACCCGGGTAGCCGCGGCGACGCTCGATCACCCCCAGGGCGTCGGTCAGGAACAGCACCCGCACACCGGGCAGGCGCCGAAGCATCTGGACGAGCAGCGGCTTGACGGCCGTCGTCAGGCGCAGCCGCTCGGGCCCCCCGATGGTCGCCGTTCTCATCAGCAGCAGCCGGATCTCGGGCCGGGTACGCCGCAGGATGGGTCTTCGCCGCAGGAGGGGAACCACGTACTTGTCCCCGTCCGGCACGACGAGCAGCCGCGCCGAGGCGGCGGTCGCCCACCTCAGGGCCGAGTCGAGGACCTCCCGTCGAGAGGCTGCCTGCGGAAGTGCCACGAACCTGGTTCCCGTCGGTCGGAGGTGCGTGGCGTACTCGTTCGACTCCACCGCCTCACGGGTCGTGAGCAGGACACAACGGTCCGGCCCGGTAGCGGTGACGAGATGTTTCACGTACCGGAGGCGGTGCCCGGTCGGGTCCGTCTCGAGCACGCAGACGAGGTCACGGGATGACGACTCGTCGGACGACCTCACTCTTCAGTCCCTTCGACATGGCGCGGCACCCGACTCGGCCCGAACACACGAATCGCGAGACGCGTGAGGATGTAGATCTGGCTCACGACGAAGCCCACGGCCGCCCAGACCGCGCCGCCGAGCACCGCTGCTACGTAAGTGACCACGAGACCGGTCACGAGACCGACCGTGATGGTCACGCCGACGAAGTGCTCGGCCTTACGGTTCTGCAGTACCAGCGCCAATCCCTGGTTGAGGGTCGACAGAGCGGCGCCGATCGCCAGCACCGCGAAGGTCGTGCCCGACATTGCGAACTGATCACCGAGGATCCACGGAATGATCGTCGGCCCGACAGCAGCGGCCACGAGCGGCCCGACGCACAGTCCCAGCGCGGTCAGGCCGATCCGCCGCTCCTCGCGACGCAGCTCGGCCGGATCGTTCCGGGCGCGGGCCAGCCAGGGCGCGCCGACAAGCGCCATCGACCACGACAGAAAGAGCAGTGGCCCGAGCAACCGACCCGCGCCGGCGTAGATGCCGCCTGCCCCGGGCCCCGCCCCGAGTGTCACCGCCGGCGTGTCGAGCTGCTGACCGATACCTGCCAGCGAGACGATCCCGAAGGAGTAGGAGCGCCTGTGCACCGACAGCAGATCGGCCTGCGACGAGGCACCGTGCCGGTTCCGCCGCAGTATCGAGTAGTCGATCGCGGCCTCCAGCGCGAAGCTTGTCACGAGGCCGATCGCGAGGGCGCGCTGCGCTGGCAGCACGACGAGGAGGCCGAGGACGACGGCCAACCCGACTGCCCGGCCGATGAGCTGGGCAGACACCGCTTTGGTGAACTTCTCCTGCATCCGCAGAAGCGCGTTCGCGGTCTGGGCCTCCCACACGGCCCAGCCGACGACCCCAAGTACGAGCCCGTCGATCGGCTGACGCATGATCAGCAGACTTGCTGCCACCGTCGGTACGACGAGGAGCAGCACCAGCCGTCGCTTGGCGGTCACGAGTTGCCGCGCCCGGAGGAAGGTCAGATCACCGCCGCCGACCTCCCGGATCGTGTAGCCGGTGAGGCCTACATCGAAGATCGTCGACGCAACCGTCGCGATGGCGTAGCAGGTGGCCACGAGCCCGAGCTCGGCCGGCTCCATCTGCCGGGCCGCCGCCACGTACGTGAGGCCGACGAGGACCTGGCCGACGACCAGGGACCCCGCCACCGAACCGATCCGCCCGACCAGGACCTTGCCGGTCCGGAGACCCGCACCGGTCACGACCCGGCCTCGGGTGAGCGCGACAAGCCGTCGTCATGCGGCACCGACGGCCACGGAGGGCAGGTGCGCGTCATCACGGTCCTCCCCCACGCGAAGGCCGGGGGCCACCGACCCCGGTCCGTGTCGCCGCCAGGCTCTCGACCCAAGCACAGTAGGCAGCCGCGGCGGCGTCCGGCGAGAGGTTTGCCCTCATGTAGGCGAGGCCTCTCATGCCCATGGCACGCCCCCGAGGGGCGTCCCGTCCCAGCCGCCACACGGCGGCGTGGAGCGCGTCGGGGCTCCCGGGGTCCACCCTGACACCCGCCCCCGAGCGCGAGATCTCGGCGCTGGCTGCGCTGTGCGACGCGGTGGCCGCGACGATCGGCCGACCGGAGGCGAAGTAGGACGTGAGTTTGCTTGGTACTGACATCGCGGCGACGGATGGCGCCTCATTGAGCACCAGGACGTCGGCGGCGGCGAGGGCGTCCTCGAACTGGCCGTCCGGCAGCGGGTCCATGAAGTCGAGGCTCTCGACACCCATCGCTGCCTCCTCGAGGTGGCGGCGTTCGCCGCCCGCTCCGAGCAAGACATAGCGGACGCCTCCCGGCGAGCTGGACGCGAGACGAGCGGCGTCGACGACATTGCCGAGCCCCTGCTTGACCCCCATGTTTCCGGCGTGCAGAGCGATGATTTCCCACGGCGCCCAGCCCAACCGCTTCCGGGTCGCTGCAGGGTCGGCCGTCGAGGTCCGGACGTGCGACCAGTTCCGGATGATTGAGAGCCGCTCCGACGCGATGCCGAGTTCGACGAGGTCGCGTGCGAAGTTCTCGTGGATGACCGCGACGCCGTCGGCTCGGCTCAGGAGCGCGCGCTCTAGCTGCGCGCCCATCTGTGCCCAGGCCGGGGAGGCCAATCCCGTCTCGGCGAGCGCGTGGCAGTACAGGTCCTGGGTGACGACACCCAGCGCGGTCCTTCCCGCCGAGCGCCAGCGGATTCCGGCAGCGACCGAGAGCAGGACGGGGCTGACTGCTATCACAACGTCGGGTCGAGGGCCTCGAAGCACGGCGGCGTGCACCGAGAAGACAAGGTCCATCAGGACGCGTCGCGATGCGGTCGGGACCGCAGGTACCGGGTGACGGACGCGTTGCACAGCGATGTCGCCGTCCCGGTGCTGTGTCCGCAGGCCCGTGTAGCCCGTCCTGACCTTCCACTCCGGGTAGTGGGGATATCCGGTGATGACGCGGACGGAGTGCCCCGCGGACGCCAACCCACGAGCCATGCCTGTCGTGTAGGGAGCGTTACCAGTGGACTCGGGCGCGTAGTGCATGCCGATGACGAGCACCTCGAGTCGACGTGATGTGGCGTCTTGGAACACCGGTCGGGCGATCTGCTCAGCGGCCACGGGCGAACACGACCTCGGCGACGGTGCGCAGGAGGATCTTCAGGTCCAGCCACAGCGACCAGTTCTCAATGTAATAGTTGTCGAACCTCGCTCGGTCAGCGATGGGAACGTCGCCGCGCAGTCCGCTGACCTGAGCCAGCCCGGTCAGCCCGGTTCGCACCCGGTGTCGGTGTCCATAGATCGGAACCTCTTCCGAAAATTTCGTGACGAAATGCGGCCGCTCCGGACGCGGCCCGATGAGAGTCATATCGCCCCGAAGCACGTTCCAGAACTGAGGGAGTTCGTCCAGTCCGGTGCGACGCAGAATCCTGCCGACGGTACCCACTCGCCCGTCGTTTGCGATGGACCAGCGCGTAGCGGCCTCCTCTCCGGAGGCTGGCTTCATTGTCCTGAATTTGTAGCAGGTGAACCGCTCACCAGCCCGCCCCACCCGCTCCTGACTGAAGAGCACACCCCTACCTCCTTCGAGTCGCACCGCGAGGGCACAGGCGAGGAGCAGTGGCGTACAGACAACGAGTGCCGTCGCGCTGAGGAGGATGTCGAAACCCCGCTTCACCAGGGCCGCCGTCCCGTCGAGACGCGGCGGCAAGATCCGGGTCACGGGAATCGAGCCGATGTGGTCGCCGACACCGACATGGCGGCAGAACTGGTGCAGGCGGGGGACGATCATGAGGTCGCATCGAGCGCAGTCCGGATGGCGTAGCACGTCGAGGAGCCGCGACTCGGACGTGTCGTCGTCTGCGACGATCACGACGTCCGATGCAGTGGACCGGACGACTCTAGCGAGGTCGCCCACCCCGCCCAACCGGTGACTGACGGAGCCGGCCGGGCAGCCCTCCTGCTCATCGACGAACCCGACGGGAAAGAGACCGTATTGCGGATACCGGGTGAGAAGTCCGGCGAGCTCTGCTCCGAGCATCCCGCCGCCGACGATGACGGTTCGATGTGCGACGACACGCCGCCGCCGCCCCAGAAGGATGAGCTGATTGGTCACGACTCGTCCGGCCACGACCAGCCCGATCCCGACGACGGCCGACACCAGGAAACCAGTGACCTCGGCCTGCTCGTGGCGCAGAGCGAAGACCGTGGCAACGATCGCGCCAGCCGCGAGCAGCCGGCCGAGGATGATCGGCAATTCGTCGAGCACGCTGACGTGGAGACGCGCCCGATAACGGCCTCCACCGGTCAGGAGCAGCAGGGACAGTGCCGCCATGGAGAGGACGCCCTTCGCGTGCTGCGGGACCCAGATCGCCGGCGCACTCAGGGCGAGGAGGTCGACGGGAAGGACGAGCATCCAGGCCTTGATCCGTTTCGCCGACCGGACCCCCGCGACGGGCCGCACCTTCGGCGCGGGCCCTTCCCATTCTCGGGGATCGGCGACGATGCGGGGACGGTCGAACTCGACAGCACCGTCGCGGGACTCTCCGGAGGAGAGCCGCGGCGGTGGCGGGGCCGGAGTCGGCGGTGTCATCGGTTCCTCTACTCTCACGACGACTCGCAGCGGCCTCGGCGCATCATCTGTGGTGCCGGCTCCGCAGACACAGTCCGGGACGCATTGCGATGTCGCGCCTCCGGAGGCTTGCGGGCCAGGGCCAGCAGGCGTGTCGCGAGTCGGCGTGTCGGGCTGTTCTTCGGGGCCCCGACAGCCGACAGCACGCGGTGGCGCGCCGCGGTCACGGGTCGGCGTAGTTCTCCACGCATGACGTCGCTACGCCGTACGACACTGCGGTTCGAGCGCCGCAGGTCCTCGATGAATCGGCGCTGGATACAGGCGGCCTCCCGGCCGAGCGCGAGCGTGTCGGTACCCGCCTCGATGCGGAAGCTGCAGAGGGTGTCAGGTATCCCGACGAAATCGCCGTGCTCCAGCAGCCTGAGCCAAAGGCTCACATCGACGGAGAAGAAGTCTTCGTGCTCGGGGAACCCGCCGGCGTCGGCGAAGGCACGGCGCCGGAACAGCACGTTCCCGGGATTGCCGATCGGGTTCCCGCCGTGGCGGACGACCCTCCGAAGGACGACGGACCGGCCCTGCTTCCCGATGAGATCCTGATGTCGGAGGGTCCTGTCGCGCGCAACAACCTCGCCCTCGCCATCGATGACGTCGTGCCTGGCGCTGACCATCGCCAGCCCCGGGTCGTTGGCCAGGACGTCCCACTGGCGCGCCAGGCAATCCGGCCGAAGGAGATCGTCCGCGGGCAACACCTTGATGAATGGAGCGCGCGACGCCGACACGACCCTGTTGAAGTTCGCCGTTGCGGGAATCGTTTCGACGCTCTCCAAAACACGGATCCGCGGGTCATCGAACGATCGCGCGACGCCAAGGGAGCCGTCCTGGCTGGCGTTATCCTGTATGACCAACTCGAAGTCACTGAAAGTTTGCCCGAGGACACTCCGGATGGTCTCGTAGACGAACCCCTCCTTGTTGTAGAGCGGTATGCAGACGGCCACTGCCGGCACGTCGTCGTTGCCGTTCAGGCGGATCCGAGACAAGTACGCTGAGTCACGACCAGGCTGCATCGAGCGGCCTCCGATCCACCATGGAGCGCATCACTGCCCCGATCACCTCGCACCCGATAGCTCCAGCGTAACAGCATTGCTCCATTCGAGACAGCGGCATGTTTATACCGTTTCGGTTCGCAACTTGGCGGTTTCGGAGCGTGAGGGCGTCGGCCCCCGCGTTTCCGACACGACGCCGGCGAACAAGATCGCGAGGGCGATGGCGAAACCCTTGTCCTCCAGCCACGGGCCGAAGGGAATAAGCACGACGAGCACACACATCCATCCACGCGCGGCGGTGAATGCGGGAAAACCTCCGTACTGTGCCCGTATTCGCCGAACAGCAACGACAGCCGCGAGCAGGAAGGCCGCGATGAAGAACATCCCCGCCAGCCCGAACTTCGCCGGCACGATCCCGGGAGCGTCCAGGTTGAACGTCAGTTTCTCGGGAGCCGGGTACAGGTGCCCGGGCCCAGTGCCGAGGATGGGATGGTCGGCGAAAGCTTCGGCCGTCCACTCGTACGCCTGCTGTCGCTCGCCGAAGCTGCCGTCGCTCGCGGCCTCACCGGTGAGGACGGCCTCGGCAGAGCGGATCCGATCGCTGAAGAAGGTCGGATCGGATACGACGACATGCGCGATCAACGGTGCCACGGTCACAAAGGCGAGAAGGATGCACAGGACGAGACTTGCCATCCTGCGCGGCGACACCGCCGAAGGCTTGGCCAGTCCGACGACCCCCACTACTGCGGCGAGGAGGACGATGTTGGTCCGTGTTCCGGAAAGGAGCATGACGACGAGGATGATCGTCGCCACGACGACCCAGCCGACCCGGCCTCGCCGCCGGGGAAGACCGGCCATCGTCACGGCGTAGGCGAAGCATAGAGCGACGATCACGGCGCTCGACAGGACGAATCGTCCGAAGGGCAGGGCCGATACTTCGCGCCTGGCCAACCACTCGGAGGTGACGCCCACGCTGACGACGACGCCCAGCAGGACCATCCAGACGTCGTTCCATCTCCGGGTGATGCGCTCGCCGGCGGCGATTCCGATCACCGGGAGCACCGTCAGCAGGAAGTACGGGAGAGCGTCGCGGAACCAGAGCTCGAAGGAGGCACCGTTCGCGCGGGCGACCAGGTAGGAGAATGCGAGGTAGGCGGCCAGCGCGAAACTGGCCAGGATGAACGGTCGGTACTCGCGGCGAAGGGCGCCACTCGCGCCGCACACCCCCCGGAGGCTCAACGCGAAGCACAGCACAGCCAGGCCGAGATAGGCGTACTTCAGCAGGCTCAGGGTCGACTGGAACACCACGAGGGCACCTGTCACCGCGATCACGAGCCGACATTTCGGCCCGACGAAGCACAACCCCGCTACGAGAGCGATCGCAGCAACGAGCAGGAAGAGCGTCGCGTCGGTTCCGACGATCACACCTGTCCCCACGGCAACCATCGCGACGGCGGCCACCATCGGCACGGCGCCGCGCCGTGGCAGCGGCGTCGGGCCGGAGGCGGTCAGGATCGTGGATGACGGGACCGGTAGGACCGACATGGCTTCTCCGTCACCCACGCTGTACGGGAAGGGAGTTCCTCGAGCCGTTCGTTTCCGCCGTCTCGCTTCGTTCGGCGGCTTCCGCTTCGGGATCCGCTGCGTTGTGCTGCGGGCGGTACAACTGCGTCCACGGAACGGCCCCGAGGCCGCGGCCCGACGGTAGCCGGAAGCGCGTATCCCGGATGACGACCAGCACGGCGCCGAGGATCGGCGCAGACACCGCCCGCAGACCCTCGGCTGCCGACGCAAGGGCGGCGTGCGTGCCGACACCCGACCGACAGACCAGGACGGCGCCGTCGCCGGCGGCGGCGAGGACAGCTGCGTCGGTATACGGGTCAAGCGCCGGCGAATCCACCAGCACGGCGTCGTACTTCCCTCGAAGCTCCGCGAACACCGTCTCCAGCGGCTCGGCGGTGAGGACGTCACTCGGGTTCGCCATCGCTGCGCCCGCGGACAGAAAGTGCACTGTATCCTCCCACGGACGCTGGATGGCGTCGCCGACCCGCACCTTCCCGGACAGCACCTCTGCCACACCGGGCGACGTGGCGAGCCCGAGCCGCTCGGCGATCATCGGCCGTCGGAGGTCACCGTCGACGAGGAGGACCCGGAGGCCACCGGCGGCCAGGGTCGCGGCCAGGTCCACGACGAGCGTCGTCTTGCCCTCACCCGTCAGTGCACTCGCGACGACCACGACCTTGGGCGCCTGCCGCTGCGAGCCGAAGCGCAGGTTGGTCCGGAGCTTGCGCAGATCCTCCGAGGACGATCGGGGCAGACCCGACGGCTGCGCCTCATCCGGCTGCGCCTCATCGTCCGTCGTCGGCGCGCGACGGCGCCGGACGTCATAGGTAACCGTCCCGAGCACTCGCGCGCCGGAGGCAGCGGCGAGGCTCTCGCGCGTCCGGATCGAGGTGTCGAGCGTGTTCCGGACGAAGGCGGCGGCTACACCGATGATCAGGCCCGCGAGCAGCCCCAGCGCGAGCGTCAGGCCCAGCCCGGTCGAGGACGGAGACCTCGGTGGCGGTGCAGGTTCCACCATGCGCAGAGCGACGGTCGACTGCCCGAGCTGGGAGTTCCGGGTGAGCTCGGCCGAGACCTGGACGAACTCGTCGTACACCGTGTTGGCGATGATGGCAGCGCGGTCAGGGGACCGGTCGACGACCTCGAGGTCGATGACCTGCGAGTCAACCGGGGTCGATGCCGTGATCCGCTTCGACAGGTCGTCCGGTGAGTCCGGAAGGTCGAGCCGCGCGACGACCTGCTCGGCGATACGGCGACTACCGAGGAGGATGACGTACGACTTGACGCGCTGCAGAGACAGCTGTGCTCCGTAGGCTGCCGACGCGGCGTCCTCCGCTCCCGTCGCGGACACGTACATCGACATTCGAGCGGTGTACTCCGTCGGCCGTACCGCATAGGTCGCCAGGGCGGCGACCAGGCAGACAGCGACCGCGAAGGCCACGATCGCCCAGCGCGCGCGCAGAATCCGGAGGTAGTCCTTGATCGTCACGATGCGCTCACAGTGGAGGGTTGCGCCGCACCGAGCGTGGCGCTGAGGTGATCGGCCAGCCGGAACGCCAGCGCGATGATGGTGAGGGTGGGGTTCGACGCGCCATAGGTCGGGAAGACCGAACTTCCTGCGACATAGAGGTTGCGCGTGGAGTGCACTCGGCAGGCGGCGTCCACCACGCCGAGACTCGGGTCGGCGTTCATTCGGGTCGTACCCATGTGGTGGTGCATCCCTTCCACCAAGGTCGGGCGGCGCGTGTTGTCCAGCGTGGATTGCACTCGGCCGAGTCCCCGTGCCTGCAGGGCAGACCCCACGATCGCCAACGAGGTCCGGATGGAGTCGACATCGGAGTCATCGAAGCGCCAGTGCACGTCCACGGTCGGAAGACCGAGGTCGTCGCGATCGACACCGAGGCTGACTCGCGAGTCGCGGTGGGGCGCGTGCTCCGCCTGACAGCGGATGGTCAGTGTCCGCTCCCGAAGGCCGCCGCGCGCAACGGAGTGAAGGACGTTCCCGATCCCGGTGACCACCGATCCGAGGTGCGCTCCAGCACCCTGCATCATCGGCTGCCGCCGGACGGCTTTGCGCAGCGTCGCAACAGAGCGGAGCGCTTCCGTCGTGACGAGGGCGGGACGAGGCTGGATCTGAAAGGTACAGTTGCGCAGCCCCAACTCCCGTTGCTTCTCGTCGGTCAGCCTCAGGGCCCCCCGAAGCAACGTGTGCCGAACTTGATGCGGGGTGTAGAACCCCAGTGTCCCCAGGATCTCGGGCCGCGTCACCACGACGTGCCCACAGTGTGCCGAGAGGCGCTCGCCGAAGAACCTCCCCACCAGGTCGTGGTCGTTGCCGATGCTGCGCCCGTCGTCTCCCAGAAGGAGAAGCCGCGCATTCTCGATACCACCTGCGGCGAGCACGACCACGCGGGCCCGGACGGCCAGGCGTGAGCCGTCGTCACGCAGTACGCGAACGCCGTCGACCGCTCCGCCGGCCGCCGCGGCGATCATTCCCACAACTCGGGTGCGCGTGAACACCTGGACGTTCGGTGAGCGGGTCAGCTCGGGAACAGCGTGCTGGAAGAGTGGTTGGGCGAAGTGGAACACGGTCGTGTCGACCCCGCAGCCCTCGAGCCCGAGCACAGGCGTCCGCGCAGGATCCGACCACGGCTCAGGCTCGTAGTCGTAGGTGTCGAGACCGGCTGCGGCTTGGGCTCGAGCGTAGGACGACTCGAGTTGATCGCGGGTGAAGGGCCAGCCGGACAACGGCAGGCTCGGTCGCTTCTCGAAGTCGACCGGATCGAGCGGCCGGACTGCCCAACCTTCGTTGCCCAGCTTCGGGTGCCGCAGCGTGCCGCCGACCACGCGGACGCGCGAGTCGTGCAGCCGCTGGAGCGGGTACCCGGAGACGGTGCCCCGGCTCTGCCGCTGAATTCGAGAATCGATGTCCGCTGCGCCGCTCTCGATCAGGCAGACACGGAGCCGCGAGTGGCCGAGCTCCCTTGCGATGGTGATCCCTGCCGGTCCACCGCCGACGACGCACACATCAGTACTGATCTCACGGGTGTCGGACGAGCGCCACGCCTCGGACTGGGATCCCACGGTCATCCTCTCGTCACTGAACGATTGCACGGGGCGACGTGCCCGTCGTCCGGGTCGGGAGCAGGACGGCCGGCGTGTCCGCGGTGGCTCCCACGTACGAACCGATACCCGATCGCCCGGATCCGACCAGCAAGGCCGACTGGCAGGAGGGTCAGGATTCGCCTCTGCAGGGGAAAACGATGAGCTAATAGGGCCGAGTCGAACTTCACGGACGGCACGCGTGCTTCGGGATGGTCCAGCGGGAACCTGACGGGGTCGAGCGGGACACCTGCATCAGGAGCCCGGGGGTTCCTGGTGTGAGTGGCGGCAGGACCGAACCCCACATTATCGATCATGTTCCCGGCCGGAATCACAGAGACCCCGTTCCGGCTCAGCATGGCGAAGGTCCATGCGAAATCCCAGGCGTCGATGCGACCTGCGCGGACCAGGTCGAAGCGCCGCCGCGCCATCCTGAACTCGACAGCCGGCATCTCGGCGCGCAACTTCCGACGCACCGCTGGCGACGTCCACGCTTGCAGGTCGGGATCGTAGTGGCGCCACGCTCGACGCCAGGTAGCCCAACCCCACGTGGGCGAGGACCGGCTGAACACGTAGCTCGGCCCGGGATCCAGCCGATCGACGATCGGGTTGTGCCCCCCGATCATCATGACCTGGTCGTCCCGCTCGTAGCGCTCGAGCAGCTCGGCGCAGAACGGGAAGAACTCGGCGGCCGGGATACAGTCGTCCTCGAGGACGATGCCCTGAGGCACCTGCGTCAGGAACCAGGTGATGGCGGTCTCGGGCCCCTTCTTGCAGCCCAGGTTCGCCTCCTGGAACTGCAGTTCGACCTCGCAGTGCCAGTCGATGTCGCCGATTGCCGCCCGGGCGTCCGCGCACCGCTGCACATCGTCCGGCACGCGGAGCCGGGGCCCGTCGGCGGCGACGAAGATGTGGCGCGGTTTGACTTCCCGGAGCGCATCGATCAGACGGCGCACCATGTCGGGGCGGTTGAACACGACGAGAAGGACGGGAACGTCAGCGGCGTCCATCGGCATGGCTCGGATACCTCCCCTCCCGTGCCCTCTCATTACGGCAGGACCCCGGGGCCAGTCCACTCTGAGCTGGCTGAGTCTCACTCGCTCGGTCACGAGGTGGCGTTACCACGGGACGGCCGAGGGGACGGTCGACGGGCACCGTCATGCCCGCTCGAGCCAGATCTCCCGCCAGTATGCGTAGATCGCCCGAGGGCACTTGCGGTGGAAGTCGCTGGTACAGACAACGTTGTCGAGCACGATGCACGGGTTCCGCAGGTGAGCCATCCGGCCGGTCTTCTCGTCGATGATCCGCTCGACGCGACGGAGGACGCGCGCTTCCCGCCCGCAGTACTTCAACATCTCTCGGTCGAACGACAGACCCCGGTTCTTGTTGTCCTTGTCGAGCGTGCGAACTATCTCCTCGACGGGCTTGATGCGGACCAGTTCGCCCGGGCGGAGGTCGAGACTTCCCGAGGGGGTGCGCTCCAGACCGCCTTGGATGAAGGGGTACCGCACACCGTCACGGATACGCAGGGCCCGGGGCAAGAGGCGCTTGCTGAGATCCTGGTACTTGTTGAAGAACCCGACGAGGACGCTTCGGGCTGTGGCGAGGGCGCCTGCATTTCCGGACCGGACATCCCGGACATACTGTCGGAGGTCCCAGTAAGGGAGGTATTCGGGCGCCGCTCGCATCAACTCCGTCGCCTGGCACACGAAGGCCTCTTCGCCTGGGGCGCCGGCCCGTCGTGTCGTGGCCGAAAGTTCCCCAGCGCCGAGACGCCCCGCGACCTCCCTGATGTCCGCCTCGCCGGCATCAGGGGGATCGACGCGCTTCAGCCAGGCCTCCTTCCAGTACAAGAAGCAGCCGGCCTGGCATCCCCCGTGTGCCGAGCCGTCGCACCGCGTGTCCGCGAGGTGGACCGCACCCTCCATCCGATACATCCCGGACCAGTCGATCGTGTCGCAGACCTTCACCGCGAGCTTGTCGACCCGAAACTGCCGCCCGCAGAACTTGAGCATCTCCGGCATGAAGGGGAGCGCCTCGAGCTCACCACGCTCGTCGAGTGTCGCGAGGATCTCCGCCTCGCTGCGCACCTCGACGATCTCGCCGACCCTGAGGCCGAGCGGGATCGCCTGCCCCTTCGTCGTTGCCTGCTGCATTCGCTTACCCCCTGAGATCGACGAGGCCGCCATCGGCCCGCAGTCACGCTGCGTTACACAGGGGTCACCAGCGGGCAAGGTCTGCCGCGCGCCAGAATTAGCCCATTCGGCGGCAAACGGACATCCTCGTCACGACGAGTCACGGAAAACCGAGTTATACCAGGCAAGGCGCTGGGCTGCTAGACCGATCGGTGATCCAACCAGGCACGTAGCGTGATCGCGCTGAAACAATCGAGCTCGGGGGTAACGCTCGCGCTGACCACCCCGAGTAGCCGAGCGTCGGCGCGTCGAGAGACCGCCGAACCACCGAGGTTGGGGGGCATCAGATGAAGGTCGTGCTCTTCTGCGGCGGCTACGGCATGCGCATGCGGGACGGCGGCTCCAGCACACCTAAGCCCATGGTCCCGGTCGGCCCCCGGCCACTGCTATGGCACGTCATGCGGTACTACGCCCACTACGGCCACCGGGACTTCGTGTTGTGCCTGGGCTACGGCGCCCAACAGATCAAGGACTTCTTCCTCCGCTACGACGAGGCGGCATCCAACGACTTCGTCCTTCAAGGCGGCGAGGTGCACCTGCTCGACAGCGACATCTCGGACTGGCGCATCACCTTCGTCGACACCGGCCAGGATTCCGCCATCGGCGAGCGGTTGCGAAGGGTTCGCCCCCACCTTGAGCACGAGGCCATGTTCCTGGCGAACTACGCGGATGTGCTCACCGACGCTCCGATCGACGCGATGGTGTCCCAGTTCGAGGCGAACCCGACAGCGGTTGCGCAACTCCTCGCAGTGCCCCCGCAAGCCGCCTTCCACGTCGTCGACCTGATCGAGGGGAATCGGGTGGAGTCGATCACCGCGCTGAAGGATATGGCGATCCAGGAGAACGGCGGATATCTCATCCTCCGACCGGAAATCTTCGACTACATCCCCGAGGGGGGTGACTTGGTGGGCGACGCCTGCGCAGCGCTCGCCAAGGAGGGCAGACTCGCTGCCTACCCCTACAGCGGTTTCTGGCATCCCGCCGACACGGTGAAGGAGCGGGTGGCGTTGGAGGCGCTGTACCAGGCGGGAAGCACGCCCTGGATGCCCTGGCGCCAGGTCGCCCTTTACTAAGGTGAAGCTCATGGCCGGCCCCTTGCCCGGGGTCCTCTTGTTCGTACCGGTACCGCACCGCGACGACCGCGGTTTCTTCACCCGTACTTTCGACAGTCGTGTTGCTTCGGCCCACGGCATCGAGGCCGGCGCGTTCCTGCAGGACAGCCAGTCCCGCTCATCCCGTGGAACCGTTCGAGGACTGCACGGACGCTCGGGGCGTGGCGAAGGGAAGCTGGTGCGCTGTGCCCGGGGAGCGATCCTGGACGTCCTCGTCGACGCGCGGCCGGAGTCGGTCGAGTTCGGACGGAGTGCTGCTATCCGGCTGGACGACGAGGACCTCGTCCAGCTCTATGTGCCGCCAGGCTTCCTTCATGGATTCCAGGCGCTCACCGAGTGGGCCGACGTCTGCTATCGGATCGACCGTGAACACGACCCGGCGGAGGACGTCGCTGTGCGGTACGACGATCCCGGCCTCGGAGTCGCATGGCCACTACCCGTCACCGCGATCAGCGCACGTGATCGCGCAGCAGGAACATGGGCCGACCTCCGCTGCCGGCTTCTCGACCTGGCGAACTCCCCGGCGCCCCGGCCGCACAACAGGCACTCGACTGCCACTGCCGCGCAGGAGCGGCTCAGCACGACGAGCACCAGGAACTCTTCCAGGGGGAAGTCATGACGATCCACGACTCCACCGCTTCGGCACCCGACACCCTCCCCGGCTCCGCAGAATCGAAATACGAGGTCTGCATTGTCGGTACGGGCCGAGTCGGGCTGCCTCTCGGTCTGACCTTCGTCGAAACCGGGGTCAGCGCGGTCGGCCTCGACGTCGATAAGGAGCTCGCCGACCTGGTCAACGAGGGCGTCATGCCCTTCCATGAGCCCGGGTACGACGAGATCATCGCCAGCCGTAGGTTCCACGTGGTTCACGATCCGTCGGTGGCGACCAGAGCAGAGACAATTGTCGTCACCGTCGGAACTCCTCTGCACAACCACATCGAGACCGATCTCACGCAGGTGCAGGACGTGCTCGAGAGCATCGGGGAGCACCTCCGTCCCGGACAGCTGCTCTGTCTGCGCAGCACGGTGGCGCCCGGTACGACCGAGTTCGTCGAGAGGTGGATCCGACGAAACACAGACCTGGTCGTCGGCGAGGACTTTTTCCTTGCCTTCTGCCCCGAGCGGATCGCCGAGGGCAAGGCCTACGAGGAGATCCGCACGCTGCCGCAGATCGTGGGCACACAGGACCCCGCCAGCGAGGCGCGTGCCGTTGCTCTGTTTCGACGAATCACCCGCGAGGTCCTGACGACCGATTACGTCACAGCGGAGCTCGTTAAGCTATTTAACAACATCCTTCGGTACGTCCATTTCGCCCTGGCCAATCAGTTCGCGATGATCGCGGACAACTTCGGGGCGAACATCCACGAGACACGGGAGCTGGCCAACCACGGCTACCCGAGGTCGTTCCTCGCCGCTCCGGGCCTTACAGCAGGGACCTGTCTGCGGAAAGACTTCGGGATGCTCAACGAATGGAGCCCCTACCCGGACATGCTTCTCTCGGCCTGGAAGATGAACGAGTTCATGCCGACGTTCCTGGTCGATCATCTTTGCAGGCGTACCGACCTGCACGACAGCCGGGTGGCGATTTTGGGCTTCTCGTTCAAGGCCGACACGGACGACCTCCGGGATAGTCTTGCTCCCAAGCTGTGGCGGTACGTTCGCCGCCAGCTTCCCGACGAGATCCGGATCAGCGACCAGAACCTGCCGGACCCGATCCCGGAGCCGAGCATCCGGGACGCACGGAATTGGCCGATCAGCGAGGCCCTTGAAGACGTCGACGCCGTATTCGTCGCCACTAACCACACCGGCTACCACGAGGCGCTCCGCGAACTCGCCCGCACCAGACCGGACGCATGGGTCGCCGACATCTGGAACGTCGGTCGGGTGAACCAGATGTTCTATCAGGCAAAGGCCATCGACATGGCGGAGGCGAACCCGTGAGAGTACTGCTCACCGGCGGAACGGGGTTCGTGGGCGCGGCGCTCTGTAGCGAATTGGTCGCAGCGGGGCACGAGGTCGTGGTACTGGACGACAACTCGCGCGGCCGGGCGGCCCGACTCGCGGTGTTCGGCGAGCATGTCACCGTCCTCGAGGGCGACATCCGACGCTACACCGACGTGCGGGGCGCCATCGAGGGCTGCGAGGTCGTATGGCACCTCGCATACATCAACGGAACGCGTTACTTCTACGAGCGGCCGGCCGACGTCCTGGACGTTGGCGTCCGGGGCACTCTGAACGTCGTCGACGCTGCCGTGGACGAGGGGGTGCGGCGGTTGGTTCTGGCCTCGACCAGCGAGACCTACAACGAACCTTCCGTGGTGCCGACACCCGAGGAGGAATGGCTCAAGATCCCCGACGTCACCAACCCACGGTTCAGCTACGGCGGCGGCAAGATCGCGTGCGAACTCCTCGCACTGCACATGGCCGGACCCCGAGGGGTCGAGCCGGTGATCTTCCGACCCCACAATTTTTATGGGCCCGACATGGGATTCGAGCATGTTATCCCCGAGATCGTCGAGAAGATCGTCCGACTGAGGGCTGCCTCCCCCGAGAGCCCCCTTCAGCTGCCGATTCAGGGCGACGGCACCGAGACCCGTGCCTTCTGCCATGTGCGCGACGGAGCCCGGGGCGCCTTCATCGCCGGCGAGATGGGCAAAGCCGGTGCGATATACCACGTGGGCACTTTGCACGAGGTGTCGATCCGTGAGCTCGTCAATCTTATCTCCGACATCCTCGACGTACCGATCAGCATTGTCCCGGGTCCACTCCGAGCGGGCGGGACCTCTCGGCGCTGCCCCGACATCACGAAGCTCTCGGAGATCGGCTACAGCCCGGAGGTCGATCTCCGGGAGGGACTCGTCGAGACGGTTGCCTGGTACGCCGACCACTTCAACGCGGGAGCGACGTCGTGACCATCGTTGTCACGGGTGGGCGAGGATTCCTCGGGCGCAACGTCGTGCGGCGGCTCCTCGAGGCCGGCCACGAGGTACATCCGGTGGGCAGCAAGGACTACGACCTGACCGAACAACATGGTGTGCGAGCGCTCTACGCGGAGCTCAGGCCCCGCGTGGTGGTGCACTGCGCTGCGGCGGTCGGGGGTATCGGCGCGAACGTCGACAACCCCGGACGTTTCCTCTACGAGAACGCCCTGATGGGCCTGATGCTCCTCGAGGAAGGGCGGCTGGCCGGGATGGACAAGCTGGTGATGATCTCGACCAGCTGCGCCTATCCGCAAGACGCCCCGCTCCCTCTCCGGGAGGAGGACCTCTGGGAAGGGCCGCCGACGGGGGCGACCGGCCCCTACGGCATCGCCAAGCGGATGCTGCACGATGCCTGCCTGAATTATGCGAAGCAGTACGGCACGAACAGCACCGTCCTGATGCTGGCCAATCTCTACGGCCCGGAGGACAATTTCGGCGCCGGCAGCCACGTGATCCCGGCGATCATTCGTCGCTACATCGACGCGGAGCGGCTGGGTGCCCCCTCGGTGACGAACTGGGGCTCCGGACACGCCACCCGAGAGTTCCTGCACGTCGACGACGCCGCCCGGGCGGTCGCTCTGGCTGTTGTCACGACGACCGGCCCCGAACCGATCAACATCGGTACGGGCCAGGCAGTCGCGATCCGTGAGATCGCTGACGCCGTCAAAACGGCCGTCGGTTACAGAGGCGAGGTGCGGTGGGACACGACCAAGCCCGATGGCCAGCCTGCTCGCTACTTCGACACCACTCGCGCAACACAACGGCTCGCGTTCACGTCCACCGTTCCGCTCGAGAAGGGGCTGGTCCAGACGGTGCGATGGTTCAGGGAGAGAGGGCAGTATCTAGTCTAGTGTCGAGCTAGCTTCGGAAGCGCCCTTGTTCGCCTGCTCGGCTCGGTCGGAACGAACGCTCAGTGGGGAGCTCCCGACAACGCCTCGGCCGGGTGCGCAGCAACGTACTGGGCCATCGTCCCCTTGCGGAAGGCGGCCCAGAGCTGCGGCCCGGCCTGCTCGTCGAGGTAGACGACGGACTGGGCGCCCTCCCGACCGAGCCCCGCGACCGGGGTGCTGGTGAACGTGACCCCGCCGGGCCGTAACCCCTTCATGTCCAGGGCCAGGTCACGCAGGCCCCCGTTGGTCAGGGTGTCGTCGACGCTGACGGTCCGGCTGGTCGCGTCGACCAGGTTGTAGAGGCCGACCGGGTCGGACAGGTCGTCGCCGGCCTTGGACAGCAGCGCCCTGAGCGCGTTCTGCTGGCGCTTGGCGCGGTCGAGGTCGCCGCCGGGCAGGTCGTAACGCTGCCGCACGTAGGCCAGGGCCTGCGCCCCGTCGAGGTGATTGAGGCCTTCGTGGAAGTCGACGCCGGCGTTGCTGGTCGCCGCGGCGACCCGCACGTCGATCCCGCCGACCGAGTCGACCATCTCCTGGAAGCCCGCGAAGTCGATGACCCCGAAGTGGTCGACACGCACCCCGGTCAGGTTCTCGACCGTCTGGATCAGCAGCGGGGCGCCACCGAACGCGTAGGCAGCGTTGATCTTGTTCATGCCGCGCCCGGGGACGTCGACCCAGCTGTCCCGCGGGATCGAGGTGACGGCGGCGGTGCTGCCGTCGGCGCACACCCGGGCCAGCATGATCACGTCGCTGCGCTGCGAGCCCGCGTCGACCCCGGCCGCTGCGTCCGTGCCGGTCGTCGGATCGGCTGATCGCGTGTCCGTGCCGATCAGGAGAAAGCTCGTGCCCGACGACGGCGCGGGGCGCGTGTCGGCGGGGATGCCGGCGAACGCGTCGGGCACCCGGCTGACGTTGTTGCCCAGTTTCTCCGTGAGCAGGTAGATCGCGGCCGCTGCCGCCAGGATCAGCACGAGAAGAGCGACGAGCAGGCCGATCAGGATCCGGCGGCCTCTCCGCCTCCGTCTCCGGACGGCGTCGAGTACCACCGTGGGTTGATCCTCGCGCATACCTCTCCCGTCTCACGATCTCGATCGTCATATCCGGGAAAGTCGCGCAGCGTTACGGCCCTACGCAAAACCTGGGGATGGGCGATCGCCGGCCGGTTCGCTCCAGGAGGACGAAGGAGGCCGCCGTGCAGGTGATCGAGAACTCGATCGACCTCGCCCGCCCGCCCGAGGAGGTGCTCGCGCACGTCTCCGACGACCGGAGCTCCGCGGCGACCACGATCACGCTCGTCTCGCCGGAGCCGGTGGCCCTGACTACGCGTGGTTCTCCAGTACCCAGGCCACCGCCTGGGTGCCCGCGAGGACGACGAACGCCGTCATCCACGGTGCGTTCACCCGCCGCAGACCCGAGACGACCAGCAGGATCAGCGGCGGCGCGGCGATCGCGTAGAGGTTCCAGTCGTCGAACACCCCCAGCTGCGCCCGCCACACGACCACCATCAGCAGCGCCCCCGCCGACGCCACCGCGAGGAAGACGCTCCGCACGTCGGCGAACCGGCACGCCGGCAGCAGCACGACCGCCGGCGCGAGCAGCAGCACCAGCTGGAGCTGCAGCCACCACCCCATGGCCCCGTCCGGGAAGAGGAAACGCGACCAGTCCCCGCCCTGCGCGGAGATCTGGCTGCCGGACACCAACTGCGAGATCGGCAGCCCGTGCCGGTCGAACCACCACAGCCCCAGCCCGAGCACCGCGGGCACGGCGGCGAGGGCCAGGCCGGCGTCGAGCCGCCGGCCGCGTCGCACCGCGATCACGATCAGGACGAGCAGCGACGGTCCCAGTACCAGCGTCTCGAGATGGCAGAGCACCCCAAGCCCCAGCAGGAGCCCCAGCGGCCAGAGCGGGGCCTCCTCGTCGTCGAGAAACCGCAGGGCAGCGGCCAGATACCCCAACGCAACGACGGCGGTGAGCGTGTAGTTCTCGACGTCGCCGAAGAACACCATCACCCAGCCACCGGCGGCGAGCAGCCCCAACGCCTGCAACGGCTGGTCGAAGCGACGAGCGATACGCAGCGCGATCAGCACCGCCACTCCCCCGGCGAGGCAGGAGACAAGCCGGTAGGTCTGCGCGACGTCCCAGCTCCAGAGCTCGTGCAGGCCGGCCCAGAGCCGGGAGTGCAGGAACAGCTCGAGCATCTCGTCGTGGGTGACGAAGCCGCCGGGAGAGGCCTCGAACTTGCCCTGCAGCAGCGAGCCGTCGAGGTTCTCGGTGCGATCGCTGAGCAGCCAGAACAGCCCGACGCTCACGACCGCGGCGATCAGCCGCGTCGTCCTCCGCCCCACTGCTGCAGTGACGTCCGCGGCCAGCGTCCGGGCCCGTTCCGGCCACCGCCACACCGCCACACCGGCCGACGCCGCGAAGGAGGCGGAGGTGATCGCCCACCCCCGCCCGACGAACGCCCACCGGTCGACGCCGAACCAGGTCGTCAGCCCGGCTTCGGGCTGCCCGGCGACAGGATGGGGCACGGCGAGGCCACGCCAGAGGTAGAGCCCACCGAGCAGACAGACCCCGGGGGCGAGCAGAGCGGTGGTCCGTCGGGGCGGAGACTCGGTGGTGGTTGGAGTGGGGAGCACGAGCACGGCCGCGACCCTGACATGCAGATCCTTCCGATCGCCGCCGCCTCACGTCGCTGACCGGGGAAGACACAGGAAGTCCTCAGCAGGAACAGGCAGGAAGCGGACGGGTGGGCAGGTTGCTCCACCGGGACCGATCTACTCCAACTTGATGAAGCTTCACAGAAGTCGTGACATTCGGTAACGCGACCACTCGGCTGGGCGACATGCGGGGTGATCGACGTTTTGCCGGATCGCTCCCCCTCGGTCCCGGCCGTCCCTGCGCGTCACCGCATGGGCGAGCCCGTGCTGTGGCGGCGACCCCTCGACCGAGATCGCACTAACGGATCTTTCTGGGGGGCTCCAGATCGTGTTCAACCCGTCCGAGGTCGCCGCGTCCGCCGGCGTCCCCGCTGTCCCGGCTCAGCGCGGCATCGGGCCCGTGCCGGGGCGGCCCGGCGTTCCCGAGGGCAGCCCGGTCCGCTGGCAGCGCCGGCTGCGCTCGCTGGTGATCATGAGCGACGTCGGCGTCGTCCTGGTAGTCACGACCCTGGCCGTGCTCGCGGGGTGGACCGGCATGTACGCCGCCGACCGTGCCCAGCTGGTCTGCGGTGCGATCGCCGCCGCGCTGCTGATCGCCGCGATGCCGCTCGCCCGGGCGTGGGACGGGCGGATCCTGGGTGTCGGCAGCACGGAGTTCAGGCGGCTCGGCCGCGCCGTCGCCGGCGCAGCGGTCGTGCTGGGCGCGGTCGACGGCCTCCCCCTCCTGCAGCTGTCCCAGCCCCGCTTCACGGGATCCGCCCGTGTCGTCAAGACGGTCGTGGACCGCACCGTCGCCGGCGCGCTCCTCCTGCTCGCGGCTCCGGTCTTCGTCGCGGTCGCCGTCGCCGTGAAGCTGGACGGCGGCCCCGTGTTCTTCCGCCAGGAGCGCGTCGGCACCAACGGCCGCACCTTCCGGATGGTCAAGTTCCGGTCGATGGTCGTCGACGCCGAGGCCCGCCTCGCCGCGCTCAGCGACTCCAACGAGGCCGCAGGCCCTCTCTTCAAGATGACCCGCGACCCCCGCATCACGAAGGTCGGCGTGGTGATGCGGAAGTACTCGCTCGACGAGCTCCCTCAGCTGCTCAACGTCCTGGGCGGCAGCATGTCCCTCGTCGGCCCCCGGCCGCCGCTGCCGGCCGAGGTGGCGACCTACGAGGACGTCGCCCGCCGCCGCCTGCTCGTCCGCCCCGGCATGACCGGGCTCTGGCAGGTCAGTGGCCGCAGCGACCTCTCCTGGGAGGAGACGGTGCGCCTCGACCTCCGCTACGTGGAGAACTGGTCCATGGCCCTCGACCTGACGATCCTCTGGAAGACGATCGGCGCCGTCCTTCGGAGCCGCGGCGCGTACTAGGCTAGTGTCCTGCGCCTGAATTTCGCTAGATATCAGTAGGCTGCCGGTCGTGCCGAGTAAAGGCCGGCCGGTGGCCGAGGTGAACCTGACCGACGAGCAGCGCGAGACATTGCTGCGGTGGTCGCGGCGGGCGAAGTCGTCGCAGGCGTTGGCGTTGCGCAGCATATCGTGCAGGCGGCAGCCGAGGCGCTGTCGAACACCGCGATCGCTGAGAAGCTGGGCTGTCACGCAGTCCGAGCTGGACGTGCACCCGATCTGCGACAACTACAGCACCCACAAAGCCCCAGTGGTGGCGCGTTGGCTCGCAACGCACCCGCGGTCCCACATGCATTTCACCCCGACCTACTCCTCCTGGCTCAACCAGGTCGAGCGCTGGTTCGCGCTGCTCACCGACCAGCAGCTCCGCCGCGGCGTGCACAAGAACCTGCAGGTCCTCGAACGCGACCTCCGCGCCTGAGTCGCGGCCTGGAACGACCACCCGCGCCCGTTCGCCTGGACCGAGACCCGCCGACGAAATCCTGGAACGACTCGCGGCATGTCTTGACCGAATTCCCGGCGCAGGACACTAGCTGACAGATTGAGATTCTCCCGGTCCGGTCCTCGCCGGGTTGCGTGCGGCCGCGAACAGACCCCGAGACACCCCTGCGTACGTGAGTGCCCGGATGCGCTCGGCGACTCGCGAAGGCAGCAACGTCATGATGCGCCGAGTCCATGGCCATCGAGTCCGGTAAGCGGCTCTCTCGAAGGCAGGTGACAGTTCAACTCTATCCACATGAACGAGTGGAAAACGAATCGGAAGAATCGGCACGCGAGCTTCGACACACCAAGGGTTCCAGGTATGGGTGGCGTCGACGCCGAAGCCGACGTTCGTCACCACGTTTCTGACGGAGACGAGCGACAAGCCACCGCGGTACAGCATGGCGAATGCCCAAGCAAAATCCCAGGCGCGAAGATCTCCGGCGACAACGGAATCGAACCTTCGGCGCAGCAACAGATATTCGACGAATGGGAGACGGCGACGCACCGCACGTCGCCCTTCAGGGGTACTCCACGCGCTCATCGCGGGATCATAGGCGGCCCACGCTCGTGCCCAGGTCGCCCAGCCCCATGTCGGTGACGTTCTGCTGCTCACGTAGCTCTTGTCGGTGCCCTTCCAGGACCCAACCGCGTTGAATCCACTGATCATCATTACCTGCTCTTCATGGCGGTAGCGCTCCAGCAGCTCCGCGCAGAACGGGAAGAAGTCAGCAGAGGGCAGGCAGTCGTCCTCGAGTATCAACCCTTCGGATACGCGGGAGAAGAACCAACTAATAGCGGTCTCAGGGCCGCGCTTGCAGCCGAGATTCGCGTCTTGGAAAAGTACCTCGATGTCGCAGGGCCAATCGACGTCGTCGATCGCACGCCGGGCCTCCGCACATCGGATCGTGTCGTCGGGGACATTCGCGCGAGGACCATCTGCCGCGACCAGGAGGCGTTGCGGACGGACGACGCGCAGGAGTTGGACCATACGGCGAACCTTGTCCGGCCGATTGAACATGATCAGCAGCACCGGGACGTCGAAATCCGGCCGGATCCGCGCCGGTACGCGTCCGTGGCCGTTGCGTCCATCACTCATCGAGGCTTGAGTCGTTCGTCCGGTTCGGGACGTTACCCGAAGCGGACCAAGCGGGCACCTCCTTCTGCCGCTCACCGCCGGGGCAACAAGGTCTGAGATGTTATGGCCCTACCCCGGGCCGCCTCGAGGGATGAGAATCGGGGCGGGGTCGGCTGTGCTCGTTCGCGCTTGGTGCGTGTGAACCCGAGTCTGAGACTGACGCCTGGGGCCTTCCCGGCACCTCGAACTGTTGATCTGGTACACACTTCCACAGCGTCGTTGAGCGGTTGCCCCGCCGGCCCCGCCTGGATGGGTCCGGGGACGGCGGGGAGGCCGACGGTGGACGTACTGGTGGAGCGGTGCTCGCGGATCGGCATCGGCAAGGACGAGGTGGTCGCCTGTGTCCGGACCCCGGTTCCGGGGTGGGCGGGGCTGGCACAAGCACACCCGCACGTTCGCCGTGTTCACCTCCTCAGTGGAAGGCGATGGCCGACTGGTTCGCCGCCGAGGGCTCACCGAGATCGCGATGAGGCGACCGGGTCATACTGGAAGCCGGTCTGGTACGTCCTCGAAGACCGCGCCGGACAGGGTCGGGGCCAGCAGGGGCAGGGGTGAGAGTTGATGCTGGTCAACGCCCACCACGTGAAGATCCTGCCCGGCCGCAAAACCGACGTCCGCGACGCCGAGTGGCTAGCTGAGCTGCTCGAGCACGGGCTGCTGCGCGGCAGCTTCGTGCCGCCGCCGGTGATCCGCCAGTGACGGGACCTGACCCGCTACCGCAAACGGCTCGTTCAGGACCACACCAGCGAGTGCCAGCGCATCCAGAAGACCCTCGAAGACGCCGGGATCACACTCGACTCGGTCGCCTCCGACGTGCTCGGAGTGTCCGGGCGGGCCATGCTCGCCGCATCGTCGGCCCGGCCAGCCGGGTCTGCGATCGGCACCCTGGTCGACCGCCGCAGCGGCTTCGTACGTCTGGTGCACCTGCCCGACGGCCACGGCGCCGAGCAGTGCCGCCTCGGGATCGCTGCTGCCCTGGGCGATCTGCCCGCGCAGGTGCGGCTGGCGTTGACCTGGGACCAGGGCTCGGAGATGGCCAGCACGACCAACTCGCGCAGCTGTTTGCCGAGGGCGTCTACTTCGCCTACCCCGACAGCCCGTGGCTGCGCCCAACCAACGAGAACACCAACGGGATGCTGCGCCAGTACTTCCCGAAGAAGACCGACCTGCGCACCTACAGCGCCTACAGCGCCGCCGACCTCGCGGCCGCGGAAGGCCGGCTCAACCACCGACCCCGCAAACGCCACGACTGGCGCAGCGCGCCGAGATCTTCGCCAGCGCCCTCTGAGAGCCTCTCTCCTGACCTCGGGTGTTGCGACGATCATGCGAATCCGCCTGGTCGTACCGATGCCCCGATCCAGATCCTTTGTCGAACCTGCGTGGGGCGCCGCGAGGGTCGAGTCCAGCGCCTGAACGGGCGAGAACGCGGTCTGGGCCCGGCCTCGTCGAGTTCAGAGCGCCACCGCCCGTAGCGCCTCGGGCCAGCACAACGGCACCTCTCACCCAGGGCATGCCGACGAACACGCTCGGTACGTAGAACTGCGTAGTAGGTCACCGCCGCGTCGTGCGCCATGCTCTCTGTCAACGGCCGCCGGACCCGACGTCGCTGGTGGGCGGCTCGATGCACCGAGTTCCTGCACGAGTTGGAGACGATCGTCGTGGTGGGGTCTCCCGTGGCGCGCACCGGCAGCACAGCAGGTGACGGAGGCGGGAGCAACCGGCCGACGTCGGACCACGGCTTGCTCAGCACCTACGACGGCTTCTTCTCCTACGCCCACGACGAGGCCACGGACGAGGTCGTCGCGGCGCTGCAGGGTCGGCTCGAACGCTTCGCGAAACCCTGGTGGAAGGCACGGGGGCTGCACATCTACCGGGACAAGACGGCCATGGGGGCTGCGCCGGCGCTGTGGGACACGATCGCCGAGGCGATGGCCGCGTCGAGCTGGCTGGTGGTCCTGGCCTCGCCCGCCGCAGCGGCGTCGCCCTGGGTCGAGCGGGAGATCTCCTGGTGGAAGAAGGAGAAGCCGGATCGCCCGCCGCTTCTCGTCCTCCTCGACGGAGAGCTGGTGTGGTCCGCGGAATCGGGCTCGTGGGACACCGCCCGCAGCACCGCCCTTCCGCCCGCCCTCGCCGACACCTACCGCGCGGAACCGTTCTGGATCGACCTACGGGGCGTGCCGAGCCGTGGCGAGAAGCTCGACGATGCGGTCGCGAGCGTCGCCGCGACGATGCGGAACGTCCCGAAGGACCGCATGATCGGGATGCACGTCCGGCAGCAGCGCCGCACGCGCCGTCATGTGGGCATCGCCGGCACGACGGGCGCGGCGCTGCTCGCCGCGGCCCTGATCGCGTCGGTGCTCCTGAACCAGCAGACCCGTTCGACGACCGCCGGGCTGCTCGCGACGGCGTCGTCCGCCGCGTTGTCCACCGATCTCGCGGCGGCACAGCTCCTGGCCGTGGAGGCTTACCGCACGGAGCCCGGCCCGCGCACAGCGGCAGCCCTGTTCCATGCCGTGACGGCCACGTCCCAGCTCAGCAACGTCCACTACGCCGGAGGTGAGGTCACTGCACTCGCCGCCTCGGCCGACGGCTCGGCCGTGGTGGCCGGGACCAGGTCCGGCGATGTCGTGCGCTGGGCCGGTGGCCAGCAGGAGACCGTGGCCTCGCCGGGTGGCCCTGTCACCGGAGTGGGCATCAGCGACGACGGCCGCGTGATCAGCATGATCACGGCCGGCAGCGCGTCGTACCGGGTGGGGGATGAGAACCGCGTGGTCGACATCCCGCCGGGAACCCACGGGCGCGCGACAGCTGTCTCGCCCTCGGGCCGCGTCGTGCGGTTCCACACCGGCAACGAGTACGGGGTCGAGGAGCAGCGGGGGTTCCTCGTGACCGCCGAGACGCAGTCCGGTGGGGTCCGGGCCGAACCGTCGAACGAGCCCTGGGCCGGGATGACGGCGACCGGTGACTCCGAGGTGTCGATGTACAGCACCGCCGCGCACTGGGAACGGCATGACGGCGGTAGCGTCGTCCGCGGGTTCATGCCATCCATCGGCAACCACTCCCAGGCAGAGACGCTGTCGCCCGGCGGCTCGTGGTTCACCTTCAGCAACGGGAGCGAGGAGATCCCGGTGTGGCAGACGGCCGAAGGCGAGATCCCCGAGTCCCCCACGCGGACTGCACACGTCCCCGGTTCCCGGCGTGACTCGCTCGCCCTCGCGCCCGACGGCACCAAGCTCGCCGTGTCCGACGGCGGAGCCCTGTACATCGCCGACGTCGGCACCACGCCACCCCCCGCTTCCGCGGCCCTGCGGCTCGAGGGGACCGGCCGGCTCACGCAGCTGAGGTTCGTGGGCCCGAACCTCCTCGTCGGCGCCGCAGGCGATCGCGTCCTCACGCTGGACCTCTCGAGGACGAACCGGATCGCGTCGCACCACATCGGGCCGCAGTACGAGCTTCCCTGGCCCTGCAACGCCTGCCCGCCCATGAAGGCAGCCGTGCGGGACGACGGCCGGGCTCTCGTGACCGGCGGCCAGCCCTTCTCCCTCATCGTGCACGCGGAGAGCGCCGGGGTCCGCCCGCAGAGGCTCACGACGCCCGACGGCGAGCTCGAGTCGACCGACGCGCTCTGGCTGAGCGACGGCGACGCCCAGGCTCTCGTCGTGATGCGGCGCTACTCCTTGGGCACCGAGGTCGCGGCGTACGACCGGGCGACCGGCGCGCCCCGTCTCTGGCAGCCGCTCCGGGAGGACCGGCTCGGCCTGGCGCCGGCGCCGGACGGGCTGGTCTACGACGTCGGCCTCGACGGTGCGGTACTCGTCCGCGAGCCACTGACCGGAACGGTCCGATCGTCGATCGCAGCGCCCGGCGGGTTCCGGGCCGACCCGGACGCACTGGCAGGGCCGACGGCGTCCCTCGCCCAAGACGGCTCACATGCCGCGTTCGTGCAGAACGGCGTGCTCTGGGCCGAGGCGCTCGCCACCGGTCGCGCGGCGAAGGTCGCCGAGGGCGTCGTCGATGCGACGTATGCGGGGCCGCATCTGATCGTCCGGCGCGCCGACGGCGTCCTCGAGGTTCGTGAAGCCGCCGGGCACGAGGTGCTCGCCGCGTACCCGGCGAACGGGGCCGCGGCCGAGCGCACCCGACCTGCCGGCAACGGGTCCTTCCTGGCGCAGGTCACCGTCGACGACCGAGTGCTGCTGACGGACGCGCTGAGCGGCATCGAGGTCGGGGCCCTCGACCTCGGCCCCTCCCAGGACAGCCGAATGAGCGCCGTCGCATTCGGTCCGGACGGGGCCACCCTGTTCATCGCCTCGCCCGGGTCGAACGGCGAGATCCAACGTCTCGACGTCTCTCCGGAGGGCTGGATCCGCACAGCCTGCGCCGCCGCCGGTCGGGACCTCACCGCAGAGGAGTGGGCGACCGTGACGCACGGGTCCGCGCCCGACGACCTGCGCTGCCTGCGATGACGACTCCGACCTCCACGCATCGGACGACCCTCGTGCGGGATCACCGAACGTGAGGGCCTCGTCGGAGCCGGGTTGGAGCATCGGGGTGTTCTCGGAGCCCGTGTCCGCCCGGCGCACGCAGTCAGTCGACGTGCCGCTCCGGGTCCCCGTCGCCCCCGGGGTCCCCGTCACGGCCGGCCGCGAGGCCGATGTGCCCATCGGTCTCGATCCCGCGGACGGAGCCGTGTCCCGGGTGGCCCTGCGGGTCCTGGTGGCGGACGGCGTGTGGCACATCGAGCTCCTCAACGGCAACGGATGCGTCGTCCATGCCTACGGGCTCCGGCCGCGCGAGCAGACGGCGGCGGACCGGGGTCGGGCTCTCGAGATCCGTTGGCCCCGGGTCGCTGTGCGCCTCATCGGCAGCCCCGGCTGGATCCACTGGGTGCTCCTGGAGTCGGGTGAGCAGCTTCCTCCCCGGCGCCGACCGCCGCGGACTGCTGGCAGCACGGAGACCAGCGATCTCCCGCTCCCCCTCACCGAGCGTCAGATCGAGGTCCTTCGAGCGGTCTTCGCCGTGCAACTGGCCTGGCCGCCCTCCCTCCAACCACCGCTGCTCCTCAAACAGGCGAGCGCGAGCCTGGGGCGCCTGGGGCGCTCGTCGATCGCGGACAACCTCCGCGCCGCCAGGGCGCGGGCCGTGGCGCTCGGCATGCCGGACTCCTCGGTCGGGGCCGCCGATCCCGAGATCCTCCACACGCTCGTCGCCCACGGTTACCTGCCCGTCGAGGACGTAGCACCGGCTTGACGTCCGGCGATCAGCCCGCGGACCGCACGTTCAGCGAGAGGGTTCGCGACCGACCGTCGTCCGTCGTCGCGACGAGGCGCACGACGTACTCACCCGGCGCGTGGTAGCTGACGGTCAACGGGTTGCAGTTCGGGAAGGTCTCGCCGTTGGGGTCCGTCCACTCGCAGCGAACCACGCGACCGACATCGCCCTCCAGCGTATAGACGCCCTTCTCTCCGACGGGCACGGACGTCGGACCTGCCAAGGACAACCCGAGCGGCGGCGGAGGAGCGACGGTCGTCGTCGGGAGCACCTGCAGCGCCGGAGCACCTGCTCCGGCCCGTGGGGCACGGAGCTGGAGCACCACCACGGTCGTCGCGACCAGGACCACCGTCGTGGCCACGGCGATCCACATCCATCGAGCGGGCCGACGCCGGCGGGCACGGGCGGGCGAGGACGCGACGGCCTCGGCTTTCCCGGCCGGCTGGGCCAGCGCTCGTCTCGCGGCCTCCGCCATCTCGCCGGCCGAGGCGAAGCGGTCACGCGGGTCCTTGGCCATCGCCCGCGCGATCACGGCGTCCACCTCGGGACCCACCGCAGCACCGACGTCGGCGGCCCTGGGTGGTACGGCGGTGAGGTGGGCGGTGACGAGGGCGAGCGTGTCCTCCTCCACGAAGGGCCGCCGACCGGCGAGCATCTCGTAGAACAGGCAACCCAGCGCGTAGACGTCCGCCCGGTGGTCCACGGGCTCTCCGCTGATCCGCTCGGGAGCGGCATAGTCCAGCGTCCCGATGAAGGTGCCGGTCCGGGTCCGTACCGAGCCGGCTGGCCGATCCACGGCGTGCGCGAGCCCGAAGTCCCCGAGATAGGCATGGTCACGGCGTGAACCGCGGCGAGGGACGACGAGGACGTTGGCCGGCTTCACGTCCCGGTGCACGAGGCCTGCTGCGTGGGCGTCGTCGAGCGCCGAGGCGAGCTGCTCGACGATGTTCACGGCGCTCTCCGGTGGCAGGGGACCATCGGCGAGCAGGGAGCCGAGGTCTTCACCCGGCACCAGCTGCATGTCCAGGAAGAGCCGACCGTCGATCTCCCCGTAGTCATGGATCGGCACGATGTGCGGGCTCGTCAACCGCGCCGCGGTCTCGGCCTCCCGCCGGAACCTGGCTCGGTAGGTGGGGTCCGCGGCAACCTGCGGTGTCATGAGCTTCAGGGCGACGGTGCGCTGCCGTCGGGTGTCGTAGGCCCGATACACCGTGCCCATGCCGCCCTCACCGATCAAGGTCTCCAGGAGGTACGGCCCGATCCGCGAGCCCGCGCCCGCCTCGGGGGCAGCCGGTGGGGTGCCCTCCGCCGGGTGTTCGGCGTCCACTCCGTCCGATCCTCCGCGTCGACGACCTGCGGCGAGATGCTCGCGGAGAGACAGCACGCTGTTACCGAGCGGTGCTCGGCTACCACGAGGTCGACCACGAAGCAAGACCGCCTTGCGCCGGGATTCCGCGAACTGCGCGGGGCCCGCAGAGTTCTCCTTGTGCAGCGACGGTCGGAGGGCAGAGGCATCCGGCCCTCGAATCCCCTTGGAGGCGTCATGGCTGGTGTGCCCACTCGCATCGACCCTGCCGGCTCCCGGACCGGTCCTGCTCCGCGAGCACATCGGCCTGGCCCTTCGGACCTGCGAACCCGACCGGCCGGCGACACTGGTGTGCCGGCCCCCCGTCCGGTCGGCGCGCCGTCCGCGGACCCTGACCGCGCGGTCCCGCCCGCTTCCCGTCCGGCCCAGAGGCGCTGGTCGGCCCTTGTTCGCCGGCGCAGCCTGCTCACGGTCCTCGGCTTTCTGATCGCCAGCCTGGTCGTCCCGGCGGCCACCAAGCAGTGGGCGGACCGGGCCGGCGAGCTGGCCCTGAAGAAGGAGTTGGTCTCGCAGATCAACACCACCGTGACGAAGGCCGTCGCGATCACCGACTGCACAGCGCGGCTCGCGACCTGCTTCCCCGAGGGGCGGAGCCTCCGTGACCCGGCGGCGAACCACGACAGCCGCGCCGAGGCCGACGTCGCCTACGGCCGGGCGCTCTTCGAGAGCAAGACCGAGTGGGCCGCGGGCAGCACGTCCATCAGCAGCGTGGTCCAGGCCTACTTCGCGAGCACGCCGATCGATGCCGCGTGGACCGAGCACCGCCAGGCGGTGTCGGCCTTCCTGCGCCTGTCCTCGAGCGAATGCGGTGCCGCACGCGACGCGGACACAGAGCTGCTCAGGGGGTACCTCCCGGGGACGGGCGAAGACACGTGGACCCTCCTGGGAACGGACATCGGCGTGGACTGCCAGGGGACCTCGATCGAGTTCGAGAGCGGGTACGCGACCCTCGCCCAGGACCTCTTGAACACGACTCCACGCCTCACCCAGGCTCTGGTGCAGTCGAACGCCGAGGGTTACAGCAACGGCCTCGGGGACTTCGTCGGTGACCTGTGGCCGGTCTGAGGAGCAGGCGAGAGGTGGTCCCCCTTGCTGCCGGTCCGCCGTCCGGCCGATCTAGAGACCGGCCTCGTCGAGCTCCGAGCGCCACCAGGACGAGTACCGGTCGTAGTGGAGCGGACCCCGTCGGACCGATGACAGGTCATAGGCGAGCAGTTGCTCGTAGGCGTGCGCCGGCAGGTCGGGCTCCAGCACGATCCGAGCACCGGTCGTGGCGTCCTGGAGCACGAAAACCTGGCGGGTGCGGCGCTTCCTCGCGGCTCGTCGCTATCGACCTGGCTGGCCGCCCGAAGGTGCTGAGAGGTGCGCAGTCAGCTCCGCGTGGTCGGGAAGGACCGCCGCAAGACGGAGACCAGGAACCCGGCTCTATTGTCGATCGTATTCCCGGCGTCTCGGGAAACGTCGGAATCATTCGCCGCGGAGACGTCGACGTAGCCGTTCGAACGCCTACGTACATATACGTATTGCGCCTCGCCGGTCACGAACCCGACACTCACCCGCCAGGCACCTCACCGGCGTTCGCCCTGGTGATCGCGCAACTTTTCGCGATCACGAAAGGCTCGGAGCCGTCTTCCGCCGTTCTCGGGCGATGGATCCGTCGACAATCGTGACACTCCGCCACGGCACCGGTCCGCAGACGCAGCGCGGTCCTGCGAACACGTATCACGGAGCACCCGTTCCGACTCTCACGAAGCGCCTGACCCTACTCGGCACCCTGCAACGAAATGGAGGGGACATGTCAATTCTCGACGACGAGATCGTGGTTGCAACGGGGCCACACACCCCGGTGTCGAACCAGTCCGAGGTTGCCGACGAAGTGGACGAGGAGTTGACGGTGCCGTCGTCGGCCGGCGTCGACGCGTACCAGGCGGCCGCGGGAACCGGGATCGAAGACGTACCCGGCCATCGGCCGGTCGCGCTCTCCGACGATCTGGAGATCGCGTTCAGCCTCCCGATCTCCCACCTCACCGACATCGGGGAGGCGTCGTTCGGCCCGCCTCCCCCGCCCGAGGAGACCGTCCACGGGCCGGATGACCGCACGCAGATCACGAACACCGGTGTCTACCCGTGGCGGGCCATCGCGTCGTTGCTCATCACTGCCGCCGACAACTCCATGTGGATCGGGACGGGCTGGTTCGTCGGCCCGCACACCCTGTTGACCGCAGGCCACGTGGTCCACATCAAGAACAGTGGCGTGCCGGGCCGTGACGGCTGGGTGAAGAGCATCCAGGTGATGGCCGGGCGCAACGGTACGAGCCTGCCGTACGGGACGCTGACGAGCAGCTCGTTCCGCTCGGTGACGGGCTGGACCGGCAGCGGCGACCAGAACTTCGACTACGGAGCCATCATCCTCAACACCGACCTCGGCAGTACCGTGGGTTGGTTCGGTTACCAGGTCCTCAACGATGCCGACCTCACGGCGAGCACGGTCAACATCGCGGGCTACCCCGGCGACAAGCCCGCGGGCACGATGTGGTTCCAGGCCAACAAGGTGGCCAGCGTCGGGCCCCGGAAGGTGTTCTACGACATCGACACCGCCGGTGGCCAGAGCGGGGCGCCGGTGTGGCGGCTGGTGAACGGCAGCCGCTACGGCGTCGCCGTCCACGCCTACGGCGGACAGACCACCAACTCCGGTACCCGCGTCACGTCTCCGGTGGCCACCAACATCGCCAACTGGAAGGCCTGAACGCGCCGTGGCGACACCGACGCCGGTCGTCGCCGGTGTCGTGCGGGACGACGACGGACACCCGGTCGCCGCCGCCCGGGTGTACGTGGTCGACGCACCGGTCCCCGTCCCCGACATCGCCGCTCTGAGCGGTCCCGACGGGACGTTCTCGGTGGGACTGCCGGTGGCAGGGCGGTACACGATGGAGGCGGCAGCCGAAGGCCGGGCGCCGGCCCGCGCCACCTTCGAGGTCGTGCCGGGGCACAACTGGCTCGACCTTCGCCTCGGTGGATAGCGAACGCACGAAGCTCCTGGTCAGACGCGTGGATGTCGTCGATCGCCCGTCCACCGGGAGCTTCGTGGTCCCACCGCGCCCGGGGACGACGTGGTCGGTTCAGCCGCGCCAAGAAGGACGAGGTGCCCTATCGGCGAGACAGGAATCGCCTGAGGCTGTCCGGTGGCGCCCAAGCGGACGTCTCGACCGAAGCAGGGAAGCTGCTATCAGCAACATCGCGAAAGGCGGCTGTGCGGATCGAGGAGAGGCGTGATGACGACGGGGGCGACTTCCGAGCAGTCGAAGATCAGGAATCGTCTGGCCTTCCTCTCGTACGCGCGTGCGGACCAAGAGGCCGTTCACGCTCTCGAACAAGGCTTGGAGGCTCTCCACTACCAGATCTGGATCGATCGCAAGTTGGACGGTGGGCAGGCTTGGTGGGACGAGATCCTCGCTCGGATACGTGCGTGCGATCTGATGATCGCCGCAGTTTCGCCGGCTCTTCTCGAATCGGAAGCGGCAGCCAGGGAAAGAGAGTATGCGAGGAAGCTGGGCAAGCCGCTCCTTCCGATCCTGGTGGCCCCGATCATGACAGACCTGCTTCCGCCTGACCTCGCGCCACTCCAGCTCATCGACTACACGCAGGTCGGCCCGCTGACCGGCTTCCACCTCGCCGGCGCGCTGGCTGCACTCCCGGCGGCGCCCCCTCTGCCCGACCCCGCGCCGAGCCCACCTCCCGTCCCGGTGTCCTACCTCTCGGGACTCGCGGATCGGGTCCGGGCGCAGAGCCTGACAGTGGAGGAGCAGCTCGCCCTCGTCGCGATGCTTCGCGTCGCGCTCGCCCGACTTCGGGAACACGACGCTGCCCTGGAGTTGCTCGAGGCCCTGCGGCAGCGCCGCGATCTCTACTACTCGACGTGGCAGGCGGTCGAGGAGCTGCTGCAGCGGGAGCGGGCCGTCGGGCCGATCGACAACAAGTCGTCGGGCCCCGGACCACAGGCCCGCCTCCCATCCGGAACGCCGCGCGAGGAATCGGCCGCCGCACCTCCGGGCTGGTACCCGGATCCGTCACGACGCCACCAGTTCAGATGGTTCGACGGTGACTGGACCTTGTACGCCTCCGACTTCGGGGTCGTCATCGAGGATCCAGATTTCTGACGAAGCCCGACTCGGCACACAGAAGAAGGTGCGAAGGATGAGCGACCAGACCTCGCCCCCCGACGGCGGACGCAGTGCCGAGCAGCGAAGTCACCGGTACCCGCCGCCTCCCCCGCCTCCGCAGTACCCGCCACCCGGCCCACCGCCCCCGGCTTCGGCCATGGGCGCCGGCGGTGCCGCAGGGCCGACTCTCCCGGCGACTCCGCCGCCGCCCCGCCGACGTCGGGGGCTGCTGGCGGGCCTCATCGCCGCAGCAGTCCTCGTGGTTGTCGTGGTGGTCGTGATCGCCGCGAACAGTGCCGGAACGAGCAGTGGCGGAGCCGGCTCACAGACATCGGGATCCACGAGTCCCGCCGACGTGAGTTTCCAGATCGTGAACACCCTGGATCCCACTGTGGAGATCGCCGAAGCCTGCACTGTCTTCTCCCAGGGCAGGAACGTCGGCACGCTCAATGTCGACACCTCGTCGCCCACGGCCACGCTACCGGTCACGGCTCCTTCGGGCCCTGTCGATTACGAACTGTCCGTGACAATGCAACTCGTGAACGGCAAGATCGTGGACCTCGGCGGGAAAGGCACCCTGAACGCCTATGCCGGCGCCACCTATGCGGTCGCCCTCACGCCTTCGGGTTCAGGATTCGACGTGACTCTGCGCGAGCAGGGCTCGTAGAACTCCTGAGCGGCGCACGGTGGGCGACCGTCGTAGAGCCCCGACGGTCCCGCCGACGCCATCGCCGTCAACGACGAGCATGTGGTCGTGCGCCGCTCGAACGGCAGCCGCTTCCTCCCGCCCGAGATCTGGACCGACATCGCCTTCTTCGGCGTCCGACTCCTGACGTTCGACGACGTGACGAGCGACTGAGCGACCGCACGTCCGAGAAGCACGTCCCGAGGCTGCTGCGGATCGTGTGTCCGCGGTATCACAACGGGTCGCGGCACGCTCGTTCGAGTGGCGTCAGCCGACGACGTACGGATGGCGTTGCCGTACCTGGGTCGATCCGCCGATGCGCTCGGTCGAACGCCGTTCCCCCAGTCCGGGGAGGTGCTGTGGCAAGGGTGTTCCTCAGCCATTCCAGCGCGGACGCCGTGCTGGCCGACGACGTGAACCAGTGGCTGGTCAAGGAGGACGGGCGTGCTGACGACGCGCGTACGGCTGCTGCTGGTCGTCCCCGTCTTCCTGGCGGTCTTCTACTACCTCTTCTTCCAGGGCATGGCCGGCGGCGACTCCGAGGGGCTGATCTCGTTCCTCCTCGCCGGCGCGGGCCTGTTCGTGGTCGTCCAGGCCACCTGGCTGCGGGGACGGTTCACCCCGACCGCGGTCCTCGCGTGGAACCCGGCGATGCTCGCCCTGCTCGGGCTGGGCTTCGGTGCGGTGTCCCGCGGCGAGGAGATGGTGGGCCTGGCAATGGGCGCGGCCGTCGGTGTCCTGACCGCGCTGGTGGTGCTGTGGCTCGGCAGCCTGGTCCAGCTCCGTCGGCGCCCGCGGATCTTCCTGAGCTACCGCCGCTCGGACAGTGCGGCCGCCACCGCCGCCGTCTACGCGGCGCTCAGCGAGCGCTACCACGCCCGGAACGTGTTCATGGACGTCCACACGATCCACCCCGGCCGAGACTTCCGGCGGGAGATCGCGCGCGTCATCGCCCGGTGCGATGCCGCTTTCGTGATCATCGGCAGGAGCTGGACGCGGGTCACGGACGAGTTCGGCAGACTCCGCCTCGAGGCGCCGGACGACCCGGTCCGCCTCGAGGTCGAGACGGCGCTCGGCGCCGCGCTCGACGTCGTCCCGGTCCTGGTCGACGGGGCCGCACTCCCCGGCCCTGTGGAGCTGCCGGACACCCTCCGCGAGCTGACCTACCGCCACGCCGTCGCCGTGACCGACGCCCACTCGGTCCGGACCGAGCTCATCCCCCGCTTCGAGGCGGCCTTCCATCCCTACACGACCGACTCCGTCCGCCCCCCGCCCCGGACGCGGCGGTGGCGGCGGATCGTGGTGACCGCGATCGTCGTCGCACTGCTGTTCCCGTTCGGTCTGCGCCTCGCGAAAGAGGTGGCGGGCGACGTCGGGCGGCTCGACCACGTGGCGGCCTCCGCCGACGGCCGCCGCGTCGCAGCGCTGGTCCGGGGCGGGCTGTGGGCCTCATCGGCCCTCCACGTCTGGAACGCGACAACCGGTGTCACCGAGGCGACGTACGAGTACCCGGCGGGCGAGGCCCCCGCGGACCGTCTGGTGTGGTCCCCCGACGGACGGTTCCTGGCCGTCGGCGGTGACGACGGCTCCGTCGTCGTCCGGGCCGCGGCGGATCTCGCGGAGGTGCGCAGGCTCCCCGGCTTCCAGGGCACCTTCCGGGTCAACGAGCTCACCTGGTCACCCGACGGCGCGCTGCTCGCCGCCGTCGACGACGCGGGCGCCCTGCGGGTGTGGGACGCGGACTCCGGGCGCCTCGTCGGCTCTCAGCCGCTGTTCATCACGGGCACGGAGACGATCGCCTGGTCACCGACCTCCGACGCCCTGGCGGTGGCCTGCCTCTACTACGACGGCGCGATCGTCGTCGACCTCTCGCGGCAGGGGCTCGGTGCTGTGCACGAGTTCCCGCACAAAAGCGCCGCGACCGCGCTGAGCTGGTCGCCGGACGGGCAGCGCCTCGCGGTCACCTTCTACGAGGCCCCTCGGCTGGTGACGATCCGGCGGGACGCCGATCCCGCCACTGCCAGGGTGTTCGCCGGGCAGACCGCCTATGCGGTGGACGTCGCGTGGTCGCCGGACGGACGGCGGATCGTCACGTCGGGTGGGGACATCGCCCGGCTCTTCGACGCGGGCAGCGGCGAACTCGTCGACCAGTTCCTGACGCGGGACACCTACGAGCCGAACGTCGTCTGGTCCCCGTCCTCCGGCTCGATCGCCTCCTCCGACGAGACGCACGTGCTCACCTACGCCCTCGACGGCGGCACGCCCGCCCAGTCCTGGGCCAGCGCGCAGGAGTTCTGGGGGTCGCAGATCGTCGGCTGGACGGACGGGGGTCGGGTGATCAGTCAAGGCGGCGGGGACCACGTGGTCAGGGTGTGGGAGCCGGGGCGCGCTACGCCGGTGTGGGAATGGGAAATCTCGCCGTGGGCCGTGTTGGTGGGGTGATCGGGTTCGACGCCGCCAGGAGCAGGTCGGCATCCCGTGCCGCGCCGCAGTTCGCCGTACTGAGCCGGGTACAGGCCGAGACTGCCGTCGAGTGCCCGTGCCAGCGGCGTGCCAATTCGTCGTGGGGAAGTAGGTGTCGATCAGGCTCGTCACACCCGCCGACGGCACCTTCCACTACAGCAGGGTGTCGTTGATCAGATGGTGGAGGGCGACCCCGGCTTCGGACCGAACCGCCCGCTCCCGATCTCCTCGCTGAGCACGCAGCCGCGGGCCCCCTCACCTCCCCCACCCCACCTGCGGCAACCTCCTCACAAGCGGGTGTTCCGGGTCCACCCCGCGTACGCCTGCCCGGACTCGCGCCAGCTCGGCGGCGGCTGACTCGCGCTCTCCGCGGCGGACGAGGACCCGGGCGAGGTGTTCCCTTGCGACGAGGGTGTCGAGGTGATCGGCCCCCAGTTCGCGGACGCGTCGGTCGAGAACGTCACGAAACACCGTCTCCGCAGCTCGCAGCCGCTGTTGCTGGAGATAGACGAGGCCGAGTGCGTCGAGGCTGCGCATGGTGTCGACCTCGTGCGGCCCGATGATGCTGGTCTGCAGCTCGACGGCGGCCTGTGACTCGCGCTCGGCCTCGTCGAGCTTCCCGTCGAGTCTCAGCAGCCAGGCGGTCACGGTTGCGCACCGTGCGCGGTCCGTGCCGGCGCCGACTCCGGTGTCCCGGAGGAGCTCGGCGAAGCGATGCCGTTCGGCGAACGCCTCGCCGCGACGTCCCGCGAGGCCCAGCAACCAGATCCGCTTGTGCACCAGCGCGAGTGCGCGCGGATGGCGTTCGCCGAGGACCCGCACGGTGTCCGCGAGCACCGCGTCGCAGTCGGCGAGAGCCTCGTCGACCCGCCCCGCCGTACCCGCGAGCCACACGAGCTGTTCGCGCGTGGCCAGGGTGTCCGGATCGTCATGACCGAACACCCGGTCCCGCACCGTGTGGACGTCCCGCAATGCTGCTTCTGCGAAGCCGAGCCGTCCGCGGAGCGCCTCGACGACGGCGGCTCCGTGTCGGATCTCCAGGACGAGCCGGTCCTGTCGGCCGAACAGGGCAGTCGCGTGTGGCTCGAGTTCGGCGAAGCGCTGCCGAGCGTCGGTGAGGTGGCCTCGCTGGGTCACCACCCGGGCCAGCAGGTAACGGGTGCTGATCGTGGCCCTGTCGTCCTCGCCCATCACGCGCCGCCGGTCCGCGAGCAACGCCCGGAGTTCGCGGTCCGCAGCCCGGACACGCCCGTCGCGGAGCAGCGCCCACGCACGATAGTGACGGCTGTCCATGGTGTGCGGGTGGTCCGGGCCGAGCGCAGTCCGCCGCGTCCGCACCACCCCCCGCAGGTCCTCCTCGGCCTTGCGCGCGTCGCCGAGCGCCAGGGTGAGCCGGGCGAGGGTGTGCCGGGTGCGCAGCGTGCGGGGATGGTCGACCCCGAGCACCTTCTCCTGGTCGGTGAGAAGGTCGGAGTAGGCGTCGACGGCTTCGTCGAAGCGCAGCTGCCGCATCGCGACCCAGGCCTCCCGCACCCGGACCATCAACGTCATCGAATGCGTCGCGCCGAGGGTTTCCTCCAACTCGTTGCGGAGCGAGGCGAACAGCGCGTGAGCCTCCTCCAAGCCGGCCGGGCCGAACGCGTCCTGCGCCAGCAGGCAGCCGAGCCGGTAGCACGAGTTGTGCACGTCGAGGTGCGCGCGGGTGCCGTGCAGCTCCTCCCGCAGCCGCACGAGCGCGCGCAGCTCCTCCTCCGCCTCGACCGGGTTGCCGGCCATGCCCGTCACCCAGGCCAGCCGGTGGCGCGTGGCGAGCGTGTCGCGGTGGAGGGGGCCGAGCAGCTCGGTCCGCTCCACGAGCACCCCGATCAGCCGGCGCGCGGCCGCGTCGAGCTCGCGCTGCTCCGCGAGCACCCAGCCGAGGAGGTCCCGGGCCGAGAGCGTCGAGGCGTGCCCGCGCCCGTGTACCCGGACCTTGGCCGCGACCACCCGGCGGATCAGCACCTCCGCCCGCGCGAGGTCGTCCTCGACGGCCGCGACCGACCAAGCCCGCGTCTGCCGCGCGTCGAGCCGAGCGGGATGGTCGTCGCCGAGGGTCTCGCTGAGGGCGAGAGCCTGGTCGAGCAGCGCCAGGGCGAGCGGGCTCCCGTCCGCACGGATGAGTCGCCCGGCCACCCTGTCGACGAGGGTGAGTACAGCAGCATGCGCAGAGTCGGATGCGTCGGGCGGCAGCGTGTCGAGCAGCTCCTCGGTGTGCGGGTGCAGGCGCATCGCCGCAGGCCAGTCCCCCGGCAGCCCGGGGTCGAGCGCCTCCGCGGCAACCGTCAGCGCGACGACGGCGTGGGCGTGCGACCGCGACGGCGCGTTCCGGCGGGCCAGTTCCGCGAACCCGTGGTGCAGCTGCACCACGGTGGTTCCGTCGGCCGCCTGACGACGGTCGAGCAGGCCCACCCGCACGAGCGCGTCGAGCGCCTCGGGGTCCCCGGGCACGACGGCCGCGGGCAGGGGCTCGTCCGGGTGGAACCGGGCGAGCACCCCGAGCAGGCCCTCGGCCCGGTCCCGGATTCCGCCCGGCACCGCGTCGAGGCAGACCTCGAAGGTGGCCGCGACGGCGTCGCCGCCCGGCAGCGCACCCAGGTCCAGGTCGGCGAGCATCTCCTCCAACCGCGCGGTGCCACCCGACGCCGCGGCCTCGCCCGCACCCCGCAGGGCCAGCGGCAGGCCCCCGAGCAGCGAGGACAGGCGCTGCGCCGGCTCTGCCCAACCGCTGCGGGCGGGCGTGGGGAGCCGATCGAGGACGATCCTCGCTCCCGACCGCGGGTCGAGCCCCCGCACACGGTGGACGACGACGTGCTCACCCCAGCTCTCGGCGTCGCCGTGCCGGGAGGTCACCAGCACCGTTCCGGCGGGGCTGCGCCGGGCCCAGGCCGGGTGGCCCACCGCGTCCGGTCCGGCGTCGTCGAGCAGGACCACCCAGGGGTCGTCGGCGTCGTCGAGCAGGGTCCAGAGCGCCTCGGCCCGCACGGCCGGGTCGACGGGCCGCAGGGCGAGGTCGAGCCGGCGGGTGGGCGCGCCGAGGAGGCGGGCGACCCGGCGCAGCCCGTCGCAGACGTCGTCGAGGTCGTGGGCGGTCACGCAGATCGCGCGGTTGCTCCCGCCGAGGCGCGCGGCCACCGCGCGGGCCGTGGTCGTCTTGCCGAGACCGGCCTCGCCGACCAGGACGAGCGCCGGCCCGCCGAGCGGCCACGCCTGGGCCAGCAGCTCGTCGACGAGCTCGCCGCGCCCGTGCAGGACCGGGAGCTCCTCGACGGGCGGCACGATCTCGGCCGCGACGGTCACCGGGTCGGCGCCGGTGAGCCCGGAGAGCTGCCGCGTGCGCGCGGGCCCCGGCTCCCCCGTGCTCTCGGCGCGGGCCGCCTCGAAGAGCGCGCGGTAGCCGTCGTCCTCCCATTTCCCGCCGAGCAGGGTGACGACCCGCTCGGCCAGCCCGACGCGGACGGTGACGTCGCCGCTCAGCAGCCGGTGCACCGGCTCGTCGACCTGCCCGCTCGCCGTGAGCGCGCGGCGCAGCCACTCCTCGTCCCGCCCGGTCCACTCCAGCAGCGCGCCGAGCTCGCGCTGCCAGTCGGCGCCGGCCCCGGCCCCGGCCGGGGCGACCTCGTCGAGGTCCTCCTGGACGTCGAGGGCGCGGAGGCGCCGCATGACGTCGGCGACGTCCGCGGCGGGGAGGGCCGCGGCCAGCTCCTCGACGTGGCGTTCCGCCCACGCCCCGTCCTCCGGCGGCCGGATCGGGAACACGCGATCATCGCCCTCCTGACCGGGGGTGTCGAACGCGTTCATCAGCTCTCCCCTTTGCTGCGCCGGCCGTACCGCCGCTTCCAGCGGTACAGCTGGTTCTCGATGACCTTGGGGCTGACCTGCAGCGCGCGTGCCGCGTCGGCCCAGCCGGCCCCGTCGTGGGCGAGCCGGTGGTCGACGGCAGCGCGCAGGGTGTCCGGCATGGTGCGCAGGAGCGGGTCGAGACGACCGGTGGGTTGGTCGCGCAGGGCGTCGACGAGGTCGACCTCGGTGAGCCGGGCCTGCTCGCGCGCCTTCTGCACCTCGGCGGCCAAGGTCAGCGCGGCCCGGTCGCGCCCGCGACGCCAGGCCGTGAGCTGCTCACCGAGGACGAAGTAGCACCGGGTCACGAGGTAGCCGGGCACGGCCCGCCCGCCGGGCCGCCACCGCCCGCCGACGACGTCGTGCCGCTTGAAGCGGGCCAGCGCGTGCGCCACGGTGGCGTCGAACAGCTCTGTCCGCTGGGCGCCGTCGGTGCGGAGCATCTCCCCGTCCTCCGGCGTGAGCCACAACGGGTGCAGCCCGGCGCGCCTGCGGTGGACGTTGGCCTCCGTGACCAGGGTGTGCCGCAGGAACTGCTGGTGCAGGGTGGCCAGGGCGTAGCGGGCGAGGTGCTCGGCCACCCCGTCCCAGCCCGGCCCGCTCGCCCCGCACCCCCGCAGCACCGCGACCGCCTCCTCGTCGCCGATGCGACACAGGAGGCATCGGCACCACCGTTCCGGTTCCCGCTCTCGCTCGTGCACGTTCACGGACGCCTCCCCGCAGGTGTCCGGGGCGTCCACCGCGCCGCCCGCGCCGACCGTTCGCCTTGCCGCGCACTCCGTCCTACGGGCGGGGAGGACCCCAACCCCTCGCGATCCGCAGAAAGAGTGTGGACAGACGTCCGACGGGCGCGGTGTCGGGCGATCGCCCGACATCTACCTCCCGGGCCACCCCCACCGCGGGCGCACGGCCACGATCAGCATCCGCTCCCGCCGCGGCGAGTCCCGCGCGACGATCACCTTCAGCGCCCCGCACGCCTCCGCGATCACCTCGGACGCCGCGGCGAAGTCCTCAGGCCTCGTCCCCAGTCGGCAGAAGGCAGTGACAACGACAGCCTCGCCGCACGGCCGAGCGTTGACCAGCAGAGGGAGGTTGCCGGACCGGTTCTCCAACCCGGCCCACACGCACCCGACCCGCACCCGGTGCAGCACGACGAGCGCGAGCACCTCCCCCGCCACCCGCTCGCGCGCCGGCCTGGAGAGGAAGGACAGCGCGACGGCTCCGAGGGCGGCGACGGGCGCGACCCACCCGAACTCGGACCAGAGCACGCCGAGCCCGCCTAGCAGGGTCAGCTCGCGCCACCAACGCGCGAGGGTCGCGCCGGGCGCGAAACGCAGCCGACGATCGGGCTCGAGTCGCCCGAGGTCACGGGGACGGCTCGGGACGGGCCGGCAGGACTCGGAGGGGTGGGCCATCTGCGCCTCCGCACTCGACGCGACGGCCGGGTGAGCCGTCGTGGAGTGCTAGGGCGCGTTGCTGCTGTTCCCCCTCGGTGGCATCGCTGGCGTCATCCAGCTCAGGCGGAATGACGACGTCCGAGGGCCCGATAGCTCCACCCCGCGGCTTCCCACTTGTCCCGGTCGAGCGCGTTGCGCCCGTCGAGCACACGCTTCTGCCTGACGACCTTGCCGAACGCCACCGGGTCCAGCTCGCGGAACTGCTTCCACTCGGTCAGCAGCAGCACCGCGTCAGCGCCCTTGGCCGCTTCCTCCGGGGTGTCGGCGTAGTCGATCTGCGGCCACTGCTTCTTGCAGTTCTCGATCGCGGCCGGGTCCGTCAGCACGACATTCGCGCCCTGGAGCTGCAGCTGAGCGGCCACGTTCAGCGCCGGTGAGTCCCGGATGTCGTCGCTCTCCGGCTTAAATGCCGCCCCGAGCACCGCCACACGCTTGCCCAACAACGAGCCGTCCAGGACCTCACGCGCCAGCTCTACCATCCGGATTCGGCGCCGCATGTTGATGTTGTCGACCTTACGGAGCGAAGGTAGTCCTCGCCTCGGGCCCCGAAATATCACCGGTTACCCCTGTCGGGCCACACAGGCCGCCAACGAGGCCGCCGGGCCGCTGGTCAAGATCGCTCGCGACCCGCGGATCACGCGGATCGGGGCGATGCTACGGAAGTACTCGGTCGACGAGCTCCCCCACCTGTTCAACGTCATCGGCGGCACCATGGCGCTCGTCGGGCCCCGGCCCGCTTTGCAGCGCGAGGTCGACCTCTACTGCGCCACCGCCCGTCGTCGGCTGATGGTCAAGCCGGGCATGACGGGGCTCTGGCAGGTATCGGGGCGCAGCGACCTGTCGTGGGACGAGTCGATCTCGCTCGACGCACGCTACGTCGACACCTGGTCCCCCGCCCTCGACCTGAAGATCCTGGTCCGGACCGTCGGGACGGTCGTGCGGGGCGACGGGGCGTACTGAACGCGTTGAAGTCGGCTCGGCAAGGTCGTAAAAGGAAGCGCGGAAAGGCGGGCTCCAGACCCGTGACCGGCGAGCGGTCCGCCGAAGTCGTCATTGAGGAGACGCCGTCGCGCGCGAGTGGGACCTCGAGATCCAAATGGACCTCGACCGGCGTTCCGAGTGATGAACGTGATGTGGCTTGTGAGCGGCTAGACTGGATCTACCGCTCGGCGATTCGGCGCCGATTTGCCGCAGAGAACATGTTGACCTGCGATCCGGGGATTGCCACGCTGACCGTCCACTGGTCGGGGGTTGATTGTCGTCTCCCGACAGGCATCGAGGAGGCACCCGTGGTGGACCGTGATGAACTTGTGGAGCGCTTCGCGTCGGACCTGGATGCGATTCCAGGGGATATACTCACCGACTCCGACGCCGATGACGTCGGCATCGAACGGGTCAGCGTGAGGATCGCGGCGTACTTTGCTGAGGAAGGTAAGGTCACCAACCAGAACTTCTTCGGTAGTTCGTGTTCCACGAGATTCATCCTCGACGTCGCGGGTTCCAGCGTCACCGGAGTGGACGGGCTGGTGGCGGTCAGCTTGAACGCATTTCATTGCCTTGACAAGCCGGTCGTTGCGGGGGGCACCGTGCTTCGCTATGAGAGTCCGCTCAACGTCATTGCGACACCTCGCTCCATTCCATGCTTCGTCACTGCCAAGGTTGGAATCGCCAACCAACCTGGCGGCAATGACGACGTCCACATCAACCTCCGAGCCAGGGATGCGAGTGGAAGTCCACTCGAGGGCGTCAGAATCTATTGGCGATGCATGGTGCCGACCTACTCGGATCAGGCGTGAAGAGCCGCTCGTTGCCGATTCACAAGGAATCCAGCCTCATCGCTCGATCGGCACACGGGGACGGGAACCGCTCACAGGAGGCGGGTTGCAGTGACAGCATTGAAGAAGGCCACAGCGATTTGGTCTGCTCACGGGGTAGCCGCGGTACTCGAATGGCCGAACTCAGCGGCGGAGATCCGCCGTAACACAATAGGCACCATCCTCATCCAAGAGGCCGGGACCCACAATTGGATTCACCTGCCGGTGCCAGCAGCGGGCTGGCTGTCAAAACGCGTGGAGCAAGTGATCGGGTTCGGACTCCGCGCCGAATGCAACGAGAATGCTCGCATCGACCTCGTCAGGCTGGTGGACTCCGGGCGCGACTTCGGCAACGGCGACACACCGTCCTACCAGGACGAGGTCGGCTTCCTGGGAGAGGCGGTCTGGTACACGAAGGAGTTGCCAGAAATGATGAACTGGTATTCCGGTAGGGTCATTTCGATCCACGTCGATTTCCTCTCCGGATCGCCGAGGGGGCGGATCGAGTTCCGTGGAGGAGACATCTACACCAAGCATTGAAGAACGCAGGATGTGCCCGGCCAACGCCCCGGCCGGCCGCCTGCGGCAGCGGTGCTGCGGGAGTCGGCCGGCGGCCGAGCACGAGAGTTTCGCTACAGGGCAGTGAGCTCGAACTGGTGAGGACCCCCGAACCTGTGGAGGCGACCGTGTCGGAGCCGATCGAGCGGGTGCGCTTCGTGCAGGGCCAGCTACTGCGCCCAGAGGACTTCCGGGCCGAGCAGGACTACCACCGCAGGATGCGCTGGCTCCACAACCGGTTGCTCCACGGCACGGGTGTCGTGACCGGTCTGGAGGTCGGCCTCAGCGACGACCGCACCGAGGTGCAGGTCTCGCCGGGGCTCGCGATCGACGAGTGGGGACGTGAGCTGCTGTCTGACGAGATAGCGCGGATCGCGGTCGGCGGTATCGAGGCGCCGGCATCGGACGCGCCCTTGTGGGTCGTTGTGCGGTGGGTGGAAGAAGCGACGGCTCCGGCTGTGCCGACGCCGGGATCGGGAGGGGAGTTCACCCGCATCCGCGAATGCGCTCTCGTCGAGGTCCAGAACGCGGCGCCCAGTGGCGAAGCACCGGCGCTCGTTCTCGCCGCCCTGACGCGGGAGGCAGGACGCATCACCGGCATCGACGTCTCGGGCCGTTCGATTCTTCCGTGAGTGGTGCCACGACCACCTTCGCCGATGATGACTTCGAGCCATGCAGACCCGGAAGCGTGCGGACGGGGTTCCTTCAACGAGAGCAGGCCAGACGTCGACGGCAACGGCGATCCGGACCGACCGACCTCATCTCTCACCCCTCAGGAACGTCGGTCGACCGCCGCGACGTCTCCACCGGCTCTCGGAGGGGCGCTTGCAGGATTTCTCGAAGAGGGTGTCACGGGCTCCGCGGTAGGTGTCGAAGATTCGTTCGGGCTACTCATCTCCGACGCCGCCAGGCCGGAATGCAACTGGAGCCACGAGGAGTAGCCCGACATGACCGCCGCGTTCGACGAGCTCACCGTCGACCTCAGCAGCGTTCCCGTCCCCGCCCAGCGCCCGGCTCCTGTGGAGGCCGTCCGCGCGCTGGAGCTGCCGCCGGCGCGGCGGGCCGGGACAGCGTGGGCGTGGTGAACGCGGTCGTGGCTCTCGTGATCGTGCTGCTGGTCCTGCCCGTGCTGCTGGCCGTCGCGGTCACGGTGAAGCTCGACGGCGGGCCGGTGTTCTTCCGGCAGACCCGCGTCGGGCAGGACGGGCGGCAGTTCCGGATGGTCAAGTTCCGGACCATGGTGGTCGACGCCGAGGTGCGGCTCGCCGCCCTGCGGTCGGCCAATGAGGCCGCCGGGCCGCTGTTCAAGATCGCCCGCGACCCGCGGATCACACGGACCGGGGCGGTCCTGCGGAAGTACTCGGTCGACGAGCTCCCCCAGCTGTTCAACGTCATCGGCGGCACGATGGCGCTCGTCGGCCCCAGGCCCGCGCTCCAGCGGGAGGTCGACCTCTACTGCGCCACCGCCCGTCGTCGGCTGATGGTCAAGCCGGGCATGACGGGGCTCTGGCAGGTATCGGGGCGGAGCGACCTGTCGTGGGACGAGTCGATCTCGCTCGACGCACGCTACGTCGACACCTGGTCCCCCGCCCTCGACCTGAAGATCCTGGTGCGGACGGTCGGGACCGTGGTGCGGGGCGACGGGGCGTACTGACCTCAGCCGACCGGCTGCACGACCCGTGATGGTCGCCTTCGGGGTCTTCGTTCGCGGTCGATCCAGGAGGGCGGCACGAACTCGGGTAACCCGTCGACCATGCGCACCTCCCAGAGGGAATGGTGGACGAGCCGGTGGTGCATCGCGCAGAGCATGACGAGGTTGCCCAGCGCGGTCGGACCGCCGTGCTGCCACTCGCGCACGTGATGGATCTCGCACCACGAGGGTGGGCGCCCGCAGCCGGGGAAGGCACACCCGCCGTCGCGGACGACGACCGCCCGGCGCAGCCCGTCGGGGACGGTGCGGGAGATCCGCCCGACGTCGAGCGGAACCCCGGTGCCGGACAGCACCACCGGGACCACGGCGGCGTCGCAGGCGAGCTGGCGCAGGGTCTGGGGGGTGAGCCGGCCGCCGAACTCCAGCGAGGCCACTGAGGCGCGCCGTTCCAGATCCTCCAGCCGGACGGTCACCATCAGCTGCGGGCGGCGGCCGCCGGTCTCGGGGAGACTGCCGCGCGAGAGGACCTGGCCGCACGCCTCGGCGAGGGCTTCGGCCTGCCGCTCCGGAACCGAGCGCTGGTCGTCGGCGTCGCGCGGGGCGGCGCCGGCGTCGACGACCGCGGCGATGGAGTCGAACATCGCGGCGTCGTCGAAGCGGCCGGCGAGCTTGCCGCCGGGCCGGGTGCGGAACCGGGTGAGGCGCACCTCGTTGATCTGCGGGCGAGGCGAGTCGTCCGGCTCGGCGCCGTCCTGGTCGAGGATCTCGACGAGCTGGGTGCCCCAGGTGTGGAGCTCGCTGGGCGTGTAGACGGCCGCCTTGTCGGCGAGCTGGACTTCTGCGCCCGCCCAGGTCTCCGGATCGAGCCGCCGCGCCGGCGCACTGTCGAGCACGCGGGCGATCACCTCGACGTGCCGCAGCCCGGCTTCACCGGCGGCGAAGACCGTGGCGGTGGCGGGCAGACGAGCCGGGAGCGCAGAGCCGTCGAGTCCGACCTCTTCGCACACGGACTCCGCGGCGACCACCCGTCGTCGGGCCTCGAACCGCTCCCACCCCAGCAGATCGCCCAGGGCTCCGGCAGGTGAACGGTAACCGCGCTCGGCGAACACCCCTCGGCGCTGCAGGTCGGCGACCATGCCGACCATCGCCCGGTCCATGCTGCGCCGCACCTCTTCGCACACGGTGAGGGCGGCGATCACCTCGTCCGCCGCGGCGCCCGGTCCGGCGGCGTCGGACAGCTGCGCGACGTCCGCCTGCAGGCGGTCGCGCGCGTCGTCGACGGAGCCGGTGTGCACGCCCTCGATGATACTCGAACAATTGTTCGAGAGAAGGTCGATCGTCGCAGCTCAGCGGCCATTCGGCGCATCCCTACGGCAGACTTCCGGTGGGTCGTCGAGAGCCGTACCGGTCGCAGACCGACTCGCCCTCGGCAACGTCCGGCTCACCCGTCTCAGACAGCCGGCCTGGTCGTGATCGTGATCTTCGGGCCGGGCGCGGAGACGGAGTCGATCTCGAGGCCCGACTTCTGGCCGTTCCACCACCGGCTGCTCGGGACGGTGGCGCTGCCGAAGGCCGTGCCGAACGGGGCGCCGTAGACGTCCGACGGGTCGAGGGAGTCGGCCCCGTGCTCCAGGTCGAAGGCGGCCGTCCGCCTGCTCGAGAGAGCACTCGTAGTGCCGCGTGGACGTCCTCTGCTCGTTGCTGTTGTTGCCGAACTCGTCCACGTGCCGGATGAGGAGGCCGGCGTCGGGGAGCGACGTGTCCCGCCCGGCCTGCTGCCGGTTCTCGAGGGATGAAGTACTCGGTCGCGTTGCGACGCCTGATCAGGAAATCGTTGATCCCCGCCCGCAGGGCGACGGTCCTTCCCGGCGTGATGGTCGCGACCGAGTCCGCCCATCCGGAGGCGTGCTTCAGGTAAGCGCGACATGAACGGGAGTGACGTCCGCCCCGCCGCCGCCCATCAGGCAGAAGTTCCCGACGCCGTTGCTTCCGGACCCGTAGTCGTACAGGTCCGGGTAGTCGCAGATCATGTGCCGTTCTCGTGGCAGAAGGTCCGCAGCGTCACGCGGCTGACCATGTCGGTGATCGGGTAGTCGTCGAGCCTCTTGCCCGACGGGAGCTCGAACGGCGACGCGAGGAACGAGGAGTGCGGCCACAGGCCCTTGGCCCGGTTGTTGACGCGCGCGCCGGCGTAGAAGACGTTGAGCGCCCGGACGAAGACGGAGTCGTCGCCGGTCAAATTCGGGAAATCGAACCCACCCGCGACCAGGTCGTCGAGCGCCTCGCCCGATCAGTTCGCGAGCACGCACCGGCTGCCGGACGGTCGGGTCCCTGGAGAACGCACGCTCGCGCATGGCCGTGTAGGAGGCGGTGACGACGTTCCGGTAGGTCAGCCTCCCGCCGGAGACCTCGGTGAAGTAGTCGCGCACCAACCCGTTGTTGCCGAAACCGGTGTAGCCGGACTCGTTGCAGAAAGCCTCGACCTCGGCCTTCGCGATCGTGCCGGGCACGTCCGGGAACTCGACGAGTAGGCACAGGCCCACGAAGTCGCCGACCGTCTGTCCGCTCGGAGGCGCGGGGGTGGGGCCGGAGCCCTCCTGGGTCGGCCGGGCCCGCCGATCCGCCCGGCGGGTCTCCCACCGCGGCCGCTCCTCCTCGGCGCCCCTGATGGACCGCACCGTCTCGGCGACCGCCTCCGGACGCACCCGTAGGTGCTTGGGCAGGTCCAGCTCGGCGGGTTCGACGACGTCGAACCGCGGTCCCCCGGGAGCAGGTCCTGCTTGTCCGTGCCGATGGAGGCGTAGTGGAAGAAGCCGGTCGCCGGATCCTCGACGAGGGCGAACCCGTCGAGCGTACGGAATCGGCAGGCATCCCCTCGCCCGCCGGAGCGGCAGACGGTAGCCGTCAGAGGACGGTGTGAGTGGCTCGCTACGCAGAGGTACGTATGCCTCGTGCCGGCGCTACCCGTCGTTCTCCTGGCTGTTGTCCTGCGTCCCGCTCGTGCTCCCGGAGATCGTGGTCGTCGTCCGCGAGGTCGAGGGCTTCGGCGTGGTGGTGGTCGTCCGCGTCGCCGTGCGGGGCTTCGGGGTGGTGGTCCTGGTGGGGGCCGGTGCGGGCTTGGCGGTCGTGGTCCTGACCGTGGTCGTGGTGGGACGTGGCTTGGTGGTCGTGGTCCTCGTCGGCGGCCGGGACGACGAGGTCGGCGGCACGACGGGCGGCGGCGCCGGCGGGGCGGCCTCGTTCTCCGGGGTCAGCGGGTTGTCGGCCACCCCGCTCGGCGAGCGCACGAAGGCCGGGCTCGCGCCGCCGGGGCAACTGACGACGGCCGGCTCGACGCGGTTCAGCGTCACGGTCAGGGCCGTGTAGACCGCGCAGCGGAGGGCCCTCCGGTCGGGGCCGAGGCCGTTCCAGCCGTAGGTGCTCGCCTTCTGGAAGTTCCCGAGGGCGCCGGCCTCGTCGCCGCGGCACATCTGGATCGCGGAGGCGAAGAGCAGGACCTCACGTGGCCCGGTCAGCCGGTCCCAGCGCGAGTTCAGTGCCGCCTGACCGGCGTCGCACCCGGTCCGCACGGCCCGGTAGACCTCCGCGTCGGGGCCGTCGCCGCTGATGTCGGCGACCAGCGCCCACTCGTGGCTCGGTGCGAAGGTCGGCAGTGGCCGCGCGCCGGAGCCCGAGCTGCATCCGACCGGCAGGAAGACGATGCCCGCTGCGAGGGCGGCCAGCACGCGAGCGCCGTCCCGGCGGGCGGACCGAGCCGGGCGCGCGTCCTCGCCGGCCATCGGACGAGGGTCCCAGTCGGAGGAGCAGGCGTCATCGGCCCGATGGCGGAGGCGAGAGGCAGCTAGATGGGGACCGGGCGGCCTCCGTGCGTCGCAATCGCGGACGGCACGGAAACGAAGACGTGGGGGTGAGCGACCCAGGCCAGGCACCGGCGGTGCACGCACGGCTCGGGCCGGCGGACGGGGGCGATGAGCATGCGAATCACGCAGATCATGGGGCGGATCACGGGGGTGCTCGCCGCGGGCGCGGTGCTGGCGCTGGGTCTCACCGGCACGGCGACGGCGCAGCCGGCCCAGGCGCCCGCCTGTCCCACACTCGAGGGTTGCTACGGGTACCAGGACATGAGGGCGTTCTCCAACGAGCTCATCGCGCTCGTGGACGGGTTCTCGGGGGCCAGCTACACGAACATGTCGCGGCCGGTCTACCGGTACATCCCAGCCGGGACACAGCAACCGACGGCCTGCACCGACACCACCGGAGCCCCCGCGGTGGCCGACGGAACCGCCTTCAACTACTGCCCGGCGGACGGCACTGTCTACATCGGCCAGGACTCCCTCTACGAGCTGTACTCGCTGTCGGGCGACGGTGCGGCGGCACTCGGGCTCGCCCACGAGTGGGGCCACCACGTACAGGACGTCGCCGGGGTCTCCGCGACCGTCGTGAGCCAGCTCGGTGCAATCCAGTCCGAGAACCAGGCCGACTGCATCGCCGGCGCCTTCCTGGGCCACCTCGACGCCCGGGGGATCCTGGAGCCGGACGACTACGCGGACGTCCGCACGGTGCTCCCGAAGATCGCCGCCGGCGAGGACGATCTCACGCGCGACCACGGGACCGTCGAGGAGCGGGCGACGGCCGTAGACCTGGGCCTGCGGCAGGGGCTCGGAGGATGCAACGTGTACTTCCCGGAGACGCCCGTCCTGGCTTGAGCCTTTCGGAGTGCTCAGGGCCGGGACGACGGAACGATCTTCTCGACGATTCGGTACACCGCGCCCGTGATCAGCACGACGGCCTCGTGACGGGCATGCTGGGGCTTGCCGATCGGGTCGACGACCGACAACTCCTCGCGATCGAGCGTGAAGGCACTGCGACTCCGGCGCCCGCCGGCACTTCTTCAGGCCGGTCGGAGCAGCGTCGGAGAATTCGACGGGCCGAATCCACAGAGAGGTATCACGACCTCGGTCGTCAATCTCCTCTTCTCGCCGGCAGTCGTCTGCATCGGCGTCACGCATCAGCGAACCCACCTCGACGAGGTGCGGCGACGGGCGAGGAGGTCGGGAATCGTGACACTGTTCATCAGTTACTCACGGCTCGACGAGGAGGCCGTGAAGGCCCTCACCCGCGGTCTGGAAGCCGCCCGGCTGAATGTGTGGCGCGATCACGAACTCCAGGGCGGCGACAATTGGTGGAGCGTGATCCTGGAGAGGATCCGGTCCTGCTCGGTCTTCCTCTTCGCGCTGTCGGACGCCTCCATCAACCGTTCGAAGCCCTGCAAGGCAGAGCTCGAGTACGCGATCGCCCTGCGCCGGCCCATCGTGCCGATCCAGGTGGGCCCTGTGTCCTCCATGAGGGCCATGCCCCTCGCCGAGCTGCAGATCGTGCACTACTCGCCGGACGACGCGACGACGGGCTTCGCGGTGTTCTCCGCCGTGCAACAGGCGGCAGCGAGGCTCGCGCCGCTTCCACAACCCCTTCCTCCTGCGCCACCCATCCCCTACGGGTATCTCCTGGCCCTCAGCAGGAAGATCGACGTCGGGGGCCTCACGCTCGACGAGCAGATGCGGATCATCAACGACCTCCGTCAGGCCCTCATCGACGAGGACGAGGACGCCGTGCGTGCCGACATCCTCAGGATGCTCGACGAGATGCGCAGGAAGCCGTGGACGGTCGTCCGCGCCGACCAGGAGATCTCCAGGATCCTCGCCTCGAACGAAGACGTCCGGCAGCGCGAGAACACCGCGAGTCCCGCGGTGACCGGCGCGGCTGAGCGGCGGAACATCCCGCCACCGGGCTGGTACCCCGATCCGACCCGCCGTCACGAATGGCGCTGGTTCGACGGCGACTGGACTCCGTGGGCGTCGGACCGCGGGGTCACGGTGCAGGACCCGCTCTGAAGATCACCACTCATCAGGATGGAGAGCGACGATGGACCACGACCAGGAGAGCGGGCAGCCCGGCCCGGCCCCCTACTACCCGCCCCCGCAGTTCCCCCCGCCGACGGCGCCACCTCCGGGCGGTCCGGTGCCGCAGCCCGCCTCGTACCCGACCGGCCCGCAGCACCCCGGGGCGATGCCCTCGTTCCAGCAGCCCTGGCAGGCCGTCCCTGCGCAACGCCCGTCGCCGATGTGGGGCCTCACGATTCCGGCCGCGGTCCTCGCCTTTCCTCTCGGGCTCCTGGCCGTCTACTTCTCGGCCCAGGTCAACCAGAACCTCAGGACCGGTGACCTCGCGGCGGCGGCCAAGAACGCCGGACTGGCCAAGACGTGGGGGGCGATCCTCCTGGGCCTCGGGATCTTCCTCACGCTCGTCTACATCGGCGCGGGCAGCGCGGGCCGCTACTGACGGGGTGCGGTGCTGCGGTCGAGGACTTCCCGGCCGCAGCGGCCCGCCCGGTGAGAGGTCGCCCTAAAGCGGGTCCACCTCGTCCCTCGGATCACGCACCCGCATCTACTCCTGCACGCGGCGAGAACGCGGTCTCGAGATGCCGCACCGCTGCCCCCGGCCGACGCTCACGTGGCCACGTGTTTCGGCTCCGCCGGCACTATCCGACGCACGTCGGGCCGTTGCGCCACGCTGCGGATCTGCTCCGCGGTGAGCTCCACGGCCACCGCATTGGCGAGGGCCAGCGTCCGCGGCGGACTCGTCACGCCCAGGCGGTCCAGGTGCTCCATCAGGTCCCGCTGCAGCTCTTCCGTCTCCCGCTCCAGCGTGGTCAGGCGTGCGCCGGGGTCGCCGGAACCCTCCGGTACCCCAGCCGGTGGGACGAGTTGGACGAGCACAGCCACCCGGGCTTCCTTCGCCCCCTGCGTGGCCCGGCTCTCGAGGGCCCGCCAGACACCGGGATCGACGGTGCCGTCGTCGCTGGTCATGTGGGGTACCTCCCTCGCCCCTCGGGCGGTGGCCGGATGTCTCGCACCACCCGAGGGGCCAGAGTAGGGCGTGTCAGGGCTTGACGGGCAGGGTGCGGATCAACGCGCCCATCGCGTTGACGAGCCCGTATCCGACCTCGTCCGGGCGCAGCTGCAGCCGCTCACACGTGTCCTCGAGGAGCTTCTTGACCACGGCCGGCTTGGCGCCGGCATTCTGCTCGAGGATCAGCGCTACGAGACCGGCCACGTGCGGCGACGCCATGGACGTGCCGCTGAGCGAGGCGAAGCCACCGCCGGGAACCGTCGACTGGATGTCCACGCCGGGTCCCGCCACGTCCGGTTTGGTGATCCGGATCGGCGAGCCGGGCGAGAGCCGTCCGCTGCCGGGACCGATGCTCGAGAAGGGCGCGAGCTGCTTGCCCTTGTCGACGGCACCCACGGTGACCACGCGTCGGGCTGCGCCGGGATGCCGGATGTTGAACTGGCCCGGTCCCGCCGCGGTCCCCTCGTTCCCGGCGGCGACCACGACCGTGACCCCGAGCCGCATCGAGTTGTCGGCGGCCACGCAGAGGATGCAGTCGGCGTCGTTGCAGACCCAGTTGTGGAAGGGTTCGCTCCAGCCGAGGCTGAGGTTCGCCACGTCGGCGTTCCGGCGGACGGCCTGCTCGAGGCCGTCGATCACGAACTGGGGCTCACCGAAGCCGGCCGACGTGAGCACCTTGATGTTGATGATGTCCGCGTTGAACGCCACGCCACGGAAGACCGCATCGTTGCTCGCGATCGTCCCCGCCACGTGCGTCCCGTGATCACCGGGAACGGCGACGGACTCGCCGGTCATGTCGACCTCGTCGACGACCCGCCCGGCCAGGGCGGGATGCGTGCTGTCCACGCCGCTGTCGAGCACGGCGACCCGCACCCCGCGACCGCTCGCGCCGAGTTCGTCCCATGCTTCCCGTACCTGCATCACCTCGACGCTCTCGCGCATGGCCGTCACCTTGTCCAGCCGCTCGAGACGGACCAGCGCGACCTCGTCGTCGTCGGAGATCTCCTCCAGCTGTGCAGGCGTGAGTTCGACGGTCACGGCGTTCGTGAGCGTGTGCTGCTTGGGTGTGGCGCCCGGAGCGACGGTCTGGATGTGCCGGATCAGGTCCTCCTGGCTCCGGCGCGTCTCGCTCCTGAGATCGGAGAGAGCCGTGCTGCGGTCCGCCGCGGCGTCCTCGCTCGCGAGAATCGTCTCCTGGTGGGAGATGGTCACGCGCAGCGGGGCGTCGGCGACCTCCGCCGCGCTCACCCCTCGCCCGCGTGCCCGGCGCCGCTCGTCCTCGATGTGAGTGAGCAGCCTGGGTTCGAACTTCTCAGTGGTCACTGCATCCCCTTGGTGCGTGGCGTCCTGGCGATCCCGAACGGGCGCGGAGCAGCCGTCGGGCACGACGACTCGAGGCCGGGTACCTGGTGCATCCGCCCCTGGTCGACCGGCAGGGGCGTGGTCCGGCAGATCTCGTCGGTGAGCGACTGAAGGCCCTCCGTGTTCGGGCGTCGCTACGCAGTTGTGCGTAGCGTCATCCGGCAGACCAGCGCAGTGACGAGATCCGTACACCGAGTGCGTAGATGTACGTACGTGACGAACGCGGTCGCGGGTCTCATCGTCATCCTCCCGGCACCGGCTCCGTCTCCCGTGATGGGGGCGACAGGAGGCCCGGGGCCGGGCGAACCGTCCCTGCGATCTCAGGAGGAACCATGGCGAGTGTGATCGTGAGGGTGACGCCCACGAGTGCCCGGTCGCCGCTCTCCCGCCTCATCACCCTTCCGCTCGGCCTGGACCTGTGGGAGGTGCGTCCCGACCATGCGGTGCTGCAGGCCGGCGAGGCGCAGGTCTCGCGGCTCGAGGAGATGGGCTACGGCGTCGAACAGCTACAGCTCAGCGAGTCCTACCTGGCCGACTTCGCCACCGAATCGGCCGCGACCGGCTACCACTCCGCGGAGAGCCTGGAACAGGACCTGCGCCGACTCGCCGACGACAATCCCGACATCGCCGAGCTGCACGAGATCGGCCGCAGTGTCGAAGGACGACCCGTCCTCGCCCTGCGAATCGGGGAGCGGCGTGGGAGCTCGCGCAAGGTGGCCTTCCTCGGCTGCCACCACGCCCGCGAATGGATCTCGGTCGAGGTGCCGTTCCTCCTGGCCGAGGACCTGCTCGCGCACGCGTCGGAGAACCCCGTCCGCGAGTGGCTGCAGCAGGGGGAGATCTGGGTCGCGCCGATGGTGAACCCGGACGGGCACGAGTTCACGCGCACCCCCGGGAACCGGTTGTGGCGCAAGAACCGGCGTCGCAACCGGGACGGCACGACAGGCGTCGACCTGAACCGCAACTACGGATACATGTGGGGCACTCTCGACGTCGACACGTCCAGCCACACTCCCGCCGACGAGACGTACGTGGGACCCCGGGCGTTCTCGGAGCCCGAGTCGCGCGCCGTCCGCGATCTCGTCGCCCGCCAGTTGTTCGGAGGTGTTCTGACATACCACAGCTATTCCCAGCTCATTCTGTATCCGTGGGGCTACACGGACGATCCGATCCTCGACGAGACGGACCGCCGCGAGATGCGGGACCTGGCCGACGACATGGAGCGGCTGATCGCCAACGTGCACGGCCAGACGTACACGGCGCAGCAGTCCTCCCAGCTGTACCCGACCGCGGGCGACACCACCGACTGGACCTACGGCGAGTACGACGCGCCTTCCTTCACCGTCGAGCTGCGCCCGGCGTCGGCGATGGCCGGTGGGTTCATCCTGCCGGCGAGCCAGATCCAGCCGTGCTGGGAGGAGAACCGTCCGGCAGCGCACGCCTTCATCAGCCACGTGCTGGAGAAGCCGGAGCGGTGAGGCACGGTGGTGGCCCGCCGCGAGGGGAGGTCCGGTGACCGGCAGCGGCGAGACCTGGGTCGCCCGGCTGACGCCCTCTGTCGGGAGGAGCGTCGCCGATCTGCTCGCCGTTCCGCTCGGCCTGGACGTGTGGGAGCGGCATCCGGACCACCTCGTGGTCGCGGCGTCCGAGAGCCAGCTCGGGGAGCTGGAGCGGCGACGGCTCGCCGAGGTCGAACGCATGATGACCCGCTCGCAGTACGAGGCGCACATGACCGAGGGGCCGACATGAGTTCTGGCGGAGCCGTCGCGGCGGGCCCCGGCACGGCCGACACACAGCCGCGCCGGCGGACCCCGCGCCGCCGGGCGGCCGTTCACTCCCACGACCACCCAGCCGCTTCACCAGCGAGTCGACCACTACTTGACCGGGAGGGCCAGGACCTGTCCGGCGACGGGGACATCGATGTTGGTGACGACGTCGCCGTTGAGTGCGAAGATCTCCCGCCACCGCGACGCGTCGTCGAGCTGTGCGGTGGCGATGGACTCGAGGGTCTCCCCCGGCTGCACGACGTGGAAACGCGGCGGCGGGACCATCGGCGGGCCGGACGGCATGATCAGTACCTGCCCCTCCCTGATCCGGTCGGGATGGCGCACGGTGTTGCGGTTGAAGGCGAAGATCTCCACCCAGCGCGCCGCGTCCCCCAGCTCGGCGGCCGCGATGCCGGTCAAGGCCTCGCCCGCCACCACCGTGTGCAGCACGGTCGGGGCGCCGCCCGGCAGCACGCCGGCGAACCGCAGGAGGTCGGCCAGGTCGAAGTGTCCCGGGCGCTGTGCCGGGAGCGACGCCGTCCAGCCGGGTGTGCGCAGGATGGAGTCCGCGCTGCGGCGGCAGATTCCGACGAGCACCTCGGCGACCAGCGTGCTCCCGACCGGCCCGAGCCGCTCGCCGTGTCCGAGGCTCCGCGCCTCGGCGAGCAGGTAGAACCACAACGGGGTGCGATCCAGGAAGCCGCCCGCGGCGAGCTCGGCGGCCTGGCGCTGCCCCACCGCGGCCCGCAGCTGGTCCGGGCTGAGCACCGGCAGACCGAGGTGCCGCGCCACGGCCTGCCCGGTGGGCATCCGGAGGCGGTAGCCGCGGAGCAGGTTGCGGGCCGACAGCATGGCCGCCAAGCCGCGGTCCGGGGTGCCCTCGGCGGTCGGCAGGTTGAACAGCGCCTGCCGCTGGCCCCCGGTGATCGCGGCGAGCCTGGTGTCGAAGCGGCGGGCGTGCCCTCCCGGTCCGGCCCCCGGGCCGATGATCCGCTCCCACTCGATGATCCAGTTCTCGGGCAGGGTCCCGGTTCCGCCGGCAGAGGTGTCGGTGGTTGGCGAGGGAAACCCGAGCTGCCCGCTCAGGGCGGAGAAGGTGAACAGGAGGTCGAGTGTGGCGGGGCCGCCCGGTTTGTCGAAGCCGAAGTTGATGTTGAAGTCGTACGCGGGGCGGACCATCGAATGGCCGAAGCGGTACGCCGCCGCGCTGAATTCCAGCGGTATGAAGAAGGGCTCGGCCGCCGGATCGAGCCAACGGTTCCCGTGCTCGACGATCTCCGTGACGATCTCGGGATCCGCGACCCGCGTGAGAAAGTCGTCGATCACGACGAACTGGTGGTGCTGCCGGAGGATCCGGCGTGCCCCGTCGAAACCGTGCCCCTCGTCGACGAGCCGGTTGTGAGCCTTGAGGAACGCCACGTGCAGCTGCGAGATGATCGTGTTCTCGTCGTTGCGCGGATCACCGATCAGGGCCGCGCGGTCGTGTGCGGGATCGGTGCTGCGGGGCTCGCGGGGCAGGTCGTTGTCGATGCCCTTCCCCGCCGGCCGCGCCAACGGCGGGTCGGCGTTACCGAGTTCCGAGACACTTCCGACCAGCATCTTCGCCGAGTTCAGAGGATCGCGTGGCGCGGGTGGGGAGTAGACGCTGTCGAGGTCGAGCGTCGCGGTCCGGCCGTTCTGCAGGTGCTCCTGGATGTCGTGGAGCGGTAGCGGAACGGCGTCAGGAGCGAAGAGACCGCCCGCCGCCTCCGACGCTGCGCCGGAAGCGACCTCGAGCGTGATGTCGTGATCGACGAACTGCCCGAAGTAGGTGTACGCGGCCGGGACGGGTGAGTTCTCCGACGAGTCCTGCCCGTCGAAGTCGGCCATCGTCTCCGCCAGTCGCTTCAGCGCGGCGACGGTCGCGGGGCCCTCGGGCAGCAGATTGGCCGGGTCGTTCTGGAGCCCTGGGAAGAGGAGGTCGAAATCGTGCAGGTCGGGGGTCGTCGTCACCGCGAAGGCGAGAGGTTCGGACGCATCCCGGAGCAGATTCTCCCGAGCCGAGCCGAGCTGTCCGACGGTGATCGGTTTTCCGTGTGGAAGGCGCGTCATGGTCACTCATGGTCGCCCTCTGATCACTGATACGGGATACGCAGGTATACGTAGGAGCGGACACCGCGATCAGCCCGTCAGGTGGACCTCGGTGAGGGTGCCGCTGGTGAGGTTGGTGACGTACGCCGTCTTCCCGTCCGGCGTGACCGCGAGGCTGGTCGGGGCGTCGCCGGTCGGCAAGGTGGCGGTGACCTGCCAGGTCCGGGCGTTGACCACGCTCATACTGTCGCCCTCGACGTTGGTGACGTAGACGAACCGGCCGTCCGGCGCCCACGCGATGTCCTGCGGCTTCCGACCCACCGGCACGGTGGCGACGACCTGCTCGGTGGCGGTGTCGATGACCGTCACCGAGTCGCTGTCGTAGTTGACGTTCGCGACCCACTTGCCGTCCGGGGACACCTCGAGGCTGTGCGGGCTGACTCCCACCTTCACCTCGCCGATCACCGTGTCGTCGGCGGTGTTGATGATCGACACGACGCCGGACTCGTGGCAGGCCGCGTAGGCGCGGGTGCCGTCCGGGGAGAACGCCACCCAGTGCGGGTTGGGGGCGACGCGGATGTCGTGCACCACCGTCTCCGTCGCCGTGTCGATCACGGTGATCGTGCCGGAGTCGTGGTTGGGCACGTAGAGCTTCGAGCCGTCGGGGCTCACCGCGAGGGCGAAGGGCCGGACCCCGACCGGGATCGTCGAGGTGATCGTGTTCGTGGACGTGTCGAGCACACCGACCAGGTTGATCGTCCGCTGGTCGTTGAAGATCGAGACGTAGGCGCGCGTGCCGTCGGGGGCGAAGGCCAGGTACTGCGGCGGCCCGGCTTCCACGGGGACCACCGCGACGACCTTGTCGCCCGCGGTGTCCATGACCGTGAGGACGCCGGCGTTGCGGTTGGCGATGTAGGCCAGCCGGCCGTTGGGAGAGAGGGCGATGAAGCCGGGGGTCCTGCCCACCGGGATGGTGGCGCCCAGCGACGGGATCGGCACGCTGGTGGCGATCGACGGCGCGACCGGTGCGGGGCCGAGCGGGATCTTCTGCGTGGGGCTGGTCGTCGAAGGGGCCGCGGTGCTGGAACCACCCCCGAACAGTCCCCACTCGTTCGCGGCGAACGAACCCACCCCGCCGATCCCCAGGAGCAGGACAGCTGCGACGAGCCCGGCCGTCATGGCCTTGCGCCCGCGTCCTCCGCCCCGGGACGAGGGCGAGGGACTCGGGGGCGGTGAGCTCCCTCCGGGCGTTCCGGCGCTTCTCACAGCATCGAAGGAGGGCGACGAAGCGGAGCACGGCGGCGCAGGGGGTGGCCGGGAGGTCATCACGACGGGCCCGGAGCCTGCCGGCCCCGGCGGGGCGGTGGCCGTCGTCGCGGCCACGACGGCCGGCATCGCGGCATGGGGAAGCTGGGACCAGTGCAGGCTGCTCAGCATCTCCGGAGGCAGGCCGTTGGCGTCGTCCCTCGGGAGGGGCGCCTGCCAGTAGAACGGCCTCACGAATCCCTGCCGCCCCAGGCTGAGCGCGTACTCCCACTCGCGCCGGACCTCGACCGACCGCATGGAGTTGTGCGACCAGTAGAGCTGGAAGACGTCGGCTTCCCTGATGAGCTCCAGGATGCGCGTCGGCCAGTGCTCCGCACACCTGAGGTCGCGGCGGTCGTAGACCACTCGATCCCCGAGGAGCTCGAGGGCCGGGACGAGCGCCTCGACGATGGCGACGTCACGGTGGGAGTACGAGGCGAAGATCTTCCGGTACCGGGAGGGCGCTTCGCGCTCCATGGTCGGCTCCGCGGCATCGGCCCGGACCTCGAACGACAGGAGGACCTCGCCGATCATCAGCGGCCCGAGCCAGACCTCGACCCGGCCCCGCACGCGTCGGCCCGTGGCCGCCGCGGCCGGGTAGACCAGGAAGGGGACCTCGTGGATCGGCTCCTCCCAGCGGAAGGCCGCCATCGGAGGGTTGATCAGGCAGTGCTCGATCGTCGGCCGAATCCTCAGGACGGCTCCCCGCGGCACGCCCTGGCTGCTCTCCGCCTGCCGGAGGTCGCCCGGATCCGGTGGCCGCCCGAGATGCTTCTCGGCGCGGGTCCGGACCTCCGCGAGGGGATCGCGTTCCACACCGCTCCGCCGGTCGATGTAGGTCTCCGTCTTGTGCGCGAAGACCAGGAGAGGAGCCCATGTCAGCGGACGGACCGCCTTCGGCCGGTACACACTGAACTGGACGTCGTCGTCCAGCACTCTCGTCGAGGCCGGAGCTGCCGCGGCACCGGCCGCAGCCGGGGCGACCGGCGCGAAGTCGGTGGCCGGGGCGGGCCCACCCGGGCCGAGAGCCGCCAGCGATCCGCCTGCGAGCAGGGCTGCGCCGAGCGCGACGGCGTACTTGGGGTGCGCGTCGACGACCGTGGGCCGCCCGAGCTCCTCGGACACCATCCGCGCGACCAGCGGGATCCGCGAGGACCCGCCGACCAGCAGCACCGCGCTGAGCTCGTCCGGGCTGACGCCGGCCGAGCGCAGCGTGCGCTGGAGTGCCCGGACGGTCGAGTCGATGGTCGCGCGGATCATGTCCTCGAACTCGGCGCGGGTCAGCCGGACGTCGAAGCAACGGTTCGGCAGGAACACGGGGATCGTGGTCTCGGTGTCGATCGACAGCGCCTCCTTGGCCAGCACGCAGTCCTGGCGCAGCCGGGCCAGCGCGACCGTGGTCTGCGGGTCGCT